>JACZVL010000027.1 GCA_022572685.1 Pseudomonadota bacterium
CAGCGCGCCGAATCCGAGCGCGCCCGGCTGGAGGCCGAGGCCGCCGCGATCGAGGCGCTGCTCGGACCGGAGGCCGGCGGCGACTGGACGCCGCTGCTCGACGAGATCGCGGTCGAGCCGGGCTATGAGCCGGCGCTCGGCGCGGCGCTGGGCGACGACCTGGCGGCGCCGGCGGACGCGGCGGCGCCGGTCCATTGGCTGGCGCTCTATCCCTACCAGACCCCGGTCCCGCTGCCGCCGGGGGTCGATGCCCTGAGCCAATGGGTGCGCGGGCCCGAGGCGCTGAACCGCCGCCTGTCCCAGATCGGCGTGGTGCCGGACCCGGCGGCCGGGGCGCGCCTGCAGCCCGGCCTGGCCCCAGGCCAGCGCCTGGTGACCCGCGACGGCGATCTGTGGCGCTGGGACGGCTTCACCGCCAAGGCCGAGGCGCAGACCACCGCGGCCAAGCGCCTCGAACAGCGCAACCGGCTGAGCGAGCTGGAGGGCCTGCTGGCCGGCGCCGTCGAAACCACCACCGCCGCGCGCCGCGGCCACGACCAATCGCGCGCCCGTCTCGAGCGCGCCGCCGAGGCCGAGCGGGGCGCCCGCGGCAAGGTCGCGGCCGCCTTCGGCACTCTGAATGCGGCGCGCCACAAGCAAAGTGAACTGGCCCAAACCGCGGCCGGGGTGGCCTCGCGCCTGACCGCGATCGAGGAGACCGCCGAGCGCCTGAGCGCCGAGATCGCCGAAACCGAGGCGGCGCAAGGTTCGGCGCGCACGGAATTCGAGGAACTGCCCGATCTCAGCGCCGAGCGCGCCAGGCTCGACCAGCTGCGCGCCGATTTGAGCGAGCGGCGCTTCGATCTGGCCCGCTGCCAGAGCGCCGCCGACCGCCTGGCGCGGGAGGCCGAGGCGCGCGACCGGCGCCTGGCGACGATCGCCGAGGAGAAAGCCTCCTGGGTCCGCCGCGGCGCGGAGACCGCACGCCACCTGGGCGAGCTGGACCAACGCATCGAGGCGACCGGAACCGAGATCGAGGAGCTGGCGGCGCGGCCCGGCACGCTGGCGGCCTCGCGCGAGGCCCTGGCCGAGCGGATCGGACACGCCGAGATACGACGCCAGGAGGCCGCGGACCGGCTCGCCGAGGGCGAAACCAGCCTGGCGGCCGCCGACCGGGCGCTCAAGGCCGAGGAGCAGGCGCTCGGCACCGCCCGCGAGGAGCGGGTCCGCGCCGAGGGTGCGGTCGCCCAGGCCGCGCAGGGCCTGGCCAACACCACCGAGAAGCTGCGCGAACGCCTGAATTGCGCCCTGGACCAGGTGCTCGAGATCGCCGAGGTCGACCCGAGCCAGGAGCTGCCGCCGCGCGAGCAGGTCGAGGCCACCCTGGCGCGGCTGACCCGGGAGCGCGACAACATGGGCCCGGTCAACCTGCGCGCCGAGGCCGAGGCCAAGGAGCTGGACGCCCAGATCACCGGCATGCAGGCGGAACGGAGCGACCTCGTGGCCGCCATCGGCCGCTTGCGCCAGGGCATTTCGAGCCTGAACCGGGAGGGTCGCGAGCGGCTGCTGGCCGCCTTCGAGCAGGTCGACAAGCATTTCTCCGAGCTGTTCGTCCGCCTGTTCGGCGGCGGCCGGGCGCATCTCAAGCTGACCGAGGCCGAGGATCCGCTCGACGCCGGCCTGGAAATCCTGGCCAGCCCGCCGGGCAAGCGCCTGCAGGTGTTGTCGCTGCTGTCCGGCGGCGAGCAGGCCCTGACCGCGCTGGCCCTGCTGTTCGCGGTGTTCCTGACCAACCCGGCGCCGATCTGCGTGCTCGACGAGGTCGACGCGCCGCTCGACGACGCCAACGTCGACCGCTTCTGCAGCCTGCTCGAGGAGCTGAGCGAGAGCCGGACGACCCGCTTCCTGGTCATCACCCACCACCGCATGACCATGGCCCGGGTCGACCGCCTGTTCGGCGTGACCATGGGCGAGCGCGGCGTCAGCCAGCTCGTTTCGGTCGATTTGGGGGCCGCCGAGGGGCTGCGCGAGAGCGCCTGAGCCGGCCCCCCGGGAACCCACGGGAACCCCACAGGAGCCCCGGATTTGAACGGGTTTCGGGGCGTTCTCGGCGCCTTGACACGGCTCGGGACGCTCTCTATGGTGCGCGCGATTTTCAGGCTCGGGAACGGCTCGATTCAGGGCGGGGGCCAGGGCGGAGTCGGCCACGGCGGGGTCGGGGGGAACTGCGGGGGGCGATGCGCCCATGACGGCTGATCCGCCCGGCCCATCCAAAAAGGATTTCGACGCCCGGCTCCGCGCCGCCCAGGCCAGACGGGCCGGACCCGACGACGGGACCGGACCCGGGGCCCGGGGCAGCGGACTCGGGTTCGCCTTTCGCATCAGCACCGAGCTGGTCGCGGGGATCGCCATGGGCGTGGGAATCGGACTGGGGCTGGACTACTGGCTGGATACCCGGCCATGGTTCATGATCGTGTTTTTCTTTCTCGGCGCCGCCGCCGGGATGCTGAACGTCTATCGGACCGTGACCGGCATCGGCCACGCGATCGGATACGAGAAGTTGGATCGGACGCCGAAAGCGGGCGCCGAGGGGAAGGGCCCGGCGCCGAAAACCGGTGGCGGACCAGACGAGAGCGGGAAATAAGTTGGCAGCAGACGCAAGCGGCAACGGTCACGGCCCCCTGGCACAGTTCGAGATCAAGGCGCTGATCCCGATTCGGATCGGCGACCTCGACCTGTCCTACACCAATTCGGCGCTGTTCATGACCATCGGCGTGACGCTCACCATCGCCCTGCTCATGCTCGGCACGCGCCGCGGCGCCCTGGTGCCGGGCCGCCTGCAATCGGTGGCCGAGCTGAGCTACGAGTTCATCGCCAACATGATCCGGGACAACGTCGGGCCCGACGGGCGCAAGTACTTCCCCTTCATCTTCACCCTGTTCATGTTCGTGTTCTTCGGCAACATGCTGGGCATGGTCCCCTACAGCTTCACCTACACCAGCCACATCATCGTCACCTTCGTCGTGGCGCTGCTGGTGTTCGTCGGCGTGACCGTGATTGGCTTCCAGAAGCACGGCATCCGCTTCCTGGGCTTTCTGATGCCGGCCGGAATTCCGGCGTTCATGGCGCCGCTGATCATCCCGATCGAGGTGTTGTCCTACTTCACCCGGCCGGTGAGTCTGGCGCTGCGCCTGTTCGCCAACATGACCGCCGGGCACACCATGCTCAAGGTGTTCGCCGGCTTCGTGTTCGCGCTCGGCGTCTTCGGCGTCGTGCCGCTGGCCCTGGTCGCGGCCCTGACCGGGCTGGAATTCATCATCGCCTTTCTCCAGGCCTACGTGTTCACCATTCTGACCTGCGTCTATCTCAACGACGCGCTGCACATGCACTAGAGCGAGACCGGGACAGCCCGATAGGCATGGATACATCGCTACATTCGAACCTACCAACGTGAGGAGCAGGAGATGGAAGTAGAAGCTGCGAAGCTGATCGGCGCGGGTCTGGCCGTGGTCGGTCTCGGAGGTGTCGGCATCGGCATGGGTAACGTTTTCGCGACGATGATCTCCTCGGGCGCCCGCAACCCGTCCGCGATCCCCGCGGTCCAGACCTTCATGTGGATCGGATTCGCGCTGGTCGAGGCGTTGGCGCTCTACGCCCTGCTGATCGCGTTGCTGCTTCTGTTCGTGGTCTAGGCCGGCTAAAGCCCGCCACGACCGGACCCGAGCAGGCGCGATGCCCCAGTTCGATCCGAGCACCTTCACCCCCCAGATTTTCTGGCTGTTGGTGACCTTCGCGGTGCTGTTCGTCGCCATGTGGCGCCATGCGCTGCCGCGGATTTCCGGCATCCTGGAGGCCCGTCAGCAACGCATCGGCAGCGATTTGGATAAGGCCGCGGCGCTCAAGGTCGAGACCGAACGGGTCGCGGCCGAATACGAGAAGGCGCTGGTCGAGGCGCGCGACAAGGCGGCGGCCGCGATCAAGCGGGCCGACGCGGAAATGGCGGCCGAGGCCGTCCAGCGCCACGAGAGCTTCGGCAAGGAGTTGGCGGCGCGCACCGGCGAGGCCGAGCAGCGCATCGCCGCCGCCCGCGACCAGGCGCTCGGCAACATCAAGACGGTGGCCGAGGAAACCGCCGGCGCGGCGACCGCCAAGCTGATCGGCGTCGAGCCTTCGCCCGAGCAGCTTCGCGACGCCGTCGAGGACGTCCTGAGGAGGCATGGTTGATGTTGGAAGACCCGACATTCTGGGTTGCCGTCGCCTTCTTTGTGTTCATGGCCCTGGTCGCCCGGCCGGTGTCCCGCGCGCTGATCGGCGCGCTCGACGCCCGCTCGGCGCGCATTCGCGCCGAGCTCGATGAGGCCCAGGCCCTGCGCGAGGAGGCCCAGAAGACCGTCGCCGAGTTCAAGCGCAAGCAGCGCGACGCGCTCAAGGAGGCGGAGCAGATCCTCGACCACGCCAAGCTCGAGGCCAAGCGCCTGCGCGCCCGCGCCGAGCACGACCTCGAGGCCGCGCTCGAGCGGCGCGAACAGGCCGCCTTGGACAAGATCTCCCAGGCCGAGGCCCAGGCGCTCCAGGCGGTCCGGGATCAGGCCATCGAGGTGGCCCTGATGGCGACCGCCAAGCTGATCTCGGAAAACCTGGACCCGGAACGCTCGGGCGCCATGATCGACCAGGCGATTCGCGATCTGTCGGGAAAATTGCACTGATCCGGCCCGATACCCGGGCCAAGATCGCCGCCCACCGCGAGAAAGAAACCCTCGAACCCCGCCGGTCCGGGGGTTTAATTTCAACGCCGGCAGCTAACGCAAAAATTGAACGAAATGAATTGCTTAAGTAACTAATACGGTTAATCCACAATTTACGAATTACGCCCATTCTCGGTGCCATGGGCGGCGCTTGAACCCTTCACGGGACCTGGCGGCCGCATCACGACATCAGGCGGAACGAATGGCGGACAGCGGACGGCCGGACAGCGGACAGACCTGGCATTTGCTCAGCGGTGCCGAGCTCAAGGATGTCCTCGAAAAACACCGGCGTTTCCTGGCCAAGGAGCCGGGCGGGCGGCGCGCGACCCTGTCCTTTCACGATCTCACCGGGGTCGACCTGAGCGGCCGCGACCTCAGCGAGGCCGATTTATCCGGCGCCCGGCTCAAGCGGGCCCGGCTCACCGGCGCGAAGCTCACCCGCGCGACCCTGTTCTGCGCCGATTTGCGCATGGCCAATCTGGAGCGGGCCGACCTCACCGGCGCCGATCTGCGCGGCGTCTGCCTGCGCGGCGCGGAGCTGAGCGATGCGATCCTCGTCAAGGTGGACCTGCGCCAGGCCTCCATGGCGCGCTATTCCGGCAGCGCCGGGCTGCAGCTCATGGAATTCGAAGAAACGCCGAGCCAGCTCACCGCCATCGTGGCGCACCGGGTCGACCTGACCCATGCCCAGATCGCCAACTCCTACCTGCTGCAGGCCGATCTCACCGACGCCAATCTGAGCTTCGTCGACATGAGCGGCGCCGATCTGCGCAACTCGGTCCTGATCGGCGCCAACTTCGAGGGCGCCCAACTGCGGAACGCCGACCTGAGCGGTGCCGCCCTGACCGGGGCCGACCTCTCCGGAGCCTCGATCCGGGGCGCCAAGTTCGAGAAAGCCGACCTGCGCGGCGCCGTGCTCAACCCGGACGACCTGGACTGCGAGGAGATCAAATCGGCGCTGCTGCCGGCGATGACGCAGCCATCCGAAACCGATCTGGCGGCGACGCTCGCGGCCCACAAGGCCTGGCTCGACAGCAACGGCAAGAACGGCGAGCGGGCCGAATTCACCGACCATGATTTGAGCGGCCGGTCGCTCGGGCGCACGAACCTGTCGGTGGCGCAGATGGAGCGCTGCGCCCTGCGCGACAGCGACCTCGCCAAGGCGGGCCTCGCCATGGCGAATCTGGCCTGCGCCGACCTGCGCGGCGCCAAACTGCAAGGCGCCGACCTGCGCGGCGTCAACCTGAGCCGCGCGACCCTGAGCGGGGCCGATCTTACGGACGCCGATCTGAGCCCGATCCAGCATATCGGCCAGTCGGACCACAACAGCCCCGCCAATCTGGAACACGCGCGCCTTGTGGAGGCCAGGCTCGCCGGCGCCAATCTGACGGGGGCGCGCCTGCACGCGGCCGACCTGCGCGGCGCCGACCTCTCCGGCGCCGACCTCACCGGCGCGGATCTGTCTGATGCCAACCTTTCGGGGGTGCGGCTCGGCGGCGCGAAGCTGACCGGCGCCAGGCTCGACGGCATCAAGGGCCTCGATCCGGACAAGATCGCCCCGGCAAGCGAAAGCGAAACCAAGTCCCAGCAGGCCGGCTGAACGGCGCTCCCGCGCGGCCGGCGATGGGTATGGGGGGCGCCGCTCGGCGTTCATGTTCTTGGTACCGAGCCAAAATCTGACGTTTGAGCAGGAATGTCCGCTATACCCCCGATTTCTTCCGCTCTACCCTCAGGTGCGGACTCTCAAGATGGCGGCGCCGATGGTCCGAAGGTGACCCACAAGAGACATTCGTCCTGATGTGATACACTTGCGATAAGGGTCTATTGTCACGCAAGGGGAGACTGGGCAGATGATCACCCTGAACGCGCGATGGCTGGTAGTGGGCCTGCTGTGGCTAACTTTGGCCATGGGGGCAGCTTCATGCGCGCCAGTCTCAGACGAACCTCCGCCTTCGCCCGCCGAGGCAGCGAGCGAAGCCGAACGGAACGCTGTCGATCTAACTCAAGACTCCTCGTCCTCGGGCGCTCTCGAGCCCGCCGACGTTGCTGAGATCCACGATGCCGCCCGTGATGGCAACGTGGAGAAGATATGGTCGCTTATCAACATCAACGCTGATTTGGCCAACGCCACAGACGATCAAGGAAACACACCATTGATGTGGGCGGCCGAAGCGGGCCACAAGGATGTGGCAGAGCTGCTGTTGGCCAAAAAAGCGGAAGTCAATGCCAGCAGCGGGATTGATACCACTCCGTTGTCGGCGGCTGCGGGCGGGGGCTTTACCGATCTAGTGGAGCTGCTGCTGGCGCACGGAGCCGAAGTGGACCCCAAGGACGATGAGGGCTGGACGCCTTTGAACCGCGCAGCAGCCAAGGGGCACAAGGAAATCGCAAAAGTACTGCTAGCCCACGGGGCGGATGTGCATGCCAGGGATAATGAGGGTTTTACGCCCTTTATCACCGCCGCCGAGAAAGGGCAAAAGGAACTAGTTGAAATCCTGTTGACCAATGGAGCAAAATTACACGCTAAAACAAACGACGGTAGGACGGCGCTTCACGTAACGGTAATCAACGGTTATCTGGATATAGCGAAGCTGCTCCTATCTTATGGCGCTGAAATTAACAGCCAAGATAACAATGGTACGGTGCCGTTGTTGAAAGCGGCGAGCTTTGGTCGCATTTCAATGGTGGAATTGTTTTTGGCTCACGGTGCGGACACATCGTTGAGGAACCTGAATGGGGTCGCGCCCTTGCATCTAGCGGCCGATTATGGACACGCAAACGTCGCCGAATTGTTGTTGACGCATGGCGCGGACGTAAACATCAGAGACCCTAACAACAGCACGCCCCTCCACTACACTACGACAGATTTGCACGCACAGCCGGAGATTACATTAGCTAAGTCAGAAGGTAGAACGCCACCAGTTTATCCTTCTGGCGAGGGCCATGCAGCAGTAGCAGATGTGTTGCTGGCGCACAACGCGAACGTCAATGCCAAAACCAACAAAGGTGTGACGCCTCTTCACTCGGCAGCAAAATTTGGTGATACAGCCGTGATGAATTTGCTATTAGCAGATCATGCGGTTGTCGATTCCAAAGATAATATTGGCGAAACGCCTTTGCATTGGGCGGCTTGGTTTGGGCAATCCGCTGCGGCAAAGCTGCTTTTGTCCAAAGGTGCGTCGATAATTGCTCGGGGGGACGAAGGTGATACGGCATTGCATCAGGCCGCGATGTATGGAAGCGAAAATATAATCGCGCTTTTGCTTAAGTCGGGAGGCAAGGTCAATGCACGTAATTCCTATGGCAACACACCTCTGCACCTTGTTGCCTATAATTCCGGCAACATAAGGGCGGCCAAATTGCTTATTGCGAATGGCGCCGATATTGAATCGAAAAATAATCCTGATTCCCGCCCTCAACAACAGACGCCATTAATGGCAGCGTCAGTCAAAGGCCATGAAAATCTTGTGAGACTGTTACTCAAAAATGGGGCAAGCCCTCTAGCTACAAGCTTGCAAGGTGGAACCGCTCTTCACTTTGCTGCCTGGAAAGGCCACATTGAGGTGGCCAAAATTCTTTTATCCGGCGGTGTTGAATTAAATGCCCGGGACCATAATGGCGTCACGGCATTGAGTGTTGCTCAAAAGGCTGCCCAATTTGGTATGTCCAGTTTTCTTCAAAGCTATGGTGGAACTTACTAGATATGGTGGCACGGAATCTACAGAATGTTTAGGACATGAATGTCCGAGTTCGATGCAGTGGACGGCTCCCATCCGCCGGCATCTTGTTGCCAAAATGCGACTGGTGTTGCGGAGCGGCTTGAGTCCGCTTATGGCTACAAGCGGCGGTTCGGGCCATGTCGCTGGACCGTCTGCTCAACCCCCGACAGCAGACATTCGAGCGCCGACCCTATGCCTCACGCTGGGCTCGGGTGCTCGGGCCGCGAGCCGGCCGATGCCCGTCTCCGGGCCAGGAGGCCCCGGGCAACTAGGCGTGTTCCCATGGCGGCGTTGACGAAGGTCCCGGGCGTTTACCCCTACTGCGCCGCCTCGCTGTAGGCTTCCATCGGCGGACAGCCGCACACCAGGTGCCGGTCTCCGTAGACGTTGTCGATCCGTCCGACCGGCGGCCAGTACTTGTCCTCCCGGGGCGCGCGCAAGGGGAAGAAGGCCTGCTCCCGGGTGTAGGGCCGGGTCCACTCGCCTGCCAGCAACAGGCGGTGGGTGTGGGGCGCGTTGCGCAGCAGATTGTTCTCCGCGTCCGCCTTGCCGGATTCGATCTCGGCGATCTCTTGACGGATATGAATCATGGCGTCGCAGAAGCGGTCGAGCTCGCGCTTGGCCTCGCTCTCGGTCGGCTCGATCATCAGGGTGTCGGGCACCGGGAACGACATGGTCGGCGCGTGGAAGCCGTAGTCGACCAGGCGCTTGGCGACGTCGTCGACGGTCACCCCGCAGGATTCCTTGATCGGCCTGAGATCGATGATGCATTCGTGGGCGACCATGCCGTTCTTGCCGGTGTAGAGCACCGGGTAGTGGGGCGCCAGGCGCCGGGCGATGTAGTTGGCGCTGAGGATCGCCACCTGGGTCGCCCGCCGGAGCCCCGGGCCGCCCATCATCGCGATATAGGCCCAGGAGATCGGCAGGATGCTCGACGAGCCCCAGGGCGCCGAGGAGACCGGCCCGATGGTGCCCTCGGGCCCGGCCGAGGGATTGACGCCCTCGATCACCGGATGGTCGGAGAGGTAGGGCGCCAGGTGCGCCTTGCAGCCGATCGGCCCGACCCCCGGCCCGCCGCCGCCGTGGGGAATCGAAAAGGTCTTATGCAGGTTGAGGTGCATCACGTCGGCGCCGATTTCGGCCGGCAGGCAGATGCCCAGCAAGGCGTTCAGGTTGGCGCCATCCATGTAGACCTGGCCGCCGTGCGCGTGGATGATTTCGCAGATGTCGCGAATCGATTCCTCGAACACGCCGTGGGTCGAAGGATAGGTGATCATCAGCGCCGCCAGGCTGTCGGCGTGCTCGGCGGCCTTGGCCTCGAGGTCGGCGACGTCGACGTTGCCGCGCGCGTCGCAGGCGACCACCACCACCTTGAGGCCGGCCATCTGGGCGCTCGCCGGGTTGGTGCCGTGGGCGGAGGCCGGGATCAGGCAGACGTCGCGGGCGCCCTCGCCGCGGGCTCCGTGATAGCTGCGGATCACCAGCAGGCCGGCGTATTCGCCCTGGGAGCCGGCGTTGGGCTGCAGCGAGATGGCGTCGAAGCCGGTCACCGCGCACAGCATGTCCTCGAGCTCCTCGAACAGCTGCTGGTAGCCCTGCGTCTGGTCGAGCGGCGCGAAGGGGTGCATGTGGCTGAAATCGCGCCAGGTGATGGGCATCATCTCGGTGGTCGCGTTCAGCTTCATGGTGCAGGAGCCCAAGGGGATCATGGCGCGGTCGAGGGCGATGTCCTTGGCCTGGAGCCAGCGCAGGTAGCGCAGCATCTCGGTTTCCGCGTGATACAGGTGGAACACCGGATGGGTCATGTAGGCGCTGGTCCGGCGCAGCGCTTGCGGAACGTTCTCCGGCACCGTGGCGTCGATCTCCTCGATCGTGAGCAGCCGGTCCGCCTTGGTCGCGAAGACCCGCCACAAGGCCACCAGGTTGTCGCGCTTGGTGGTCTCGTCGAAAGAAATGCCCAGGTGGTCGCCATCCACGAAGCGCAGGTTGATCATGGCCTCGCGGGCGCGGGCGGCGATGCGCCCGGCCTGTCCGGGAACCCGTACCAGGAGGGTGTCGAAAAAGGCCTGGTGGACGATCTCGAAGCCGAGCCGCTTGAGCCCCTCGGCGCAGATCTGGGCCATGCGGTGGGCGCGCTCCGAGATGGTCCTGACCCCGTCCGGGCCGTGGTAGACGCCGTAGAAGGAGGCGAGTACCGCCAGCAGCACCTGGGCGGTGCAGATGTTGCTGGTCGCCTTCTCGCGCCGGATGTGCTGCTCGCGGGTCTGCAACGCCATGCGCAGGGCCGGATGGCCCGCCGAATCGATCGAAACGCCGATGATCCGGCCCGGGATGGCGCGCTTGTAGGCGTCGCGGGTGGCGAAGTAGGCCGCGTGCGGCCCGCCGTAGCCCATGGGCACGCCGAAGCGCTGGGAGTTTCCGATCACGATGTCGGCCCCCATCTCGCCCGGCGGCTTGAGGATGGCGAGGCTCAGGATGTCGGCCGCCACGGTCACCACGGCGCCTTTCGCGTGGGCGGTCTGGATCAGCCCGCTGAGATCCCGCACCACCCCGCTCGAACCGGGGTACTGGACCAGCACGCCGAAGACTTCGCGGCCCTCGAGCTCGGTGAAGGGATCGCCGATAACCACCTCGAAGCCGAACCAGCGCGCCCGGGTCCGGACCACCGCGATGGTCTGCGGGTCGCAGTCCGCCGAGACCAGGAAGGTGTTGGACTTGGACTTGGCAACCCGCTGCGCCATGGCCATGGCTTCGGCCGCCGCGGTCGCCTCGTCCAGCAGCGAGGCGTTGGCGAGCTCCATGCCGGTCAGGTCGCAGATCATCTGCTGGAAGTTGAGCAGCGCCTCCAGGCGTCCCTGGCTGACCTCGGCCTGGTAGGGCGTATAGGCGGTGTACCAGCCCGGATTCTCCAGCACGTTGCGCAGGATCACGCCGGGCATGGCGGTGCCGTGATAGCCCATGCCGATCATCGACACGAAGACCCGGTTGCGGGCCGCCATCTTGCGCAGGTAGGACAGGGTCATGCGCTCGCTCTTGGCCGGCTCGAGCTCGAGCGGCCGCTGGCTGCGGATCGCCTCCGGAACCGTCTTGTCGATCAGCTCGTCGAGCGAGGACAGCCCCAAGAGGCCGAGCATCTCCGCGATCTGGGTCTCGCCCGGCCCGATGTGGCGGCGGACGAAGTCGCCCCGCATCTTGAGATCTTCCAACGAGCGGCGTGGTTCCGACATGGCAGGCTTCTCCTTCACGTGGCCGGTTATCCGACCACCCTATTGCAGGCTCTCGACGTATTCCTTGTAGGCGGTCTCGTCCATCAGCTTGCCGACCGCGCCGGCATCGGCGACCTTGATCTTGAAGAACCAGCCGTTGCCCAGGGGATCGCTGTTGACCAGGCCGGGATCGTCGTTCAGCGCGCCGTTGATCTCGACCACCTCGCCGGCCACCGGGGCGTAGATCTCGCTCGCCGCCTTGACCGATTCGACGGTCGCGGCCTGGGCGCCCGCGGCGAAGACCGTGCCCTGCTCGGGCAGTTCCACGTAGACCACGTCGCCGAGCTGTTCCTGGGCGTGGTCGCTGATCCCGATGCTGGCGGTGTCGCCCTCGATCAGCACCCATTCGTGGTCCTCGGTATACCTGCGTTCGCTCATCCTTTTGCATCCCCCCTGTTGGCGGTTTTCCGCGGCAATTATCTGCGGCAATTATCCGCGATAGTAGCGTTGCGGCACGAACGGCAGCTTCGCGACCTCGACCGGCTGGACCTTGCCGCGCAGCAGGGCGCCGAACCTGGTCCCGGGCTGGGCCCGGGCGGTCTCGACGTAGCCCATCGCCACCGGCGCGCCCAGCGTGGGCCCGAAACCGCCGCTGGTGATGCGGCCCAAGGTCTTGCCGTCCCGGTCGATCAGCTCGACGCCCTCGCGCAGCGGCGCCCGCCCCTCGGGCCGGATTCCGACGCGCCGGCGCGCGACGCCGTTCTCCAACTGCGCCATCACGGCCTCGGCGCCGGGGTAGCCGCCCGGGCGCGCGCCATCGCGCCGCCGCGCCTTGGACAGGGCCCAGGTCAGGCCCGCCTCGACCGGTGTGGTCCGGGTATCGATGTCGTGGCCGTAGAGGCAGAGGCCCGCCTCCAGGCGCAGCGAGTCGCGCGCGCCCAGGCCGATCGGCGCGACCTCCGGCTCGGCCAGCAGGCGGCGCGCCAGCGCCTCGGCGCGCGGCGCCGGAACCGAAATCTCGAAACCGTCCTCGCCGGTATAGCCGGAGCGGCTGACGAAGCAGTCCGCGCCCGCGATCTCGACCCGGGCCGCGGTCATGAACACCAGCTCCGCCAGCCCCGGCGCCAGGCGCGCCAGCACGGCCGCCGCCTGGGGCCCCTGGAGGGCGAGCAGCGCCTGCTCGGGCAGCGGCTCGATCGTGCAGTCGGCGCTCAGGTGTTGGCGCAGGTGCGCCAGATCCTGCTCCTTGCAGGCGCCGTTGACCACCAGGAACAGATGGTCGCCGGCGTTGGTGACCATGAGATCGTCGAGGATGCCGCCGTGGTCGTCGGTGAACAGCGCGTAGCGCTGGCGGCCCTCGGCCAGGCCGATCACGTCGACCGGCACCAGGCGCTCGAGCGCCGCCGCCGCGCCGCCGCCGCCACTGCCGCCCCCACTGTCGTCGCCCCCGGCTCCGCGGAGCCGGATCTGGCCCATGTGGGAGACGTCGAACAGGCCGGCCGCGTTGCGGGTGTGCCGATGCTCCTTGATGATGCCGTCGCGGTACTGGACCGGCATCTCGTAGCCGGCGAAGGGCACCATGCGCGCGCCCAGCTCGTGGTGCAGCGCGTTCAGCGGCGTCTGTTTCAATTCGCCCGATTGGCTCCCCGATTGGCTCACGGCACCGAACTCCCACGACAGCGACGGGGCTTCACGGCCGCCCGCAGCAGCCATGGCCCCCTCTGTCCCAGGACCTGAGAGATTCACCGCGCCCGGCGTTCAGAATGTGGCGCGGCTTACTCCTTCGGTGCGGGGCCCGCCACCACTTCGCGGCAGCGGCCCGCTTTCCAGAGGCGCCTCTCCCCCGCGCTCCTTCTGCCTGAGAGTTTCCGGGGCGGTTGCTCCTTCGGCGCCGGGCCCTTGCAAGCGGCAAGGTCCCGATCTCTCCCGCGGGGGGTCGTCGGCCAGCGCCCCGACCGGTCTCCGAAGGCCCGGAGGCCAGGTCCCGATGGCGCCGTTGGCCGGGAGGCTACTCCGCTGCCGGGGAATGTCAACCAGCGCCGGATCACGCCTGCGCGACCGCCGAACCGGCCCGCCAGAGTGGCTGAATCCCTAGCGATTTTCCTGGTTGTAACGAAGCTCGGCGGGGGTCAGCGCGAGGCCGACGTAGATCACATAGTCGGCGCCGGTCTGGCCGGGCCGCAACGGGATTCGCGGCGACACCTCGTCGATCGCGACGACCCGCGTGCGATTGCCCTCGAAGGGAATTTCGAGTTCGAATTCCTCGCGCGCGACGATCTTGCGGTCCAGGGTCGCGATGGCGACGAAATAGGCGAGCCGGACCTTGCGGCCCCGGTTGGCCGGGCCATCGACGGCCACGATCCAGACCCGCATGTCCATCTCGATGACGCCGTCGTCGTATCCGCAGACCAGCACCACGTCTTGGACCCGGGCCTCGAACAGGACGTCGGTGAGATCGCGCCCCGCGCCGGCGAAGCGGGTGAGCTCGCGCGCCTCGGCCACGGGAAAGGCCGTGGGACAGGGCGGCGGCGGCCCGCGACCGCCGAAGCCGCAGCCGGCCAGGACCAGCGCCAGCGCGAGCAGCGCCAGCGGGCCGGTGCCCCGGCGTCGGCGCCTCGGCGGCGGACCGGCGCTCGCGGAATCCGTCAACGCCATTTCGGTCCGGCTCAAAGGGACTTGTGGGTGCCGTCGCACAGGGGCTTCTTGGCGCTCGCCTTGCAGCCGCAGAACCAGACCGTCTTGGCCTCCTTGGCCTCGTAGATGATCGGTGTGATCCCGGTGCCCGAATGGGAGCCGTCACAGATCGGCTGCTTCTTGCTGCGTCCGCAGGCGCACCACAAATAATTCCGCCCGGCAGCGGTTTCGAACTTGTACGGCCCCTTTTGGGCGACGATCGGCTCGGCCATGACCCCCCTTTCTTCCGCACCGCCGCTATACTACTTTCAGCCCTGCCCGAAAGGGCCGGCCAGGCGGCGCGGGACACCCGCTGGAACGACTCCGCCGGGACTTTATGAAACCCCCGGGGCGAGCACAAGGGCCGGGTCCGGGGGCGCCCAGGTGGGCGTCGAGCAACGGGCAGCGACGGGAATTCCATGGAAAAACCAAGGTTGATCATCCTGCTGGCCAGTCCCCGGGGCTTCTGCGCCGGGGTCGAACGGGCCATCGAGATCGTCGAGCAGGCCCTGATCAAGTTCGGGCCGCCGGTCTACGTGCGCCACGAGATCGTGCACAATCGCTACGTCGTGGAGGGCCTGGAAGCCAAGGGTGCGGTGTTCGTCGAAGATCTCGACGAGGTGCCCCCCGGCGTGCCGGTGATCTTCTCCGCCCACGGGGTGCCCAAGAGCGTGCCGGCGGAGGCCGAGACGCGCGGCCTGTTCTACCTGGACGCCACCTGCCCCCTGGTCTCCAAGGTACACCGCGAGGCGGAGCGCCACGCCCGGACCGGCCACCAGATCATCCTGATCGGCCACGCCGGACACCCGGAGGTGATCGGCACCATGGGCCAGCTCGACGAGGGGACCATCCTGCTGGTCGAGCACACCGCCGACGCCGAGGCGGTCGAGGTCGAGAATCCGGAACGGCTCGCCTTCATCACCCAGACCACGCTTTCGGTCGACGACACCGCCGAGATGATCGCGGTGCTCAGGCGCCGCTTCCCGAAAATCCACGGCCCCAAGAAGGAGGACATCTGTTACGCCACCACCAACCGGCAGCAGGCGGTCAAGGCGATCGCGGCCCGCTGCGACGCCATCCTGGTGGTCGGCGCGCCCAACTCCTCCAACTCGCAACGCCTGGTCGAGGTCGCGCGCAAGCTGGGCTGCGGCACGGCCATGCTGGTGCAGCGCGCCGCCGACATCGACTGGACCCGGATCGAAGGCGTGCGCGCGCTCGGCGTGACCGCGGGCGCTTCGGCGCCGGAGGTCCTGGTCGAGGAGGTGATCGCCGCCTGCCGCGACCGCTACGACGTGATCGTGGAGGAGATCACCGTGACCTCGGAGGACGTCCAGTTCAAACTGCCGCGCGCGCTCAGCGAGACCTCCGCGGTGGCGTGAGAGTCCGCCACAGCCCGCAACCAGATGGCCGTCTACACCGAAGTCACCGACGAGGACCTCACGGCGTTCCTGGACCAGTACGAGCTGGGCCAGGTGACCGCCTTCAAGGGCATCGCCGAGGGGGTCGAGAACTCCAACTACATCCTCCACACCACCACGGGCAGCTACATCCTGACGCTTTACGAGAAGCGGGTGCGGGCCGAGGACCTGCCCTATTTCGTCGGCCTGATGGAGCACCTCGCGGGCCACGGCATCGACTGCCCGGTGCCGATCACCGGCCGCGACGGCGGCGCGTTGCGCGAGCTCTGCGGCCGGCCGGCGGCGATCGTCAGCTTTCTCGACGGCCTGTCGCCGCGCCGCGCGCGACCCGAACACTGCCGCCTGCTGGGCGCGGCCATGGCGCGCATGCACCTGGCCGGCGCCGGCTTCAAGATGCGGCGCGAGAACGCCCTGTCGTTGCCCGGCTGGCGGCCGCTGTTCGAAAGCTCGGCGGCGCGCGCCCACGAGGTCCAGGCGGGACTGGCCGAGGCGCTCGACAGCGAGCTCGCGTACCTGGAGGCCAACTGGCCGAAGGACCTGCCCGAGGGCGTGATCCACGCCGACCTGTTCCCCGACAACGTCTTCTTCCTCGGCGGCCGGCTGTCGGGGATCATCGACTTCTATTTCGCCTGCAACGACTTCTTCGCCTACGACCTGGCGACCTGTCTCAACGCCTGGTGCTTCGAGCCCGACGACTCCTTCAACGTCACCAAGGCGCGGCTCCTGCTCCAGTCCTATCGCCAGGTGCGCCCGTTCTCCCAGGCCGAGCTCGAGGCCCTGCCGCTGCTCGCGCGCGGCAGCGCCCTGCGCTTCCTGCTGACCCGGCTCTACGACTGGCTGCACCACCCCGAGGGCGCGCTGGTCGAGCCCAAGGACCCCCTGGAGTACTGGAAGAAGCTCGGCTTCCACCAGCGCGCGCGCGGGCCCGGCGACTATGGCCTCGACTAAACCCGGGGCCTCGCCAAAACCCGGGGCCTCGACTGAGCCGGTCGACATCTTCACCGACGGCGCCTGCTCGGGCAATCCGGGCCCGGGCGGCTGGGGCGCCATCCTGCGCTACAACGGGGTCGAGAAGGAGCTCTCGGGCGGCGCGCCCGAGACCACCAACAACCGCATGGAGATGATGGCCGCGATCGCCGCGCTGGAGGCGCTCAAGCGCCCGGCGCGGGTGCGCCTGTACACCGACAGCACCTACCTCAAGGACGGCATCACCAAGTGGATTCACGCCTGGAAAGCGCGCGGCTGGAAGACCGCGAGCAAGAAGCCGGTCAAGAACCAGGACCTGTGGCGGCGGCTGGAAGCGGCAATCGAGCCCCACGAGGTCGAATGGTTCTGGGTCAAGGCCCACGCCGGCCATCCGGAAAACGAACGCGCCGACGAACTCGCCCGCGCCGCGATTGGGGCGCCGCGGTGAGTCTGATATACAATATCCAAGCAACCTTCTGAATGAGGCAGATAATGACTGAACCGCTAAGCCGGGACGCTGTGATCGCGTTGTTGAACAGGTTGGCAGGCGACCGGGACGAGGACGTGCTGGAAGCGGCGCGCGAGGTCCATGCCCGGATCGCCGCCGCCGGTATGACCTGGGAGGATTTGCTGGTGCCGGACGGTGGCGCCGCCGATGCCGACGACGACACCGACGACGACGATGACGACACCGGCGACATCGACGACGACGACACCGACGACACCGACGACATCGACGACGACATCGACGACGACGATGACGACACCGGCGACATCGACGACGACGACACCGACGACGACGACACCGACGACGACGACACCGGCGACGACACCGGCGACACCGACGACGACACCGAATCCCCGGACCCGGAGGACGAAACCACCCGGCCGACGGGCAAGGCGGGCAAGAAGCACGCTGACTCGATCGCGTTGATCGACGAGCTGCTGGCCAAGTCCAATATCTCGGCCGACATGCGCGAGGAGTTGAAAGGCTACAAGACCGACATCGCCGCGGGCGAATTCGACACCCGGGATCGCCACTACCTCAGCGCCATCCACAAGCGGCTGTCCAAGCGCCGCTAGACCGGATCGCCGTCGGCGATTCGAATCGACCCCGATCTGCTCTAGGTCCCCGGGGCCCGGCGCGGGCGGATCGCCCAGGTGCCGGCCAGGATCAGCAGCACGATCGGGGCCATGGCGGCGGCGAACCAGGAGCCGGCGGCGAGCAGCGCGGCGGTGCCGGCCCAGAGGATCGAGGACAGGGCCTCGGCCACGGTGGCGATGCGCGAGGAGGTCTGGCGGCGGTGGAAGGTGCTGCGCTTGGCCTGGGCCCGGAACCAGATCTGGATCATGGTCCCCGAGGCCGCCGATACCGCGACCCCGAGCGCCGCCACCGCCGCGATCCGCGGCGCGGCGAAGGCCAGCGCCAACACCAGCGGCGCGATCACCACCGCGACCGCGCCGATCACCGCCTCGATCTTGGCGGCCAGCACCGCCCGCTCCGGAACCGGCGCGGAGGCCACCAGGTCCGGCGCGTCCTCGCCGGAAACCGCGAGCCAGGCGAGCCCGCCGGCGAGCTGGCCGGAAGCCATGACGATGATCGGCACCACGATCAAGAACCCGCTCAAATCGTCGCCGAAGTTGCGCCACAGCAACAGCGCCGGCGGCGCCAGGTAGAGGATCTGCATCAGGGTCTGGGACATCAGCCAGGGATCGCGGCGCAGCAGGGCCCATTCCTTGCGGCGCAGCACGCGCTTCACCGAGGCCGGGCGGAACCGCTCGCGGCGGCGTTCCCGCTTGCGTTCGTAGACCTCGCCCGAAGCGGCGACCACGTGATCGCCGAAGTTGGCCGAGAGCCCCGCGATCACCACGGCGAGCAGGCCGAGCCCGAGGCCGAGCAACGCGGCGAGCGTGACGACCTCGCCCATGGCGGCGCGGGCCGGCCACCACAGCGGGCTGGCCAGGCCGGGGGCGCCCGCGATGACGTCCTCGGAACGAAATATCTCGAGCCGCGAGAACTTGCCCGTCGAGAGGATCGCCGCTCCTTGCGCGCCGATCACGAAGCCGGCGCCGACCACCGCGGAGACGACCTGGGAGATGAACCGGGTGCGCTTGGGCCCGAGGCCCCGGAACATGGCGATGGTGAGCGCGATGGCGAAGGCGGTGGACAGCGCGCCCATGGCCAGCAGCACCCCATAGCCGGCGAGCCAGCGCGGCCCGTCGGTGAACGCGAGCACGTTGATGAAGGGACCGGCGAGCACCGTGGTCAGCAAGGTGGTGGCCAGCGCGATCGCGATCATGCGCACGGCGAAGACGCGCCGCGCCGAGGCCGGCGAGGACAGGATGAGGTCGAGGTCCGATCGCGCGTAGAAGGCGCGGGTCACCGATTCCATCGCCTGGGACAGCATCAGCGAGCAGGCCAGGAGGCCGCCGCCGGTGAGCACCACCAGCGTCGCCTTGTCCGGGACGATGCCGGCCCGGGCGTAGGGCACCACCAGAAAATAGGCGAGGGCGTGGATCAGCACCGCGAACACCACCGCGACGCCGGCCAGGATCGGCTCGCGGCCGCGCTTGCCCCCGGTCATCATGGAAATCCAGTCGCGCCAGAACAGGCGCAACTCGTGGCGCCCGAACCAGGCCAATGTGGCAGGCTGGCTCACGCGGCGGCGTTCTCCCGGGCGACCAACTCGAGGAACACGTCCTCCAGGCTGCTGCCGGCGCGGCCGGCCTGGGCGCGCAGCTCCTCCAGCGTGCCCTCGGCGATCAGGCGGCCCTTGTCGAGGACCCCGATGCGCTCGGCCAGGCGCTCGGCGACCTCGAGGATGTGGGTGGTCAGGATCACCGAGACGCCGCCCCGCACCCGCTCCGCGAGCAACTCCTTGACCTGGCGGGCCGAGCCGGCGTCGAGTCCGGTCAGGGGCTCGTCGAGAATCAGCAGGCGCGGCTCGTGCACCAGGGCGCCGGCGAGGGCCACCTTCTGGCGCATGCCCTTGGAGAAACTCTGGCAGCGCTCGTGGGCGTGGGGCTCGAGGCCGAGCCAGCCGATCAGCTCGCGCGCCCGCGCCTCGCCGACCTCGGCGGGGATGCTCCACAGCCCGGAGACGAATTCGAGGAACTCGAAGGGCGTCAGCTTGTCGTAGATCATCGGCTCGTCGGAGACCCAGGCGATCTCCCGCTTGGCCGCGATCGGATCGGCGAGCGCGTCGATGCCGAGCACCGAGACTTCGCCGGCGTCGGGCCGCAGCAGCCCGGCGACGATCCGCAGGGTGGTGGTCTTGCCCGCCCCGTTGGGGCCGAGCAGGGCGTAGAACTCCCCGCTCCGGACCGTCAGGTCGAGGCCATCGACCGCCGGCCGCGCGAAGTGTTTGACCAGGCCCCGAAGCTGGAGGGCGGGCGTGGAGGAGTCCAACATGGCGCAGGAATTCTCAAGCCGTGACAATGCCGGGCGCCCCCCGGCGCCCCGCGTGAGGCCCCTCTATACGGCCACAAAGTTTCAGAGACATAAAGCCCAACCGGGCCGGGCCCGCGCAGCGCGGCTTTGGACCGAACCGGCTCACGCCCCGTCGCGAGACCTGCCGAGAAAATCCGGCCTTGCGCTGCCCGCGCGGGGCACTTATTTTTCAAAAAAATACATGATTAATATTCTAAGCTAATAGAAATAGTTAATAAACATAAATATAGATTTAAATTATTACCAAGACGTGCTATTATATTATTGATATTGGCGAAGTAAATGCGCCGGCCTGGCGAAAGCGGTCATCCAAGTGAGAACAGTAAGCATCAAAATCGTATTGCTGGTTGCGGCGCTCGGCCTGTCGACCACGGGCTGCGCGACGATCACGGATTCGCTGGACGCGGTGATGGGTGTGTTCGATAGCGGTGAGCCCGCGCCGCACGCGCGCCAAGTCGGCAAACCCTACGTCATCAAGGGGGTGCGCTACGTCCCCCGGAAGGACCCCTATTACAACGTGGTCGGGACGGCCTCCTGGTACGGCCGGCCGTTCCACGGACGCAAGACGGCCAGCGGCCAGATCTACGATATGAACGCGCTGACGGCGGCCCATCCCACACTGCCCCTCGGCACGCAGGTGCGAGTCACCAATCTTGCCAATAACAGGTCCATCGCGCTCACCGTCAACGACCGGGGGCCCTTTGCCAAGGGACGGATCATCGATGTCTCGCGCCGCGCCGCGGACCGCCTCGGGTTTCGCCGGGCCGGGACCGCGCGCGTTCGTGTCGTGGTCATCCAGTCGGCACGGGGTTGACATCGTGAGACGCGGACCGTTCGAACGGCAAACAAAGCAGCATGACGCGCGGCGCGCACCGACGGTTGGGCGCCGGGCGTCCACGGCCGCGATGACTCTTGCGGCAGCACTGCTTCTGGGCGGCTGCGCCGCGACCCAGGACGCGATGGACTGGATGAGCGACACGATCGCAGGCGGCGCAGCGGGTTCGCAGCAGGCCGTGGCCCTGCCCGCGCCCCGGTATCTGTCCGGAACCCCCGCGCGCATCGTCACGCCGCGGAACCGGTTGCAATGCGTCCCCTACGCGCGCCAAATCTCGAAGGTCTCGATCCGGGGCGACGCCTGGACCTGGTGGCCTTCCGCCGAGGGGCGATATGGACGGGCCAGCACGCCGAAGGTGGGTTCCGTTCTGGTCCTGAAGCGGGCCAGGCGTCTTCGTTTGGGCCATATCGCCGTGGTCACACGAATTCTCAATAGCCGGGAGATCATCGTCGACCACGCCAACTGGCTGAACCGGGGCCGTCTCCATCTGGGCACGCCAGTCCGGGACGTCTCGGCCAACAACGATTGGTCGACGGTGCGGGTCTGGTATACGCCCGGGAATCAGTACGGCGCGCGCAGCTATGCCGCCCACGGCTTCATCTACCCCGAGCCGCCCCTGGCCGCGAACTCTGCGCGGCAAGAGTTTTTTGCCGACCCCGCGTCGTAGCCCAGGGGGCATCCGCCGGCTAGTCTCGATTTAGGAATTTCTTAAAATCCGATTGCCAGAATTCTCCTGGCACAAAGAAATGGAGTTGTGGGCGATGCGAAGGAATTACTGGCTTTTCGGCCTGTTGGCGCTGTCCATGCTGGTCTGGCCGCCCTACCAGCCCGTTGAAAAAGGCGTCATTGACCGGGGTTCACGCCACGACGAAACATATCGCGGCGAAGGCGGTTTCGCCGTCCTCAGAGACGATGAGGACGATCTGAGCGACCAGGACGGCGCCAGCCGGCGTAACAAGCACGAACAAGGCGCCATATCCGCCCGCCACGGCCTCTTTCGGGGTGCCGGCGCCGATCAGTTGGCGCATCAGCAATGATAGGTTGTGGCCCGCGACATGAAGCAGGTATCGCTTGTGCACGTTCTCGCGCCCGCGCAGCCAGGTTCGTCGCATGCCGCCGCGATCGAGGTTGTGGGCAAAGGAGCGCTCGACGATCTCGGCGCGCAGCTTGAAGGCTTCCTTGGCCACCCCCGATAACAGCCGGGTCCGGTTGTTGGTGACCGCCCGCCGCGCCGCCTCATCGCCGTGCCAGCGCGCAAAACCCTTCTGCTTGGGCTCGGAGATCCGGGTCTTCCAGGGGCCGCCGTCGAGCGCCTTCAAGACCGACCGTGAGTGGTAGCCCTTGTCGGTCACGCATTCGGCCGGGTCTTCGGCCGTCGGCGCCGCGTCAACGCTCGCAAGGTTCTCCTCGGCCGCCGCCAGCGTCTTGGCAAGCGTCGTCGTATCGCCCTGATCGGCGGGGTGCAGCTCGGCCGCCACCACCGCGCCGGTGTCCAGATCTACCGCGTGCTCGGGCTTGTAGGCCAGATGGGTCGTGCCGTCCTTCATCTTGGCGATCCTGGCCTCGGGGTCGCTCCTGGAAACCCAGTCCTGGTTCGAGAGCTTCTTGCCCTTGCGCTTGCGGTCCAGACGCGCCAAGTCCTCGGCCGTGGGCGTCTCGA
>JACZVL010000211.1 GCA_022572685.1 Pseudomonadota bacterium
GATCTCTGCCGGCGGCGGCACCGTAGGGAGATAAATGTTGAAGGTGGTGCCTTTGCCCACTTCGCTGTCGACCTCGACGGCGCCTTTGCACTGGTCTACGAAGCCATAGACCATGGCCAGTCCAAGCCCGGTTCCCTTGCCTTGCTCCTTGGTCGTAAAGAAGGGGTCGAAGATGTAGGCGATGGTTTCCTCATCTATGCCTTTCCCTTCGTCCTCGACGTCGATACGGAGGTAACGGCCCGCCGGCAGTTTGGTATTTCTGGCAAGGAACTCCTCGTCGACCTCGATCCGGTGCATCGTGATCGAAATATTTCCTCCTTGCGGCATGGCGTCGCGCGCGTTGATTGCGAGGTTGACGAGGGCTTGGGTAAGCTGGCCGGGATCCGTGTCGACGAAGATGTCTTCGTCGATCGCGTCAAGCCTGAGTTCGATCGTCTCGCCGAGCAGCGGCTGGAGCAGTACTTCAAGCTCGCGTAGCACCGTGGCGGCGGCCACTACCTTGGTCTCCAGAGACTGCCGGCGGCCGAAGACGAGAAGCTGCTTGGTCAAGCCGGCGGCTTTGTCCGCGGCCTTAATCACATGATTCAGCGGGTCTTTTATCTCCTCCGGAAGACGAGGGTCGTTTCGGGCCCTCCGCGTGTAGCCGTCGATGATCATCAGGATATTATTGAAATCGTGCGCGACGCCGGCGGCCAATTGCCCGATCGCCTCCATTTTTTGGGACTGGTAAAGCTGCTCCGTCAGTTGCTCGTGCGCGTCCTCCGCCCGTTTGCGCTCGACCGCCGCGCTCAGGACATTGGAAACCGCCTGTAGGAAGGCGATGTCCGCGTCCGAGAACGGCCGCAATTCCGTCGCGTGCGCTTCCAGAATGCCGAACGCCCGGTCCCGGCCCTCGATGATGACACTGACCCCGCTCACGACCTTCTGTTCCACCAGAAGAGACACGTCGCTGAACCGCTTTTCGGTCGACAGATCCTCGATAATCACCGGCTCTCCGGAACGCAGGGCAAGGCCGGCCGGGGTTTCCGGGCCCGCGGTGACCGTCGTCTGCCCGAGCAGGTCGTCCGCCCAGCCCGCGCCGGCACGCAGCCAAAACTGCTCGCCGTTTCGAAGTAGCTCGAGGATGGCGCAGTATTCGATCTCGAGCGTCCGCGAAACCAGAGCGGTTGCCCGGTTCATGAGCGTTGCCAGGTCGCTGTCCGCGAGTGCGTTTTGCCCGAGCTTGACGACGGCGTCCTGCTGATAGGCCCGGTCCAGCAGCTCTGCCTGCGCTTGGCCGCGCTCGGCCATTTCCTTTTCGAGCGCGAGGTTCGTCTCGGAAAGCTCCTCGGTTCGCTCCTCGACCCGCCGCTCGAGGTCCCCGTTGAGCCGGCGGATTTCTTCCCCGGCCTTCTTTTGCTCGGTGATGTCGATCGCCATGCCGTCCCAGACGGTCTCCCCGGTTTCGAGCCGGCGGGGCTGCGCGATCGAGCGGCACCAGGTGATATCGCCGCTCTCACCGATCAGGCGGTATTCCTGATCGTACTTCTCAAGAGATTCAGCCGAGGCGGCTATGGCCTCTTGGGTAGAGGCGCGATCGTCGGGGTGGATGACGCTCCAGATGTATGCCGGGTCGGCCACCGCCTTCTCCGGATCCACGTCGTAGATCCGGCGGAAACCCGCGCTCATGAACGTATAGAACATCGTTCCGTCGGCGCGACGGACGCGGCGGTAGACCCCGCCCGGAACATTCTCGGTGATGCTTGCCAGGCGCGCCTCGCTCTCGCGCAGCGCAGCCTCCGCGCTTGCCCGGTCCTCGAGCATCCGCTTGAAGGTCTGCTTGAGAGCGACGATCTCCCGGCCGCCATCTTGAGAATCGAGGATATCCAGGGCGATATCCTTACCCCGCCCGTAAGAGGCGATGACGCCCATGACTTCGCCGAGCGGCCCGGCCAACCCCCGGACGGCGTACCACGTCGCGACCAGGATCAGGCCGACCGCGAATGCGGCGAGCAAGATGTATGTCTGTGCCGCCATCGCCTGGAACTCCAGGAACGCGCTGCCGGCCACTCTTTTTCGACCCGCTCGTGTCGTGGCGCCGATGGTCTCGGACAATTTGTTCAGGTTCACGGAGATCTTGGCCAATGCCCGGCTCATGGCGCCTAGGCGTTCCTCCTCCTCGAATATGAAGTTGGCTGTGGCGTCGGTGAACTTCTCTTCCTCGATCAGGGAGATGGTTCTGTCATTGGCGTCCCTGAAGATGGCGAAGAGGTTCGGCAGAGCGTTCGCCAGGCGTATGACGATGAACAGTTGCTTGCGGCCTTCCTCGCCGATCCCCGCATCCGTTTCGGCCGCTCCTGCTTGCGCGCCGGCTTCGGCGCCGGTATCGAGCAATCCCGATGCCGCCAAATCGGCTTTCAGTCCGTGGGCGCTGCGCACGATCCGCTCGATGGTGGAATCGACGAACGAACGGGCCGCCAAGGTCGCCTCCACACCCTCCCGCTCCCTGGCCATCAGGCTTGTGCTATGGGTCCGCGTCAACAGGCCGACGCTGTTCAGAAGATCGGTCATCTCACTCTTGATCGTTTCGGATGCCGCACGTATCTCCTCGCCCCGCAAGTCGTTGCGCTCGCGAACATCGAGCGTGGCCTCGAACAGACCGAGCGTGCGGTTCGCGTCGACAACGCTGAGAGCCGTCATGAACAGGATCGGCAGAACCGCCAAAGCGACCACCTTGCCGCCGATGCCGTTCAGGGAGAAGCGCGATAGGACCCGCTTGCGCCCTTCACTGCCGGCAGTCTCCGGCGCTGATGACATGGTTCGATTCATGCACATGCTCGCCCAGCCCTGAATCCAAAGGGGCCATGCGCTATTCCAGTGTCCCGGCAAGGACGAGAGCGGTACTGACCGCATCGTACACGTGAGACGGCGTCTTGCCCGCTTGCGGCGGCGCGAACGCGGTGAAGCTCCTCCCTTCGACCTTGACTTTGATTGCCGAGAGTTCCGCCAGGATGTTGTTCAACAGGTCCATCACGTGGGTGGGCTCGATTCGCCCCGAACGCCGGTTCAACAACACGACACCGCCGGGAATTTCGAAGCCTGGATTTTCGGACGCCAAGGTCTTGAGCGCTTGTAGAAGCGCGAACGCCTTCGCGTAGACATCGCTGGGCTGCTTGTCCTTGCTGCCACTCTGTACCGGCACCGGCTCGGGCGAACCACGCGCCGAACGCACTTTATCGAGATCGCCGATGATCGTCAGCGCGACCCGGTAAACGTCGTTCGGCACGATTCTAGGTATGCCCAGACCATCGAGTTGGGCGCTGGCGCGGACCAGATCGCCGTAGACATCCGTCGGAGTCTTGCCGGCGGGTCTTGGGACCGAGATGGGCGCTTTGGTCACACCAAAGATGGAACGCAGCGCCACAAGATCACGCCGGATGAGTTCGACCATCTCCTTCACGTCCGCCGGCTGCACTTCGCGCAAGGGCATCGGCGGCAACACGCTCTCGGCCAGGCCGTTTATCTTGCGCAGGAGCTGGACCTTCAGCATGACCTCCCGCGCCTTCTGCAAGACGTGGCGCGGGCGCCGCGATGCCAAATCGGGCGCATTTGTATCGACCGCCGGTATCGAGTCGTTGGACTCGTGCAGCAGTGCCAACTCGCCGTTGATCTTGCCCGTGACCCGGTAGACATCGTCCGGGGTGATCGCTTCCGCGTCCGCCTCACCAGGCCATCCGGCAAGGACCAGTACAATGCCCATGGCCGCCAGAACCCGGGAGAGTGGGGCAATTTTCTCCCGCATTGCATGCCTGGATCCGCGGCCCGTGAGAGCGCCGCGAAACACGAGGTTCAGCATGTATTCAGTACGAAGACCCTGCCCGTTCCCATGCCTCGCGCCTCGGCGGCGGCGCCGCGGCAACCCCAGCGCCGCGGCGCCGCGCTTCGGCCCCCTTCCCATGCTTGACGCGCGCATGAATCTGAATCCCGGATACAAGAGGGTGTCGACGGCGGCCGCGATTCCGCGGAGCGGAAGGCGATCGCGTGTCGGTTCATTGCCGATGCCCGTATTCACGTCGCTTACCGCCAAGCATCCGTCGTGTGGAAGGCGCTTGCATCCTCGCTGTAGCGACGATTCGGTCGTCCCGCATGTGCAACCCGAGCGCCGACGAATGGGGAATCGGATCGCCCGGTTCGCAGCAACGCACGAATCGCCGCCAACAGTTTCTCGGCATCGAAGGGCTTCTCGAAGATCCGGTCCGCGCCCAGCTTGCCGGCCATCTGAAGATAGAAATAGTAGCCCGAGGTCGCGATGATCTTGATATCGGGAAACAGCCGTTTGACATCGCGTATCGTCGCGATTCCGTCCGTGATGGGCATGACAATGTCGGTGACCAAGAGATCCACCGGATTGCTCTCCAGCAGTTCGATTACGGTGCTTCCGTTCGCCGCTTCATGGACGTGGTAGCCGGCGCTCTTCAGGACGGCGCCGAGATACGCGCGGATATCCACACTGTCGTCGACTACGAGAATTTGCTCCATAACAACCGGTCCTTTTCTGCGAGCATGGTTTGCCGTTCCCGTCATGGCGCGCCCGTGCTCGATCGAAGCCGCTACGCGACCTCCTCCTGATCTCTCCGTATGCCGGCGACGAGAACGCTCAGGTCCTTGACGCTCTCGATCATTGGCGTTCTCCGCTTTCAGCGGGGGACATCCCGTGTGCGCCTGGGATGGGTGCGTCGTTAAGCACGTCGTGAACCGCATGCGCCAGGTGCGCCGGATCGAGGGGCTTTTGCAGCAAGCGCACATCCTCTGGAAGATCGATGCGCTTGAATCCCCCCCGGGAGGGGTAACCCGACATGAACAGGATTTTCGTATCCGGACGCGTTTCCTTGAGGGCGCGGGACAGATCGATACCGCCCATGTTGGGCATGACGACATCCGAGAGCAGAAGCGCGATGGGCCCATCGTGATCCTCTTCGACCTCGAGGGCGGCAAACCCGTCCGCCGCCGCGAGCACGTGATAGCCGAGCTCCTCCAGGGTGATCTGCACGAGATGCCTGAGCGAACCGTCGTCTTCCGAAACCAGGACGCTCTCCC
>JACZVL010000212.1 GCA_022572685.1 Pseudomonadota bacterium
CGAGAACGCCTGGATGCCGGTCTGGGCGCGGCCCAGGATGAGCGCGTGGATGTCGTGGGTGCCCTCGTAGGTGTTGACCGACTCCAGGTTCATCACGTGGCGGATCACGTGATACTCGTCGGAGACGCCGTTGGCGCCGTGCATGTCCCGCGCGGTGCGCGCGATCTCCAGCGCCTTGCCGGCGGAGTTGCGCTTGGCCAGCGAGATCGCCTCGGGCGCGGCCTTGCCCTCATCCATCAGCCGGCCCAGGCGCAGGCAGGTCTGCAGCCCGATGGTGATCTCGGTCTGCATGTCGGCGAGCTTCTTCTGGATCAGCTGGTTCGCGGCCAGGGGGCGGCCGAACTGCTTGCGCTCGAGGGTGTACCGGCGCGCCGCGTGCCAGCAGAACTCGGCCGCGCCGAGCGCCCCCCAGGCGATGCCGTAGCGCGCCTTGTTGAGGCAGCCGAACGGCCCCTTCAGGCCCTCGACACCCGGCAGCAGGTTCTCGTCCGGGACCAGGACGTCGTCCATCACCACCTCGCCGGTGGTCGAGGCGCGCAAGGAGAACTTGCCCTCGATGGGGGGCGTCGAGAGCCCCTTCATGCCGCGCTCCAGCAGGAAGCCGCGGATCGCCCCGTCCTCGGTCTTGGCCCAGATCACCATGACCTCGGCGATCGGCGCGTTCGAGATCCAGGTCTTGCCGCCCTTCAGCAGGTAGCCGCCCTCGACCTTCTTGGCGGTGGCGCGCATCGAGCCCGGGTCGGAGCCGGAGTCGGGCTCGGTCAGCCCGAAGCAGCCGATCATCTCCCCGGTCGCCAGCTTGGGCAGGTACTTGCGCCGCTGCGCCTCGGTGCCGTAGGCGTGGATCGGGTACATGACCAGGCTCGACTGCACGCTGAGCGCGGAGCGGTAGCTCGAGTCGACCCGCTCGACCTCGCGCGCGACCAGACCGTAGCAGACGTAGTTGACCCCGGCGCAGCCGTAGTCCTCGGGCAGGGTCGCGCCCAGGAAGCCGAGCGCGCCCATCTCGGTCATGATCTCGCGGTCGAAACGCTCCTCGCGGTTGGCGAGCAGGATCCGCGGCATGAGCTTTTCCTGGCAGTAGTCGTGCGCCGCGTCGCGCACCATGCGCTCGTCCTCGCTCAATTGCTCGTCCAGCAGCAGCGGGTCGTCCCACTGGAACTGGGCCCGGGCGGTCGCCTCGACCGCCGTCGCGGCGGCGTGTTCGGCTTGGGCCATGGAGGTCGTCCCTTTGTTTCGATCTTCGGGCACGCGGAACCGGTCCCTAATCTAGCCGATTCACGCGGCCAGGAAAGGACCGGGACGGGGCAAAACCAGCCCCCCCGTCCAGCGCCAACCGTTCCGCGCGATTCGTTAACCCATTCTTCGTCAAGCCTCGATCATGATCCGGCCATGTCCAGGCGCGGCGACATCATAATCGAATTCTACCAGGTGGGCGCCTACGTCAAGGTCACGGCGGTGGATACCGTGACCTATACCGAGGTGTCGATCGTGGGCGATCCCACGCGCAGCGAGGAAGCCCTCAAGCGCGCCGCGATCCGCAAGCTCGACTACGTCCTGGAGCGCGACCGGAAGGCGGGCGGGTCGCCGCGCGGCGGCCACGCCTGAGGGAGACCAACACTTCGAATCCCATGTGATTCAGTTTCCGAAGTTGGTCACGTGAAAGGTGACCAACTTCGGAACCCTCACGCTTTAGCCCGCTTGGTGCCGCGCTTGCGCCGCGCCTTCTGGCCCAGGCCGATCAGCTTGGCGAACTCCGAGCGCCGCTTGGCGTAGTTCGGCGCCACCATGGGGTAGTCCGGGCCGAGCCGCCACTTGGCCCGGTACTCGTCGGGCGTCAGGTTGAAACTGGTGCGCAAGTGGCGCTTGAGCATTTTCAGCTTCTTGCCGTCCTCGAGACAGACGATGTAGTCCGGCGTCACGGACCTGCGAATCGGCACCGCCGGTTGCAGCGGCGGCGCGGCCGCGCCGCCGCTGACGTCCGTCAAGGACGCGTGAACCGTGCTGATGACCCCCGGAAGGTCGTTGGCGGCCAGCGGATTGTTGCGGACGTACGCGGCGACGACGTCGGCGGTCATGCGCAAGAGTTCGCCGGTCGGCAGTTGTTCGGATGTTTGATCGGCCATTATTAGATTCCGTATATTGCCCCCTTGTGTGAAGCAATCAAATTGGCATGGGAATTAAATTCTGTCAATTTCCATGTGCTCATAATAGCGACCTAATTCATTACTGAGAATCATTTGAGTTCGGTCAAATTTCGACCTTGAGGCTACCCTGGGAAAGGTTCGCCGAGCGGTCCGGTGGCGCGGCGCTGCGAGGTGCTTCCGGGGGCCCTTGCACCGAGACCTTGTGCCGGGTTTCCATGGGACGGCGACATATGGTAGCCTCATCCCTCTCTTTTCCGCCGCCCGCGGCCGAAATCGGGACAGCCATGAAACCGATCGCTCTCGCCTCCGACCATGCCGGCTACGAACTCAAGACGGTGCTCGCCGGCGAGCTCGAGGCCGCCGGGTACGCGGTCCTGGACCTGGGTACCGACGGGCCCGACTCCGTGGACTATCCCGACTACGGACACGCGCTCGCGGCCGCCATCTCCGAGGGCCGGGCGGAGCGGGGCGTCGCGGTCTGCGGCACCGGGATCGGCATCTCGATCGCGCTGAACCGCCATCCGGGGGTGCGCGCGGCATTGTGCCATGACGACACTTCGGCGCGGCTTGCGCGCGAGCATAATGACGCTAATGTGCTGGCCCTTGGCGCCCGGCTGATCGGCAGCGAGGTCGCCAAGGACTGTCTCAAGGTTTTTCTCGACACCCGGTTCGCCGAGGGGCGCCACGTCGGGCGCGTGGCCAAGTTGGGGTGACGGTGTCGCGGTGCTTGGTGTTGGGGGGGGCATTGGGGCCTTGGTATTGGGGGAGGATGACGAGACATGAGCGTGGCTGACGCCGTGTCCCCGGCCACGGCCGTGGGAGGCTTTTTCACCGACCGCCTGGCCGCGGCCGACCCGGACCTGGCGGCCGCGGTTCGCGGCGAGCTGCGGCGCCAGCAGAACCAGATCGAGCTGATCGCCTCCGAGAACATCGTGTCGCTGGCGGTGCTCGAGGCGCAGGGGTCGGTGCTCACCAACAAGTATGCCGAGGGCTATCCCGGGCGCCGCTACTACGGCGGCTGCGAGTTCGTGGACCTGGCCGAGCAGCTTGCCATCGACCGCGCCAAGAAGCTGTTCGACTGCAGCTTCGCGAACGTGCAGCCCCATTCCGGCGCCCAGGCCAACCAATGCGTGCTGTTGGCGTTGTGCCGGCCGGGCGACACCATCCTGGGCCTGTCGCTCTCGGCCGGCGGCCACCTGACCCACGGCGCGCCGCCCAACCTCTCGGGCAAGTGGTTCAACGCGGTGCAGTACGGCGTGCGGCGCAAGGACAGCCTGATCGACTTCGACGAGGTCGAACGCCTGGCCCGCGAGCACCGGCCCAGGCTGATCATCGCCGGTGGCTCGGCCTATCCGCGGATCATCGATTTCGCGCGGTTCCGCGCCATCGCGGATGAGGTCGGGGCCTATTTGCTGGTCGATATGGCCCACTTCGCCGGGCTGGTCGCGGCCGGCATCCATCCGAGCCCGCTGCCCCACGCCCAGGTGGTCACCACCACCACCCACAAGACCCTGCGCGGCGCGCGCGGCGGCATGATCCTGTCCAACGACCAGGCGCTGGGCAAGAAGATCAACTCGGCCGCCTTCCCGGGCCTGCAGGGCGGCCCGCTGATGCACGCCATCGCCGGCAAGGCGGTGGCGCTCGGCGAGGCGCTGCAGCCCGAATTCAAGATCTACGCCCGCGCCGTGGTCGACAACGCCCGAGTCCTGGCCCAGACCCTGCTGGAGAACGGTTTCGACATGGTCAGCGGCGGCACCGACACCCACCTCATGCTGGTCGATCTCCGGCCCAAGGGGTTGACCGGCAAGGCGGCCGAAGCGAGCCTCGATCGCGCCGGGATCACCTGCAACAAGAACGGCGTGCCCTTCGATCCGGAGAAGCCGACCATCACCTCGGGTATCCGCCTGGGGACGCCGGCGGCGACCACGCGCGGCTTCGGGCAGGCGGAATTTCGGCATGTCGGCGAGATGATCACCCGGGTGCTCGATGGCTTGATCGCCAATCCGGACGACAACGGCGCCAGGGAAGCCGAACTGCGCGAGGAGGTGCGCGCGCTCTGTGGCCGGTTCCCGATCTATCCGGAGCTGACCGTCTAGGACAACCGGCCTCAGGGGGGGCCTGGGACAACCGGCCTCAGGGGGCTGGGGAGTGAGGGGGAATGCGCTGCCCGTTTTGTGGTAACAACGACACGCAGGTCAAGGATTCGCGTCCGACGGAGGACAACAACGCGATCCGCCGCCGGCGCCAGTGCGTCAACTGCGGCGCGCGCTTCACCACCTTCGAGCGGGTCCAGCTGCGCGAGCTGACCGTGGTCAAGACCAACGGCAAGCGCGAAACCTTCGACCGCGACAAGCTGCTGCGCTCCATGACCATCGCGCTGCGCAAGCGGCCGGTGGAGCCGGAACGGATCGAGCGGGTGGTCAACGGCATCGTCCGGCGCCTGGAGTCCTCGGGCGAGAGCGAGATTCCGACCACGCTGGTCGGCGAGCTGATCATGGATGCCCTCGCCAGCCTCGACCAGGTGGCCTACGTGCGCTTTGCCTCGGTCTACCGCAACTTCCGCGAAGCCCGCGACTTTGAAGAGTTCATCGAAAAGCTTGACGAAGAGTCCGAGTGATCGGGCCGATTCCGAGCACATGACCGCCGCCTTGGCCCTGGCCGCGCGCGGCCTGGGCCGGGTCGCGCCGAACCCCGCGGTCGGCTGCGTGATGGTCAAGGACGGCCGCGTCGTCGGGCGCGGCTGGACCCAGCCCGGCGGCCGCCCCCACGCCGAAACCGAGGCGCTGAACCGGGCCGGGCCGGCGGCGCGCGGGGCCTGCGCCTACGTGACCCTGGAGCCCTGCGCCCACCACGGCCGGACCCCGCCCTGCGCCGAGGCGCTGATCGCGGCC
>JACZVL010000213.1 GCA_022572685.1 Pseudomonadota bacterium
ACCTGCAACACGCCGGCGACTATGGGCTCACGGTCAAAGAGGTCGGCATCGACCTCAAGAAGCTGGTGCGGCGCTCGCGCAAGGTGGCCGCGCGCCTCAACGGCGGGGTCAAGCATCTGCTGAAAAAGAACCAGGTCGCGGTGTTCGACGGCCACGGCCGCCTGGACGGAACGCAGGGCGCTTTACGCAGGCTCCAGGTCGAGAACGACGGCACGGCGGTCGCCGAGCTCGCCGCCAAGCACGTGATCCTGGCGACCGGGGCCCGGGCGCGCCAGCTGCCGGGCCTGGAGGCCGACGGCAAGCTGGTCTGGACCTACAAGGAAGCCATGGTGCCCGAGGCCCTGCCGAAATCGCTGCTGGTGATCGGCTCGGGCGCCATCGGCATCGAGTTCGCCAGCTTCTACCGCACCCTCGGCGTCGAGGTCACCGTGGTCGAGGTGCTGCCGCGGGTGCTGCCGGTCGAGGACGCGGAGATCTCCGCGCTTGCCCACAAGGCCTTCGAGAAGCAGGGCATGACCCTCCTGACCGGCGCCACGGTGAAGTCGCTCGAGAAGGGCAAGGACCGGGTCACCGCGACCATCGAGACGGACGGCACGACGCGTGAGCTCACGGTCGAGCGGGTGATCTCGGCGGTCGGCATCGTCGGCAACGTCGAGGACATCGGCCTCGAGGGCACCGAGGTCGAGGTCGAGAAGACCCACGTGGTCGCCGATTCCTGGATGGCGACCGGCGAGCCCGGCGTCTTCGCCATCGGCGATCTCACCGGCCCGCCCTGGCTGGCCCACAAGGCGAGCCACGAGGGCGTGATCTGCGTCGAGAAGCTGGCCGGCGTCGCCGGCGTCCGCCCGCTCGATACCCGGCGCATCCCGGGCTGCACCTACTGCCAGCCCCAGATCGCCTCGATCGGCCTGACCGAGGCCGCGGCCGAAGAAGCCGGGCGCAAGGTCAAGCTCGGGCGCTTTCCCTTCATGGCCAACGGCAAGGCCATCGCCTTGGGCGAGGAGCAGGGCCTGGTCAAGACCATCTTCGACGCCGCCACCGGCGAGCTCCTGGGCGCCCACATGATCGGCGCCGAGGTCACCGAGCTGATCCAGGGCTTTGCTGTCGCCATGCAGCTCGAGACCACCGAGGCGGATCTCATGCACACCGTGTTCCCGCACCCGACGCTGTCCGAGATGATGCACGAGTCCGTGCTTGACGCCTACGGCCGGGCGATCCATTTCTGAGGTAGGTTGAAAGATGAACCACAGAGACACAGAGACACAGAGAACCAAACGGAAAGGTTCCACCACAAAGACACAAAGGACACGAAGAAGTTTTACGTGCGCGAAGCGCGCAACAAATTTATCTTCGTGCTCTTTGTGTCTTCGTGCCTTCGTGGTGAATCTTTTTGGTTCTCCGTGCCTCTGTGTCTCTGTGGTTCCCTCCTTTTCGGTAGCGCCATGACAACCTCGGTTTCTCGGGACCGCCCGCGCCATCCGGAGAAGGCGCACAAGCCGGACAATCCGGTCAAGCGCAAGCCGGCCTGGATTCGGGTCAAGGCGCCGGTCAGCCGCGAATACCACGAGACCCGGCGCATCGTCCGCGAGCACAACCTGCACACGGTCTGCGAGGAGGCGGCCTGCCCCAACATCGGCGAGTGCTGGACCAAGCGCCACGCCACCATGATGATCATGGGCAGGACCTGCACCCGCGCCTGCGGCTTCTGCAACGTGGCGACCGGCCGGCCCGGGGCGCTCGATCCCTTCGAGCCGACCAACGTGGGCGCCGCGGTGGCCAAGCTGGGGCTGGCCCACGTGGTGGTCACCTCGGTCGACCGCGACGATTTGCGGGACGGCGGCGCCGGCCACTTCGCCGCGGTCATCGGCGCCATCCGCGCGGCCGCGCCCGCGACCACCATCGAGGTCCTGACCCCGGACTTCCTGCGCAAGGAGGGCGCGCTGGAGATCGTGGTCGCGGCCAAGCCCGACGTTTTCAACCACAACCTGGAAACCGTGCCGCGCCTCTACCGCCCGGTCCGGCCCGGCGCCGACTACGGCCACTCGATTGGGCTTTTGGCGCGGGCCAAGCACATCGACCCGGCGCTGTTCACCAAGTCGGGCGTCATGGTCGGCCTGGGCGAGACCGAGGACGAGGTGCACCGCGTGATGGACGACCTGCGCGCGGCCTCGGTGGATTTCCTGACCATCGGCCAGTACCTGCAGCCGACCCCCAAGCACCTCACCGTCGAGCGCTTCGTGACGCCGGAGGAATTCCAGGCCTACGAGGCGGCGGCCTACGCGCGCGGCTTCCTGATGGTGGCGGCGACCCCGCTGACCCGCTCCTCCTACCACGCCGGCGAGCATTTTACCCGCCTGCGCGCCGCCCGCGCCGCCAAGCTGGCCGAAACCGCCTGAGCCGCGTGCCGACCCACGCCGAAAAACGCATCCTGTCCTGCAGCCCGCGCCAGCTTTTCGACCTGGTCGCCGACATCGAACGCTATCCGGATTTCCTGCCCTGGTGCATGGCCGCGCGGATTCGCAAGCGCGAGGGGGACCTGATAACCGCCGATTTGGTGATCGGCTTCAAGATGTTCCGCGAGCGCTTCACCAGCCGGGTCCGCCTCGACCCCGAGGCGAGCCGCATCGACGTCGCCTACGAGCAAGGCCCGTTCAAGTACCTCAACAACCACTGGGTCTTCGAGGACCACCCGCAAGGCTGCGCCGTCGACTTCTACGTCGATTTCGAGTTCCGCTCGCGGCTCCTGCAAAAGCTGATCGAGCCGCTGTTCTCCGAGGCGGTGCGCCGCATGGTCGCCGCCTTCGAAGCCCGCGCCAAGGCGCTCTATGGCGCGCGGGGCCGGTGAGGGGGTGGGCAGGGCGATCTCGCGCCTCAATCGGGGATGTTTGACGCTATCTTGAGCAGAGCCGACACGCGCCAAGAATCAGGTATCTCGTTCACCGTCACCAACGCTCCTTGGATGTCTCCCACCGCGGACTGCGCTTCCAAAATGTCGAACAGGGCACTGTTGCGATGGTCGGTGTAGCTAATCTGTTTCGCCTTGGCCACCGCCTTGGTTAAGGTCTCATGAGCCCGTCCCACGTCTCCCGTCTTGGCCTGAGCCTTTCCTATCCATAACAAAACCGTCACGTGGCGGGAGTCCCAATCAATTTGTTCGGTTTTGGCCGCTGCCTCGGCGATGGATTGTCGCGCCTGTTTCATGTCTCCCGACTCGGCTTGTGCAACCGCAATCTGCCCCAGGATCTCGGCGCTGTAGCCGGCGTACTTTATTGCCCTTACAATAACCAATGACTTGGCAATAAACTGCCGAATCCGTTCGAGGTCTCCCATTTTGGTTTGAACCTGGATAATCTTTATCAGGGCCTGCCCGCGTTCGTAGGCGAAGCGTATCTCCTCTGTCGCGGCCAATGCCTCATTGATAATCTCTTGAGCCTGTCTCAGGTCTCCTGCTTCGAATTGCGCGGCTGCAATTTTGGTCAAGGTCGATGCGCGGATGTAAACGGCGCCCATCGCCCTAGCGGTGGCCAGCGCCTCGTCCACGGCTCCTACTTTAGCTTGTGTACCCACCACGCGCGACAATGCCCATGTGGCAACGTCGGTGCCGGGAAACTCCTCTGCGCTTTCTCTTTCAAAATCCTTCGCCGCAGCCAGCGCCTTGCCGACGGTCTCTCGAGCTAGCTTCGCGTCCCCTGCTTTTGCTTGAGATTTCGCTAGCTGTTCAAAGATCGCGGCACGGTTACCCGAACTCTCCACCTTCTTTACGTTCAACAAGGCGGTGGCGATACTCTTTCGGGCCTGCCAGAAGTCTCCGATCTCCGCTTGTAGGTAGCTCATCCAACCAAAGACAATGGCGCGTTGGTAAGCACCGCCTATCCCCTTTGCCGCAATCAGTGCCTCTTCAATAATCTCCCGAGTCCGTCCGACATTTCCTGCCTCCGCTAACGATATCGCAATACTGCCCAAAGAGACGGCCCGCCTTTCGGCGTCGTCGATGTTTCTGCCCATCGCCAACGCCAGCGCCCATAAGCATTCACGGCTGGGCGCCGCAAAACATCTTGTTTTGTTAATTCTGGCCTGGCCCGCGATCGTCAAAGCTTCGTATCGCGCCTTTTCGTTCGCGACGCGTTCCAGGGATAGTATTCCGATGCCTTGCCCGGTGGCCAGTGCGACCGCGGCGTTGCTGCCGGGATAGCGTTCGATGATACGGTGCAGGTTTGTCTCCACTTTTGCGATGAGCTCGAAGCGCCGCTCCGGGTTGGCTTCGGCTCTCGCCTGGTTCAACAATCCCACCGTCTCGACAATCAGCCGATTGGCGGCGGAATTCTCGTCCGCGAGCGCCTGCGCGCCGCCCAGGGTCGCGAGCACCCAGACCATAATCAGAGAAAGATTAACCGCGCGCTTCATAGCGCCATGGTAGGCACGTCAAATCGACTTGGCTACGAACTTTCGCGCATCCCATCCAGCAGCGCGCCGGCGATCTGGTCCCATTCCTGCTTCAAGAGCGCGGTGCATTGCGGCTTTTCGGCGCGCTGGTACCAGTAGCCGGCGTTGTCGTGGTTGCCCTCGACCCGGTGCAGGTAGGCGTGCGCCCAGGCGCCATCCGCGTCTTTCTGGGTTTGGGCCAGGCGGTGGGCCTGGTCCCAGTCGCCCTTGGCTTCGTGCCATAGCGCGGCCAGCGCCGGTCCCAGGCCCTCGGGCGGGGCGTCCTGGTCGAGGGATCGCTTGAAGGCCGACAGGTCCATGATTTCGGCCCCCTACCCGCCGTAGAAGACCTTCTCGCCCAGGTCCTTCATCTCCAGGATCGCCTCGTCGGGGCGGCCCGTGGGCGCGGTCGCGACCTGGGCGGCGGTGACCTCGCCGAGTACCACGTGGTGGTCGCCGTGCTCGACGATCTGGACCACCCGGCACTCGACGCTGGCCAGCGCGTCGTCGAGGATCGGGGCGCCGTTGGCGCCCGCCGTGAAGCCGTGGCCGTTG
>JACZVL010000214.1 GCA_022572685.1 Pseudomonadota bacterium
CTGGCCGGCTTCTCCGAGCGCGGCAGCGACCGCTGGGGCCCGGGCATGGCGCGGGCGCGGCAACGGGCGTCCGAGCGCGCCCTCGATGGCGCCGGCGCCCTGGTCGAGAGCGGTCCCCCGGGCGACTTCTCCCGGGGCGCGCGCGTGTTTCACCGCAAGTTCGGCTACGGCACGGTCCAGGCGATCGACGGCGACCGCCTGGACATCGCCTTCGACAAGGCCGGGCGCAAGAAGGTGATCGCCGACTTCGTCGTGCCCGAGGACCAGGCGGGGTGAGGTCATGATGACGGGCCAGCCACCGGTCTGGCGGCTCGACATTTCGATTCCCGCCCCCGCCGTGCCCGCCTTCGAGGCGGCTCTGGCGGAGCTCGGCGGGGCGATGGCGACCGACGCGCCCGAAGCCCACGCGGACGTTGGCTTGCAGGTCTACCTGGACGCGGAACCCGGGCGCCCGCGCCTGGCCGGGCTGCTGGCCGGCGCCGCGCTGCAGGCCGGCGTGAGCGTTCCCGAGGCCAGGGTCGAACGCCTGCCGGATGTCGATTGGGTCACCGAGAGCCACCGGGCGCTGCCCGCGATCCAGGCCGGGCCGTTTTACATCCACGGCGCCCACGTCGAGGAACCGGCGCCGCCCGGCGCCATCCCGATCCTGATCGAGGCCGGTCCCGCCTTCGGCACCGGCCGCCACGAGTCGACCCTGGGCTGCCTCCTGGCGCTCGCCGATCTGGCGAAACATCGCAAAGTCGCCCGGGCCCCCACCCGCGCCCTGGACATGGGCTGCGGCTCGGGCCTGCTGGCGATCGCCATCGCCAAGCTCTGGGGCTGTCCGGTGCGCGCCGTCGACAACGACCCGGCGGCGGTGCGGGCGGCGGCCGGCAACGCCGCGGCCAACGGCGTCGGCGAGCGGGTCGCGGCGTGGCGCGGCGACGGCTACGACGAGAAAGCGCTCGGCACGGAGGCCCGCTTCGACCTGATCGCCGCCAATATCCTGGCCGCGCCGCTCCGGGCCATGGCGCCCGAGCTCAAGCGCCATCTCGCGCCCGGCGGGGTGGCGGTGCTGTCCGGCCTGCTCGACGACCAGGCCGATGCGGTGATCGCCGCCCACGCGCCGCTGCGGCTCGCGCGCCGCCTCCCCCTCGGTGGCTGGGTCACCCTGGTGCTGGAAGCCTGATGCGCCGGGCCGCCATGACCGCCATGGCCGCTGGGGTGGCGATCGTGGTGCTGTCGCCAACCAAAGACGCGCAGGCGGAAATTCCGGTTTCAATCGAACTCGTTCTCGCGGTCGACATCTCGCGAAGCGTCGACGACGTTGAGTACGATTTGCAAATGACAGGAATAGCCAAGGCCTTTCGACACCCTGAAATTATCAACCTCATTGGGCAACAGAACGGTGTGGCCGTGACGCTGTTCCTGTGGGACGAGGCGGCCGACCAACGACATATGATCCCCTGGCACCTGTTGAGCGATCCGGCCACTGTGTTGTCGTTTGCCGCCAAGGTCGAGGCCCTCGAACGCAATCCGGTGCGCAAATTCACCGGCATCGGCAGGGCCATAGAATTTGGCGTTCGCCTCATTACCGAGAACGAATTTGCCGGGCGGCGGCTAAAGATCGATATCTCGGGCGATGGCCGTGACAATATCGGGTCACTGTCATCGGCCTCGCGACAACAGGCAAGATCCCTGGGGATTGCGATCAACGGATTGCCGGTCCTCATCGACACCTATAATTTGGCTAGATATTACCGTGACAAAGTCATCTCGGGACCGGACGCCTTCCTGGAAATCGCCAACGACTATGACGATTTTGCCCGCGCCTTCTTGCGCAAACTTCGGCGCGAAATCGCCCCCTCGATTAGCTGGAACGATCCCGAACCGCTGCCGGAAAATCTTGCGATTCGGTGACGGCCGTCACATTGTTGCGCGGCGAAAGCTGGTATCACTGGCTTCGCCGAAATCTTGAAACCAGCGCGGAAGCGCGAAGGGGGGGCTCATGTCTTACGTCGATTGGGAGATCAAGGCGCGCGAGTTCGTGAACTGCAACTGCGCCTACGGCTGCCCCTGCCAGTTCAATGCCCTGCCGACCGACGGCACCTGCCGCGCCGCGGTCGGCTATCAGATCGACGAGGGGCATTTCAAGGATATCAGGCTCGACGGCCTGCGCGCGGCCGGGCTCTACTCCTGGCCTGGCGCGGTGCACCAGGGCAACGGCACCATGCAGCTGATCGTCGATTCCGGCGCGAGCGAGGCCCAGCGCGAGGCGCTGCTGACCATCATGCAGGGCCACGAGACCGAGCCGATGGCCACCATGTGGTCGGTCTACACCACCATGTGCAGCACCATCCTGGACCCGGTCTCCGCGCCCATCGACTTCGAGGTCGACGTCGACGCCCGCACCGCCCGGCTCAGCATCCCGGGTGTCGTGGAGTCGAGCGGCGAGCCGATCCGCAACCCGGTCACCGGCAACATTCACCGCGCCCGCATCGACCTGCCCCACGGCTTCGAGTATCTGCTCGCCGAGATGGGCAGCGGCACCACCAAGGCGACCGGCGACATCAAGCTCGACTTCGAGGCCAGCTACGGCCAGTTCGCGCATATTCACCTGTCGCCGAGCGGGCCGGTTCGAAGCCAAGCCGCGTAGCCGGCTGGCGGAACGGAGGCGGCGTGACCGAGACCTCGGCCCTCGAAGCCCTGCTCAAGCGCGACCGGGTGGTGGTGCTCGCCGGGCTGGCCGGCGTGGCGGGGCTGGCCTGGACCTATCTCCTGTTCACGGGGGCGGAGATGGGCGGCATGACCGGCGCCGACGCCATGGCGGCCCTGGGGGCGGCCCTGCAAATCAGGCCCTGGACCGGGCTCGACTTCCTGCTCATGTTCCTGATGTGGGCGGTGATGATGGTCGCCATGATGGTGCCGGGCGCGGCGCCGATGATCCTGCTGTTCGCCGCGATCCGCCGCAAGCAGCAAGAGCGCGGCCACCCCTTCGCGCCGGTGAGCGCTTTCGGGGCCGGCTATGTCGCGGTCTGGTCGGTCTTCTCGCTGGCCGCGACGCTGCTGCAGTGGGGCTTGGAGCAGGCCGCGTTGCTGTCGCCCATGATGGTCGGCACCAGCCCCATATTGGGCGGCGCGCTGCTGGTGGTGGCCGGCCTCTATCAGTGGAGTCCGTTCAAGCAGGCCTGCCTGCGGTACTGCCGCTCGCCGGTCCACTTCATCGTCCATCGCCGGCGCGAGGGCCCCGGCGGCGCCTTCGTCATGGGCCTGGAGCACGGCGCCTTCTGCGTCGGCTGCTGCTGGTTCCTGATGGGCTTGTTGTTCGTCGGCGGCGTGATGAACCTGCTCTGGGTCGCCGCCATCGCCGTCTTCGTGCTGCTCGAGAAGCTGCTGCCCTTCGGCGCGCTCGGCGGCCGCCTCAGTGGCGTGCTGCTGGCGCTCGCCGGGCTATTCGTCCTGTTCCAGGCGTAGAAACCAAAGCGGCGGCCCGGAGTGGGCCGCCGCCGTGGAGGCGAAAAAGAGGATCGCTTGGTATGGTTGCCGGTTCAGGCGGCCACCTGGTGGGCCGGCACCGCAGTCTCGACCGTGGCGGCTTTCGCGGTCACGGTGACCGGAGCCGGGGCCGGCGTGGCCGCCATCATGGCGTCGACGGTCTCGGGGATGCGCCCGCGCTCGATGCCGATGTCGGCCAGGGTATGATTCGACAGGCGCTGCAACGCCGCGATCGTGGACTGGCGCCGCCAGGCCTTGGCCAGGCCGGCCAGGATCGCGGCCGGCAGCTTGGCCAGCGAGGCCATGCGGGTGGCGGGGGCTCCTTCCCGAACCACCGCTTCGGCGGCGGCCTTGGCGGCGATCTGGTCGATTTCGCCGCGCGTGATTCCGATGTCGTCGAGCAGGCGCGAGTCGAGCTGCCTGAGCAGGTTCGCGGTGCGGCGCCGCTTGATCGCCCGGACCAGGGTCTCGGCGAGCCCGGCGCGCGGACGGTTGACGTTGGCGGCCGGGGCCGGGAGCCACAGGCCGTAGGATGCCTGGCGCCGCAGCGCCTCGTTCATTTCAGTCAAGCTGGACATGGCTCGTTTCCCTCATTTAGAGTTTCGATCGACGCCCGGGGCGAGCCTTTGGAGCTGTGCGACGTGGCGTCTTGTTCTCGACTCGGAATATAGCGTCGGCGCGACCGCCGCAGGAACGGGATTTCTGCACCGCAGCATTGCAATTCGCGTATAGGTAACGAAAGCTTAACGATCATTGCGCTGGGCCGGTTTCGCGGTGGCGGAAAAACCGCTAGCCTGCCGGCGGGCGAGCTTCTTAGGGGGAATATCAAGGTGCCAAAGGCCACGTCGAGCGATCCGGCCGAGACCGAAACCGCGGCGCGCCTGGCGGCGTTGCGCGCCGAGCTCGCCGCCCGCGGCCTGGACGGCTTCGTGGTGCCGCGCGCCGACCAGCACCTGGGCGAGTACGTGGCCGCCGCCTCCGAGCGCCTGGCCTGGCTGACCGGTTTCACCGGCTCGGCCGGGACCGCGGTGGTGCTGAGGGCGCGGGCCGCCGTCTTCGTCGATGGCCGCTATACCCTGCAGGTCCGCGACCAGGTCGATGGCGCCTGCTTCGACCATCGACATCTGATCGAGGAGCCGCCGGAGTCCTGGATCGAGGCCGAGCTCGGTGCCGGCGCCAAGCTCGGCTACGACCCCTGGCTGCACAGCGAGCGCCAGATGGAACGCCTGCGCGCGGCTGCCGAGGCGGCCGGCGGCGAGCTGGTGGCGGTCGCGGACAATCCGCTGGATGCGGTCTGGGCCGAGCGCCCGGCCCCGCCGCGTGCGCCGATCCTGCCCCACCCGCTCGAATACGCCGGGCGCGCCTCGGCCGACAAGCGCGCCGAGCTCGCCCGGGAGCTGGCGAAGAAGAACCTGGCCGCCGCGGTCCTGACCCTGCCGGACTCGATCGCCTGGCTGCTGAATCTGCGCGGCGGCGACGTGCCGCGCGCGCCGCTGCCG
>JACZVL010000215.1 GCA_022572685.1 Pseudomonadota bacterium
GGCCTGACGCGCCGGAGCTGGCGCGCCGGAGCTGACGGGCCGGAGCTGACGCGCCGCGGGTCCCGCTGGCCGCAACCACCCTCACCACAACATCGAGCCCTCGCATGTCCGCTCCGCCGCCAGCCACGGGCACCCCGATCACCGACAAGAGGCAGCTGGTCGCCTATCTGGAGGCCGGCTGCAAGCCGCCCGGGGCCTGGCGCATCGGCACCGAACACGAGAAGTTCGCCTACACCCGGGAGGACCTGCGGCCGCTGCCCTACGAGGGGCCACGCGGCATCCGGGCGCTGCTCGAAGGCCTGGTCGCGCGCTTCGGCTGGGAGCCGGTGCTCGAGGCCGGCAAGCCGATCGCGCTGACCAAGGACAACTGCAGCGTGACGCTGGAGCCCGGCGGCCAGTTCGAGCTGTCCGGCGCGCCGCTGGAAACCCTGCACGAGACCTGCGACGAGGTGCACACCCACCTGGCCCAGGTCAAGGAGATCGCCGAGCCGCTCGACATCGGCCTGGTCGGCCTCGGCTTCCTGCCCAAATGGCGGCGCGAGGACGTCTCCTGGATGCCCAAGGGCCGCTACCAGATCATGCGCGCCTACATGCCGACCAAGGGCAATCTCGGCCTCGACATGATGCTCCGGACCTGCACCGTGCAGGTCAACCTGGACTTCGAAACCGAGGCCGACATGGTCAAGAAGTTCCGCACCGGCCTGGCGCTGCAGCCGATCGCGACCGGGCTGTTCGCCAACTCGCCGTTCACCGAGGGCAAGCCCAACGGCTACATGAGCTACCGCAGCCACATCTGGACCGACGCCGACCCGGACCGCTGCGGCATCCTGCCCTTCGTGTTCGAGGACGGCATGGGCTTCGAGCGCTACGCCGAGCACGTGCTCGACGTGCCGATGTACTTCGTCTCCCGCGACGGCAAATACCTCGACGCCAGCGGGCAGTCGTTCCGCGACTTTCTCGACGGCCGCCTGCCGGCCTTGCCCGGCGAGCTGCCGACCATGAGCGACTGGATCGACCACCTCACGACCCTGTTCCCGGAGGTGCGCCTGAAGCACTTCCTGGAGATGCGCGGCGCCGATGGTGGGCCCGGACGCTACATCTGCGCCCTGCCGGCGTTCTGGGTCGGCCTGCTCTACGACGGGACCGCGCTGGATGCGGCCTGGGACCTGGTCAAGGACTGGACCCTGGAGGAGCACGCCTTCCTGCGCGACGAGGTGCCGCGCAAGGGCCTGGAGACCACGTTTCGCGGCCGCCCGCTGGTCGAGACCGCGCGCGAGGCCTTGGCGATCTCGGAGGCCGGCCTGCGCGCCCGCGCCCGCCTGAGCCCGAGCGGCGAGGACGAGACCCAATACCTGGGCCAGCTCCGGGAGGTCCTGGCAAGCGGCCAATGCCCGGCCCGGGCCCAGCTCGAGGCCTACCACGGCCGCTGGGGCGGCAGCGTCGAACCGGCCTTCACCGAGGAAGCCTACTGAGAACCAGGGAAGAAAAGGGGACCGTGCCCCCTTTTGCCCCCTCATTGGGAAAGGCAGCGACGCCGCGATGCCGAATGGCGCCATCTATCCGAGCCTCAGGGACCGGGCGGTGTTCGTCACCGGCGGCGGCTCCGGAATCGGGGCGTCGATCGTCGAGCATTTCTGCCGCCAAGGCGCCCGGGTGGCGTTCGTCGACATCGACGAAGCGGCGAGCCGGGCGGTGGTCGAACGGCTCGCCGCCTCGGACCACCCGGCGCCCCTGTTCCTTCCCTGCGATCTGCGCGACATCCCGGCGCTCCGGGCCGCCATCGCCCGGGCCGTCGAGGCCTTGGGGCCGATTCGCGTGCTGATCAACAACGCCGCCGACGACGAGCGCCACACCATCGATGAGGTCACTCCCGAATACTGGGACGACCGCATGGCGGTGAACCTGCGGCACCAGTTCTTCGCCGTGCAGGCGGTGCACAAGGGCATGGCCGAGGCCGGCGGCGGCGCCATCGTCAATCTCGGTTCGGTCACCTGGCTGATCGGCCAGGGCGGTATGGTGGGGTATTCGGCGGCCAAGTCGGCGATCGTCGGCCTGACCCGCTCGCTGGCCCGCGATCTCGGTCCCGACAACATCCGGGTCAACTCGGTGCTGCCGGGCTGGATCATGACCGAGCGCCAGATCGCCAAGTGGCTCACGCCCGAGAGCGAGGCGGAACTGCTCAAGAACCAGTGCCTCAAGCGGAAGCTCTATCCGGACGACATCGCCCGCGCGGTGCTGTTCTTCGCCGCCGACGACTCTGCCGCCTGTACCAGTCAGAACTACATCGTGGACGGCGGCTGGGTCTGATGGCGGGTGGTCCGAAAGACGGGGACAGTCGCCAAGAAGATCGGCGCCTAACCCGGGCCGCACATAAACGGAGAGCCGCGGCTGGGGGACCGCGGCTCTCTGGGGTACAAGGGTACTTGTCTAGGGGAAGGGTTAGGTGGAGCTATTTAACCCCTTAGGTCTTAAGAATGCGTTAACGCGCTACGGGAACATACGGATGCGCCGAAGATGCCGGCGTGATTCCGCTGGATGGTTTAATTATCGTGATAAACCAGCGGGTTAAGACGGCGCGGCAGGCTCGGAAAGAGAAGGCCTGGACCGGCCGGGCGGCCGGTCCAGGAGGTTCTCCCGGGGCCGTGCACATGGGGATCGCCGGGCCCCAGGAACAGGGAGACGAGAAGTATGCTCGCTAAACACAACCCTAACACGATTGCGGCGGCCTTTTCCAACTATAGTTTGGCGGTCGAGGCGCCGGCCCAGGCGCGCTGGCTCCACGTCTCCGGACAAATCGGGGTGGCGCCGGATGGCGCCCTGGCCCAAGGGCCCGAGGCCCAGATGGAAACCGCGTTCCGGAACCTCCTGGCGATTCTGAACACGGCCGGCATGGGCCCTCACGATCTGGTCAAGGTCACCGTGTTCCTGACCCGGCGCGAGGATATCGGGCTCTATCGCGAGGTGCGCGACCGCATGCTGGCCGGCGCCACCCCGGCCTCGACCCTGCTGGTCGTCGCGGCCCTCGCCGACCCCGGCTGGCTAGTCGAGATCGAAGCGGTGGCCGCCGCGGCCTAAAACCTTGGGTTGATGCCCGCTCAGGCCGCCCGTTCAGGCTGCCGTGCCGCCCACGGTGAGCGCGTCGATCAGCAGGGTCGGCTGGCCGACCCCCACCGGCACCCCCTGGCCTTCCTTGCCGCAGGTGCCGATGCCCGGGTCGAGCGCCATGTCGTTGCCGATCATGGAGACCTTGGTGAGCACGTCGGGGCCGTTGCCGATCAGGGTCGCGCCCTTCACCGCCGGGCCGATCTTGCCGCCCTCGATCAGATAGGCCTCGGTGCAGGAGAACACGAATTTGCCCGAGGTGATGTCGACCTGGCCGCCGCCGAAGTTGACCGCGTAGAGCCCCTTGTCGACCGTGGCCAGGATCTCCTCCGGGTCGTGCTCGCCGGCCAGCATGTAGGTGTTGGTCATGCGCGGCATGGGGATGTGGGCGTAGCCCTGGCGCCGGCCGTTGCCGGTCGGGGCCATGTTCATCAGCCGGGCGTTCTGGCGGTCCTGCATGTAGCCGGTGAGGATGCCGTCCTCGATCAAGACCGTGCGCTGGCTCGGCGTGCCCTCGTCGTCGACGGTCAGCGAGCCGCGCCGGTCCTCGAGGGTGCCGTCGTCGATCACGGTGACCCCGGGGGCGGCGACCCGCTCGCCCAACAGCCCGGCGAAGGCCGAGGTCTTCTTGCGGTTGAAGTCGCCCTCCAGGCCGTGGCCGATGGCCTCGTGCAGCAGGATGCCCGGCCAGCCCGGCCCGAGGACCACCGGCATTTCGCCGGCCGGCGCCGCCACCGAATCCAGATTGACCAGCGCCTGGCGCAGCGCCTCCTCGACCGCGCCGCGCCAGGTCGCGGGATCGAGCAGCGTGTCGTAGGCGATCCGCCCGCCGGTGCCGTAGCTGCCGCTCTCCATGCGCTCGCCCTGGCCGACCACGACCGAGACGTTGAGCCGCACCAGCGGCCGGATATCGGCGCTGCGCTCGCCGCCGGCGCGCAGGATATGCACCGCCTGCCAGGAACCGGCGAGGGACGCGGTGACCTGGCGCACCCGGGGATCGAGACCGCGCGCGTAGGCGTCGATATCGGCCAGCAGCTTGACCTTGACCTCGAACGGCGCCTCGCCGAGCGGGTTCGTGTCGCTGTAGAGGCTGCGGTTGGTGCCCACCGGCGCCGCCGCCATGACCCCGCCGTGGCCGGCGTGCACCGCTCTCACGGTTTCCGCGGCGCGCCGGATCGCGGCTTCGGAGAGCTCGCTGGCGTGGGCGTAGCCGGCCGCCTCGCCCGAGACCGCGCGTAAGCCGAAGCCCTGGGAGGTGTCGAAGCTGGCGCTTTTCAGGCGCCCGTCGTCGAAGCTCAGGCCCTCGGACTGGCAGTACTCGAGGAACAGCTCGCCGTCGTCGGCGCCGGCCAGCGCCTCGTCGACCAGTCGCTGGCAGCGCGATCGGTCGAGCCCGGCGCGGTTGAAGAACAGCTCCTCGGCGGTGGCGATCTGGGACATGACGGGTTTCCTCTCGCGCGGGGGTTGGTTCCTGGGGCGGCGATCTGGGGGCGGCAATCTGGGGGCGGTGGTGCCTCTAATATGGGCGGCGCTGGCCGAGTTTCACCCGGATATCACGAATCGCGGTTGCGCGGGAGGCCCCAGGGCACCCATCTTGGCCCGGAGGTCGGAAACCACGGCCGAAACCGGCGGTGACCGGAAGAGCCACAGCCACAGGGCCTGCGCGACCACCCCCTGCGCCGGGCCTGATCGAGGAGGTTCACCGCCCGCCCCTTCGCGCGGGTCACCGCGCCGCAACCGGCCCGCAACCTGGCCCTGCTCACCGGCGAGGATGCGGCCGAGGACCGCGCCCGGATCGCCGCGTTCTGCGCGGCCCACGGGGTGCCGCCGCCGAGGCCGGCAA
>JACZVL010000216.1 GCA_022572685.1 Pseudomonadota bacterium
CGCGAGCGGGCGGAGGACGAGGCGCGGCGGCACCGCAACGAGTTGGCGCATGTCGGGCGGGTCAGCATCATGGGGGAAATGGCAACCAGCCTGGCGCACGAACTCAACCAGCCGCTCACTGTCATCTCCGGCAGAATCCAGCTTTGCACCGACCGTTTGCGCGCTGAAAAGTGGCAGCCGGAGCAGCTACTCGACGCCATGGAACAGGTCTCTGAGCAGGCTGATCGAGCTACCCAGATCATCCGGCACATCCGGGAGTTTGTCAGCAAGGGCGAACCGGAAAAAAAAGTAGTGGACGTGAACGAGGTTATCCGTGGCATCGCCGATCTCCTTTGCTCGGACGCTCGCGGATACGGGGCCGGGATACAGCTGAAGCTTAACCAAGCCTCGCCCATGGTAAACGCCGATCCGATCCAACTTCAGCAGGTCATCCTCAACCTCGCGCACAACGGCCTGGAAGCGATGATCGATGAAGATTCCAGGCCGGCTGAGATTATGATCGAGACTTTCGCGCCCCGTAACGGCGCTGTCGAAATTGCCGTTCACGATGAAGGAAGAGGTATATGCGTCCAAGACATGGATCGCGTCTTCGATCCCTTCTTCACAACCAAGACCGACGGGCTTGGGATGGGCCTCGCTATCAGCCGCTCGATCGTCGAGGCGCATGGCGGTCGTCTTTGGGCGACCTCGGACGGCGAAACCGGTGCGGTATTTCATTTCACTCTCCCGATTGCCGAACGAAGCCGTGATGACACATGAACCGACCGTCTATGTCATCGACGACGACGTTGCCGTCCGCCGGTTTCTCGAAGACCTGATCGAGTCCGTCAGCCTCAGGGTCGAGGCCTACGCATCGGCTCAAGAGTTCCTCGACGCGTTCGATCCGGGGGCGCCGGGATGCGTTGTCCTAGACATACGCATGCCGGGAATGAGCGGCCTGGAGTTGCAAAGGGAACTTGCCGAGCGCGCGATCAGCCTACCGATTATCATTCTCACCGGTCACGGTGACGTACAGATAGCTGTTCGCGCCATGAGAGCCGGCGCGGTCGATTTCATCGAAAAGCCGTTCAACAATGAGCTGCTGCTCGATCGCGTCCAAATGGCGGTGGCCCAGAGTGTCGACGCCGCCAACGCCCGCGCCAAACAGGACGAATTCGCGACCAGGATGAATTCGTTGACGCCACGGGAACATGATGTTCTCGACTTGATCGTCATGGGTGAAACCAACAAGGGCGTTGCCCGCCGTCTCGGCATCAGCGAAAAAACCGTCGAGGTTCACCGCGCCAGGGTGATGGCGAAAATGCAGGCCAAGTCATTGGCGGATCTCGTGAGAATTGTGACGATATCGGACGTTGGCTAGGGAAAACCCGTAGGCGTCCTACCGGCACTCCCCAATTTTTTTCTTCTGACGATTTTGCTAGGACGAGAACCGGCGGCGGAAGCTGCCCGACTAGCGGGCCGGGCGCGCGGGGCCGAGGCGATTGGCCGTGTGCCGATCCGGGTTTGTTTAGCCGTTCGCGGCCCATCGTTCTTGGGCCAGCAAACCTATTAAGGAGAATTGGATATGCGTAACATGGCTTTATTTGCAGCCACCGTCGTTGGCTGCGCTATTCTTTCCGGCTCTGTCGTCCTGGCGGCTGGCGACCTCTCCAAGCAGGACGCCATCACGGTTCGGGTCGATCTTGGCAAGGATGGCGTCGACAAGCATCGGTTTTACCCGGACAAGCTGACCTTCGAGACCGGCAAGCTGTACAAGCTGGTGCTCCACAACCCGAGCGACAGCAAGCACTATTTCACCTCCCTGAGCATGGCCGCCAAGGTGTGGACGCGCAAGGTCCAGGTGATGGACGACCTCGGCGCCGGGGCCAAGCAGATCGGCGAGATCAAGGGCGCCATCCGCGAGATCGAGATCTATCCCGGCGGCACCGCCGAATGGTGGTTCGTCCCCGTCGCCACCGGCACCGCCGAGATGTCGTGCAGCATCAAGGACAAGGACGGAAAGACGCACTACGAAACTGGAATGAAGGGGACCATTACGATCATGTAGGTCGCTGGTGGTTCGAGGCCGGCGTCTGGGGTCGCCTCTCGAGGGAGCCGGTTGCGGACGCGACAGACCGCCAAGGGGGGAGGGCCAGTGATGCGAATTCGTTGGATTGAGGCGCCGGCCGCACTCATCGGCGGCGTGCTCCTCATGGTTTCCGCGATCGCCGAGGTGGCGGCCTTGGACGGCAAGGCGCTGATCGAAGAGCGGTGCGCCGCCTGCCACGACCTGACCGGCCCGGCTCCGGCCACGTTCGAAGGGCTCCTGAAAAGGAAAGCCCCGGATCTGTTCTACGCAGGCAGCAAGTTTAAAAGGTCTTGGCTGGTCGGGTGGCTGCGGAACCCGACTCCCATCCGCCCCTCAGGAGTCATGTTCCTCAATCACATCGTCGTAGAGGGAGGGAAGGACAGGATAGCGGCGGATACGCTCAAAACCTGTCAGGCCAATCTCGACCGCGAAGAGGCCGAGGCGGCGGCCGACCATCTGATGACGCTCGTGGACGCGTCGATGAAGACCGGGGTCATCGACCCGGCGAAGAAGTTCAGCACCCCCAAGGGCCGCCGCTTGTTCACCAAGCAGCTTCCGTGCATCGCGTGCCACACCGCCAAATTCGGGAAGCGGACGATGGGCGGCATTTCCGGGCCCGATCTGACGAAAGCAGGAAAAAGACTGAACCCGGACTGGGTCTACGCCCGGATCGCCGACCCCCAGTACTGGGACCCCATGACCTGGATGCCGAAGATCGAGATGTCGCACAGGAAGCGCGAGCTGTTGACCCTACTCATCGGCTCCATGGAGTGAAAGGGGAGAGCGAAATGAAACGATCCGATATCGCCCTCTGGGCCGCCGCGTTGATCCTCGCGCCCACCCTTTGGCCGTCGGCGGGACGCGCCGGGACGGCCGCGGACGACTACCAAAATTACTGCGCCCAGTGCCACGGCACCATGGGCACTGGGCAGGGAATCAACGAGACCGCGGGCGGACTCTCGGTATCCCCGAGGAGCCACATCAACGCCGAGGAGATGTCCAAGTTGAGCGACGAGGACCTGCGGCTGGGGATTGCCGAGGGGGGCGACGCGTTGCAGAAATCGGGACTGATGCCCCCGTGGGGCAAGACGCTATCGTCCGAGAATATCGACGAGCTGGTTATCTACCTGAGAAAGCTCTGCAAATGCGTAGGGAAGCAGTGACGTCACTCGAAACAGGGGCGCTGAACGCCGTTTTTGTTTTGGTCATTTGAGTAAGACACAAGCGCAATTCCAGATACATCGAGGACGTGTTGACATTCTTGACGGGGCTGTCATGTATGGACATGGGGTCATCGCGAGGTGCTGTTCCGTGGCACCTTAATGGCGGAAGCGGCGCCGGTGATCGGCGCGGCTAATTGAGGAGGCCGAGATGACCCATAGAGAATGCGAGATATTTGCCGGGCTGGATGTGTCGATGGAGTTGACCAGCCTGTGCCTTGTGGATGCCGGTGGCGATTTGATCTGGCGTGGCGTCTGCGCCACGGATCCACGATCGCTCGTCGCCGAGATCCGCCGCGCCGGCGCCGGTCGCAAGACACGTATCGGTTTGGAGACCGGGGCGCTGTCTCCTTGGCTCGTGCAGGGGCTGCGTGCGCAGGGTTTCGACGTGATCTGCCTGGATGCCCGGCATGTCCGAGCCGCCCTGTCCAGCCGTCCGAACAAGAGCGACGACGCAGACGCGGAAGGTATCGCGCAGATCCTGCGTTCGGGCTGGTACCGGGAGGTTCATGTGAAGTCGCTTGCGACGCATCATCTGCGCGCGCTGCTTGCCGCTCGCGGCCTGATGATCAACCAGCGCACCATGCTCAGCAATCAGATGCGCGGGCTTCTCAAGGTGTTTGGCGTGAAGCTCGGCAGCGGCGTCGCCGGCAGTTTTGTCCGCCGTGTCATGGCGGTAGCCGACGCCGACGAAGACCTGGCCCAGATCACCCGCCCCTTGCTCACGGCATGGCAGACACTCAATGAGCAGATCGCGGTCTTGGATCGAACGCTGCGCGCGACGGCTCGGGACCATCCCGCCTGCAGATTGATGATGACCGTGCCGGGCGTGGGGACGCTGGTTGCGCTGACCTACCTGACCACCATCGAGGATCCAACGCGCTTTGCGAGCTCACGTCGTGTGGCGGCCCACCTCGGCCTCACGCCGCGACGATGGCAGTCTGGTGAGATGGATCGGCGGGGCCGCATTTCCAGATGCGGCGACCGCATGGCGCGGACCATGCTGTTCGAAGCGGCGAACGTGATCCTCACCCGTGTGCGTGCGCCGTCGCAACTCAAGGCCTGGGGCGAAGCGCTGGTTCCTCGGATCGGCAAGAAGAAGGCGCGGGTCGCCGTGGCGCGCAAGCTCGCTGTCTTGCTGCATCGCATCTGGGTCACCGGCCGCGCGTTCCAGGCGAGCGGCGTCGGCCATGAGATCGGATCGTTGGCGGCCGCCTGATCGCGGCGACGCCTGCACCGAGACCAACCGCTTACGAGCGGAGGCGCCTCTCCGGTCGTTGGGGCAAGCCATCCCGAGCCGGGAGCCCGTGCCGCCACCCTACTGGGTCGCGAGCACGCTATGGACAATGGGAGGCTTGGTTCCGAACCCCATGATGCAGCGGCGAGCCCGACTGCGTAGACAACGGCGGAACCGGAGAAGCCCCGGTTGAACGTAAACGAGCTTGACCTTGGAGACGCGATGAGACAACGAGCTTGACCTTGGAGACGCGATGAGACAACGCCCCCGGTGATGCAAGGGAAAACTGATCTGATTTGGCGGTAGAGCTTGCAGTCATGTATCCGGCCTTTGTGCTGCGGTACGCT
>JACZVL010000028.1 GCA_022572685.1 Pseudomonadota bacterium
TTGCCGCGCCGGTCAAGAAACCTGACTTCGTCCTTCGTCAGCACGACGACCTGCTCGTTCCCGACGACGACCACCCGCCGCGTGTAAGGGATCAGCGCGGGTATGTCGCTTGCCAGCAGGTTTTCTCCGTCGCCGAGGCCGACGATCAAGGGGCTGGCGCTGCGCGCGGCGACGATCTTGTCCGGCTCCCTGGCCGCGACGACCACGAGCGCGAAAGCGCCGCGCAGCTTCTCGGAGGCTCTGAGCACGGCCTGCTCCAGCGAAACCCCGTCCTGGTACTCCAGGCCGATCACGTGGGCGGCGACTTCGGTGTCGGTCTCAGAGTGGAAGCTGTGCCCTTCTCGGACCAGAGCCTCCTTCAGCTCCAGGTAGTTCTCGATGATCCCGTTGTGGATGACGGCGACCTCGCCCTCCTGGTCGTAGTGAGGGTGGGCGTTGAGATCGGTCGGAGCGCCGTGGGTAGCCCAGCGGGAGTGCGCGATCGCAACGTTCGCGTCAGCGAAGCCGCCAGAGAACTGTTCCAGCAGCTCCGACAGTTTCCCGGCCCGCTTGACCGTATGCAGCCCTCCGTTCAGGTACGCGACGCCTGCGCTGTCGTACCCGCGGTACTCAAGCCGCTTCAACTGGTCCAGAACAACGTTCAGGGCGTTGAGCGGGCCGACGTATCCTGCGATTCCGCACATTGGGAATCAGTTTGGCACAGCGGCTGTTGGGCGTCATGTAGATATACTCAACTTTGCCGTGAGACTCCCAGCAAGCCTTAGATTGTTACGTCCCAAGCAGTGGATCAAGAACCTCCTTGTATTCGCGGCGCTGATCTTCGCACAGGCCTACGACGAGCCGGGCAATGTTTGGCGCACCGTCTGGGCGTTCGTGGCGTTCTGCCTGATCAGCTCGGCGGTGTACTCGATCAACGACGTCTTGGATGCCGATCGGGACAAGCTGCATCCTACGAAGCGCGCCAGGCCGATCGCGAGCGGCGAGCTTAGTCCGGGAAAGGGAATTGCGATCTCAGCGATCTGTTTGACCCTCGGCGGCGCGGTGGCAATTTACGTCGGCCCGTCGTTCTCAGTCGTGCTGTTCTCCTACCTCGTGCTGCAGTTCCTGTACAACCTGAAGCTGAAGAGCATGCCGGTGCTCGACGTTTTCACGGTGAGCGCAGGCTTCGTATTTCGAGCCGTGGCCGGCGCATTCGCCATCGGCGTTCCGATCTCCGGTTGGCTGCTGTTCTGCACCGGCACTCTGGCGCTTCTTCTGGCATCGTCGAAACGGCGGCACGAGTTCCACACTCAGGGCGAGGCGCGCGCCGACACCAGCGCGCAGCAACACGTCGAGGTGACCACCCAGCTAACCAGCCTTAGCAACCGCGTCTGGATGATCATCGTGCTGCTAGTGGCTAACCTGCTGTCCGTGATCGTGCCCGCGCCCGTATCGGCAACGCCGTCGACGCTCGAATCCGAGCCCGTGTCGACCGTCACGCCGGTCGTGTCCGTGCCCGTCGGCGTCAGTAGAACGCTCTCGTCACCCTCAAGGCCCGCCGTGCCGCTGTCGTCCACCACCGTCAGAACCACGTCCTCCGACGAAGTCCCATCGGCAATCAAAATCGAATACGTGCCGCTGCCCTCGTCCGTCACGTTGCCCGGCAGCGTGTAGTCCGTGCCGGCCACCGCGTCCCCGGTCAGCGTGAAAAACACCTTGATCGCCGAACCCGTGTTGTTCGTCTGATCCAGCGAAATCGTGAACGTCAAGGTGTCGTCCGAGCTATCGCCCTCGACCGCAATGATGTCGCTTCCAGTACCCGTCGCCGCATCGCCCACCGAAACCTTCGCCGTGTCGTTGTCCAGGATCGTGCCGACACCGGTGTCGTCCGAGATCGTCGCATTGGTCGCACCGCTCAGAACGACCGTGAAGGTCTCCGTCGGCTCCATGATCAGGTCATCGGTCACGTCGAGGGCGATCGTCTTGGTGGTCTCGCCGGCGGCGAAGGTGATCGTGCCCGTTAGCAAGGCAATGCTGTTGTTGTAGTCCTCGGGGTCGGTGGCGCTGCCCTCCACGACGGTGTAGCTGACCGTCGATTCCGCGGTGGTGTCGCCCGATCTGGTCACCGTGAAGGTGATGGTCGCATCCGGAAACTCCGGATCGCCCTCCGTCACCGTCACGTCGTTGATCGAGAGGGTCGGTGGCGGCACGTCCTCCACGATGAACTCCGGATCGACGACCTCGAGGTCGATCAGGACGGAGTCGCCCTCGACCGGCGGGATCACGCCCTGGGCGGCGAGGGTGTCGATGGTGTCGCCGAGATCGTCGCTGTACTGGGTCGCGCCGGTGCCGACCGGGCCCTCGCCGCCGGCGGCGGTCTCGAGCGTCGCGGTGGCGTCGGGGCCGGCCTCGCCCGCGGCGAGCGCGATCGTGGTCTGGAGCAGGGTGGCGGCGGGGATGTCGGCGCCGGCGATGTTGAAGACCGGCGCATTGGGATCGTCCGCGAGCCCACCGAGCCCGACGATCACGATCTGGCCGCCGTTGGGGAAGGTCATCACCAGGTTGTCGCCGTCGACCGAGACCTGGGCCAGGGCGGGATCGAAATTGATGATCAAGCGCAGGCCGAGCGCGGCCTGGATCTCGATGATCTGGCCGGGCTCGGGCTCGGTCAGCTCGAAGCCCTCGAGCACGCCCGGGATGATGCCCTGGGCCTGGAGCAGCGCGATGATGTCCTCGCCGGCGTACTGAAGGCTGGGGCCGCCCTCCAGCTGCGCCAGGCTGACCAGGTTCTCGAAGACGATCTGGCCGCCGTCCTCGAACACCAGGATCAGGTTGTCGCCCTCGACCACGGCGCGCGCCTGGGAGGGATCGAAGTCGAGCACGTAGGTCGAGCCCGGCTCGGCCGAGATCTGCACGATTTCGCCCGCCGCCGGCCGGCCGATGGTGACGCTGGCCTGGCCGATCAGCTGCTCGGCGCCCTCGGCGCCGGTCACGCCCTGGCTCGCGGCGCCCGGCTCGCTGTTGGCCAGCTCGGCGCCCGTGTCCTCGGTGTTACCCCGTGTAAGATCTTCGGTCATATTCGCTTCCTCCTGGACGGGTTCCACCACGGCTGCGTCATCTGATCCCCAGCGCGGTCGCGGTGCCCCATTTCGTTAATATTCCATAGACCCCATCTTGTGAGAATTGACGAAAAATTTCAAGCAAAGTCGCGACACTTTCCATGGTAATATTTATGAGTTTTCCTCAATCTCGTTAAGTCTTGAAGTGTTTTGGTTAATAAAATAAGGAAAGATATATCATATGGAAATAATTTTGGTTAACAAGAAAGACTCTGTCCGAGGATTCGCTAGGTTTACATAGCGTTCTTAAATATTAACGGAATTTATCGGCCTGCCGGCGCCGCGAGGTCGTAGTGGCGCGCCGAAACAGGTGCCGGGGTGGCGGTCTGGCGGGTCGGTCGCGCAAAGGCCGGTCCCACAGGAACAACGGCGCCGCCACGGGGGCGGCGCCGTGTTCGGCGAAATCGGCCGGTTTTTCGGTGCCCTATAGCAGGATGATCTCGACCCGGCGGTTGGCCGGCTCACGCACGCCGTCGTCGGTGGCGATCGCCGGCTCCGCCTCGCCGCGGCCGGCGACGCTGATGCCGCCTTCCTTGACGCCGCGGGCGATCAGGGCCGCCTTGACGTTGTCGGCCCGGCGCAGGGAGAGGTTGAGGTTGTAGTCCTCCGGGCCCGAGCGGTCCGCATGCCCGGTGATCGAGAAGTCCGCGATGCCCAGGCTGTCGGCCACGGCCACGGCGTCGTCGATGACCCGGCCTCCGGAACCGTCGAGGGCGTCGCTGTCCCAGGCGAAGTAGACGATGAAGGTCTCCGGCGCCGCGGCGACCTGCGGGGCCGCGGGCGCGGGCATGGCCATGCCGCTGGGCGGCTTGCGGAACTCGGTCAGACGAAAGTAGGTCATCGACTCGAGCGTCGACATCGCCGCCTCGAACTCGGCCTTGCAGCGGTCGACGTCGTCCTGGCGCCGGGCCGCATGGCTGGCCATGCTGTGAGCCGGGTTGGTGCCTTCGGCGGCCTCGATCCAGCAGTCGTAGCTGACCTGGGCCGTGGCCGAGAGATCCGGCCCGATGGTGCGGGCGCCGCGGTCATAGGCCTTGCGCAACCGGGCCAACGCCGACCTGAGGTCAGCCATATCGGCGGGGCGCAACAGCCGGTCCATGAGTTCGTCGGGCATGGTCGAGGAGCGCCGCGCCGCCCGGCGGGCCTTGTGGTTGAAATGCTCGGCGTCGAGCAGGTCGGTGACCGCGCCCCGCTCCAGCGACAGCGCCTCATAGCCCTCGTAAAGGCCGTTCATGAATGCGGTGCCGGAGGTGTCCAACCCGATGCCGCTGGTGTCGTCGAATATTGGATCGGCCTTCACTGGCGCCGAAAGCGCCAGAGCCAGCGCCGCGCCGATAATCAAGCCCTTGGCCTTCATGTCCCCGAATCCCCTCTTTTGAAACGCGCCGCGCCGGTCCCTAGGGCCGACACTCCGGTAGAGCGCAAATAATCCCAAGCCCGGTCAGCTTACGCCAGGAAACAAACAATCTCAATTGGGTATAGCCCAGGTCGCAGTCGCGGCGCAAGCGGCGGTGAGGCCAGCGGCGGTGAGGCCGGGCACCGATGCGCCCCGGCGGGTCGCGGCACAGGGTCGGCGGCCCCACAATGCCCCTAACCCCTGTCAGCTACGGGTCTTGCCGAATCCGCCCCCGAGGCCGCCCCCGAGGCCGCCCCCGAGGCCGAAGGCCGGCCGGAGCACCAGCCCGGCATAGGTGCCGAGCAACGCCGCGCCGAGCCAGAGCCAGCCGTGCAGGCTGCCCGAGGCGATGCCGCTGAAGTAGGCGCCGATGTTGCAGCCGAACGCGAGGCGCGCGCCGTAGCCCATGAGCAGGCCGCCGAGCGCCGCGGCCAGTGCGCCGCGCCAGGACAGGTTCCGGCCCCCCCCCGAAGCGCCCGGCCCCGAAGCTCCCGGCGAGGCCGGCGGCCAGGAACGCGCCGGCGATGATTCCCAGGTTCATCACCGAGGTCGATTGGCCCAGGATGCCGTCGGCCAGCGCCTGTTTCGGGGTGCTCCAGGTCCAGAACTCCCAACTCGCCACGTCGACGCCCAGCGCGGTCGCGGCCTGGGCGCCCCACAGCGTATAGCCGAAGGAGATGGTCCAGGGGTGTCCGGCGAGACCCAGGGTCGCCACGTTGAGCAGCGCCAGCAGCACCGCGCCCCAGAGCAGTGGCCAGGGCCCCTGCAGCAGGCGGCGCCAGCCCAGGCGCTCAGTACCGCGCAGACCGTGGTCGAGGCGGCCGTGGCGGCGCCGCTCGATCGCCACGGTCGCGAGCGCGATCAGGGCGAAGGCGCCCAGTTGCGCGCTCAGCGCACCCGCCAGGCCCCATTCCTCGAGCAGCGAGATCGCGCCCAGCTTGGGCGTCTCGTTGAGCCACCAGGGCATGTTGGCGGTGCCCAGCAGCGAGCCGGCCATGAAGAACACCAGGGTCACGACCATGCGCCCCGAGCCGCCGCCCAGGGTATAGAGCGTGCCCGAGGCGCAGCCGCCGCCGAGCTGCATGCCGACGCCGAACAGGAAGGCGCCGACCAGCACCGAGACCCCGGCCGGGGCGACCGCGCCGACGACGCCGCGCCCGAACAGGCTGCCGCCGTCGAGCACCGGCAGGAAGATCGCGCTCGCCAGCGCCAGCATCAGCATCTGGGCGCGCAGATTGGCGCCGCGGCCCTCGGCGATGAAGGCGCGCCAGCCCGAGGCGAAGCCGAAGGCGGCGTGGTAGAGCACCAAACCGAGCGCGGCGCCCAGCAGGTAGAGCGCGGCCTGGCGGCCGGAGGCCGCGTCGGCCACGTAGGCGGCGCCGCCGATCAGCAGCACCAGCGCCAGGCCCAGGACGCGCCGGTCCGGACCGGACGCCGGGCCGGCGGCGGTCACCGCGGCGGTCACCGCGGCCGATCCTCTGGCATCGCGTCCTCTGGCATCGCGCGCCGCCCCGTGCCCCGTTCTAATCCAACTGGACCAAGCGCTCCATGGGCGCGGAGGCGTCGGCCGCCCACTCGACAATGGAGCCGTCATACAGGCGGGCCTCGCTGTTGCCCAGCAACTCGTGGGAAACGAACCAGCCGAGCGAAGCCCAGTGGCCGGTATTGCAGAAGTTGATCTGCGCGCCCGCGGTCGGGACCCCCGCGGCGGCATAGAGCTTCTCGAGCGTGGCGCGGTCCCGGAAGGTCCCGCCGCCGTTCACCGTGATCCAGTTCTCGGGCAGGTTCCTGGCGCCGGGCAGGGTGCCGTAGCGCTTGGCCAGGCCGCTCTTGTTGACGCCCAGGTACTGGCTGCTGGGGCGGTTGTCGACCAGGACGCTGCTGGCGGCGAGCGCCTGCTTCACCTGTTCCTTGGAGGCCAGCATGTCGGCGCGCAGGGCGGCCCGGAAGGTGGCGGGCGGCAGCTTGACCTCGCCGGATTCGAGCGGGTTGACCGGCTTTTTGTCCTTGTCGCGCGCGCGCAGGTAGGCGGTCATGCCGCCGTCGAGCACCGAGACCTGGTCGTGGCCCAGCACCTTGAAGGTCCAGTAGATCCGCGTGGCGGTGCCGATATCCAAGGCGCTGCGCCCGTTCGCGACCACCACCACGTGGGAATCGTTGGCGATGCCCAGGCCGCCGATCAGCTGCTCCAGGCGCTCGGCCGGCGGCAGCATGCCGACGGTGCCGTTCTTGTCCTTGATGCGCCAGCCGTCCTTCAGGTAGTCCGAGTAGATCGCCCCGGGGATATGGGCCTGCAGGTAATCGGCCTTGGACGCGCCGCCGAGCGGACCGCGCAGGTCCAGGAACACCAGACCCGGCGCGCCGAGGTTCGCCTTGACCCAGGCGACGTCGACGAGGGGCCCCGGGGGCCCGGCGACCAGGGGCTCGGCGGCCCGCGCCGCGCCGGCCAGGCCGGCCAGGACCAGGATGATTGCCAAGAGTTGTCTCATTCCGCTTCGCCTCCGGTTGACCGATTCGATGTCATCGGGCGCGCCGCCGCGCCCGTCGCCGACATAAAACACACTAATAATACGGCTAATTTCTTCTTTGCACAGTCGATACTGGGTATTTATAGCGGCGGATGCCGGTGCCGGTCAACGGGAATCCGGCAGGCCGCCGCCGCGCGCGACGCAAGCTATCAAGGGCCGGCCGCGGCTTGTGGTCACGTTTGCGTGGGCGCCGACAAGAATGGCGTGATACCGGCCGACAAGAATGGCGTGATACCGAAGGTCCTTGAAATAATCCCGGACCGCGTCACGGAAATGGCACGGGCGGGGTGCGAATTCGCAAGGTTTGGGTTACCGGTCTTTGCTATTCTGGCGGCGAATCGTGAAATCGAAGCCCGGACGGAGCCCCATGATCGACAGGAACCGCACGACACCAAGCCGCCGCGTCGCCGGCACGATCCGCCCGACCGCCCCGAGGGTCGCCCCGAGGGCCGCCGCCAGGGCCGCCCTGGGGGCCGCCCTGGCGGCCGTACTCGCGACCGCCGCCTGTACCCAGGTCAAGGAGACGGCCAGCGAGGCCTCGGCCCGGATCGACCGGTGGTTCGGCGCCGAGTCGAAGGTGGAGCCGCCGAGCCGCGGCGCCAGCGTCAAGGACGCCGAGCGCCTCCACGAGGACGGACTGGCCGCGCGCCGCCGGGGCGACGAGGAACTGGCCTTCGCGCGGCTGCTCGAGGCCGCGGAGGCCGGCCACGGCCCGGCGGCTTACGAGGTCGGCATGGCCTACAAGGATGGCCGCGGCACGGCCCTGGACCTGGAGGCCGGCGCCCGATGGATCGATACCGCCGCCGAGCGCGGCGAATCCCGTGCCCTGCTGCTCCTGGGCGCCGCCTATTACGGCGGCATTGGGGTGGAGCGGGACTACCAGCGGGCGGCGGCCTACCTCGCCGATGCGGCGGTCCAGGGCCAGCCGCGGGCCCAGTTCCTGCTCGCCGAGAGTTTCTCCAACGGCCGCGGGGTGACCAAGAACCCGATCTGGGCGGCGCGCTGGTACGGCAAGGCCTCGGCCCAGGGGCACCGGGACGCCCAGTTCGCCTATGGCGTGGTGCACGCCGCCGGGCTGGGCTTGCCGCGCAACCCGGTGACCGGCCACGCCTGGCTGTCGCTCGCCGCCGCCCAAGGCCACGCCAAGGCCAAGCAAGTGGTTGCGGCGCTGGCCAAGAAGATGACGCCGCGGCAGATCCGAAAGGCCGAGTCGAAAGCCGCCGGCTTTCGCCCCGGGCCCAATGAGGTCTTCGCCGACCGGCCGACGGTGATCTACGTGCAGCAGAGCCTGAACACCCTCGGCTTCGACGCCGGGCCGGTCGACGGCATCGCCGGGCCGCGCACGCACGGTGCGATCCGAGAGTTCGAGAGCCGCGCAAAGCTTGCCGGAGACGGCGGGGTTTCGCCCGAATTGTTGCGCGGACTGCTCGCCGAACAGAACCAGCCGGGATAACCGAGGCCAGCACCGGCCTCGACGAAAAAAACCGGCGGGACCGTCAGGCCCCGCCGGAATGACGCTCAATTTCGATCGGACTCTAGCCGCTCGTGGCCGTCAGAGTGCCGTCGTCCGTACTGCCGTCCGAAGCGGAATCATCGCCCTCGGCGGTGGTCTCCTCATCGTCGGTGGTGCCGTCATCCTCGGTCTCGCCGAGGGTCGAATCTCCGGCCAAGAACCCTTCGACCACGGCGTCCATGGTCTCCTGGCTGATGGTCCGGACCTCGACCGTTTCCGTCTCTTCGGTGGTTTCCGGGTCCTCGGCGACCTCGGTCTCCCCGGTGGTCTCCGGGTCCTCGGTCGTCTCGGTAACCTCGGGGTCCTCGGGGTCCTCGGTGGTCTCCACCACCGTGATGTCGAACGCGGCGTTGATCGACTGCACCACCGCCTGCGCCTGGATTTCGTCGGTCACCGGCTTGTTCGCCGCCTCGAGGAGGCTCTCGATAGCCGCTCCGACTTCGCCGTCCAGGATCGCCTGCTCGTAGGTGGCGGCCAGGCCGACCTGCGAGTTGGCACTGGCATTGGCGCGCGCGGTGGCCGAGGCGTGGGTCCAGGAGTTCAGGCTGCCCAGCATGGACGCGGTCGCGCCATTCGTTAGGGTGCCGCCGTCCTCGAAGTCGCCGGTCGCGGCGAACCCGCTTGGGCCGTGCTTGTTCTGGCCCGGCGCGCCGGCCTTGCCGTGGCCCTTGCCCGAGCCGGTGGCCGAGGCGGTGTCGTCGTCGTCGTCGCTGTCGCTGCCACTGTCGGCGCCGCCGTGGCCGCTGTTGCCGCCATTGCCGCCGCCGTGGCCGCCGCCGTTGCCACCACCATTGCCACCGCCATTACCACCACCACCGCCGTTACCGCCGCCGTTGCCCTTGGCCTGGGCAGCCGTGCCGTCGAGGGCGACGCCGTCGAGGCTGGGTTCGAACGGAAGCGCCACCAGCGCCAAGCTAAGGATACTGGCCGCCGCCATCAGGCGTGCCCTTCCGGCCTTCCAGTCATAAAACATCCGCAAACTCCTCGTTCAAGTGCACCACACAAGCCGGGCCAAACGCCCGCACCGCATATTCTCATCTATTACTTAACAGATGAACAAGTATGTTCTGCATTACATAAGTATTATTATATCATTATATGTAATTTTGCCTAAAATACTTGGGAACTCCTGCGCGTCACGCGGGCTTCGCGGTCCCGGCGCCGCCGGCCCGGCGCCCGGCCCCGCGCAGCAGGCCCGGCCCCGCGCAGCAGGAAGTGTGCCGCCGGACCGGTATCGAAACCGTTTCGGCGGCCGTGTCATCTTTGTGGTCTTTGGGGTGGTCGGAATCAGGCCGCGGCGGCGGGCGGCACGAAAAAGACCGGCGGAGGGGACGCCTCCGCCGGCCGGTGTGATGAAGCTCAGAACGCCTATGCCGTGTCGGATACAGCCAAGCTTACGGCACTGGAGAAATCTCCTCGGCCACGTCTTGTTCAGCGTCCGCAAGGTCGGGATCGGTCGCGGTGATGTTGTCGCCGAGCAGATCATTTACCCCGCCAACCACATCTTGGACGGTGGCCGCATCCATCGCCTCGAGGTCCTTGTTCGACGCCGCAATCAGTGCGTCCGCGACCTTATCGACGGTCGCGGTCGAGGGATCCGCAGTATAGTCATTGAAGGCGTCCATATACGCCCGGATCTTCCCGACCCTGGAATTCGGGTTGTCGTTCGTGTTTCCGTTCGCGATGGCGTGGGCGGCGTTGAGGCTGCCGAGCATCGAGGCCAGCGCGCCGTGGTTGACCGGGTGCGTGCCGTTGGCGCTCACGTCCACGCCGCTGACCGCGTTCTTGTCGTGGCCGAGGGCGAGGCCATGCCCGTTGCCGGGGCCATCCTCGCCGCCGATGCCGGAATTGCCGATCACCAGTCCCGGCGCCGAGCCGCCCTGGCCGCCCACGCCGCCGTTACCCTTGCCGTTGCCGTTGCCGCCGGCCCTGCCGCCGCTGTTACCGACGCCGTTTTCACTAGCGCCCTTGGCGAGCGCCGCGTTGGGCGCGAGGGGCGCGGCCGTAAGCGCGAGCGCGACCCCGCCGGCCACGGCCGCGAGCGCGATCCTGCGAGTCCATTTTCGATCCAACATGCCAGTCGACCTCCCGTGCGCAATCGTTTCCGCCAATGCTTCGATCCGGGTCGATATTAACAGGACGTTAGCGCAACGCAAACAAAAAAGTCCTCCGCCCCGAAAATATCACAGAAATAGCGCCGCGTTTACTTCTATCTGTTAGTTATTCCAAGAAATCGTGTTTAATGAATATAGTTAAATTACCCTGACGCCCGGCCGGCGCTTCACAGCAGGCGCGGCTGCGGGTCCGGAGGTTCCGGTGCCCCATCGCCCCCGGCGGCCTCGTCGAGGGGCGCGATCAGGGCGGGATCGTCGTGGGCCGGGCTGTTGATCTTCGGCGAGACCCGATAGGCGGTGAACCACTCGGAGGGCGCCGGGCGCAGCAGCGCCTGGGCCTGGGCGCCCGGGGTCGCCGGGTCGAGCCAGAGATCGTAGGCCTCGGGCGCCAGGATCACCGGCATGCGGGGGTGGATCGCCTGGAGCCGCGCGTTGGCCTCGGTGGTGACGATAGCGCAGCTTTCGATCGCGCCATCTTCTCCCACACCCCCACCGGACCCCTCCCAGCGCTCCCACAGCCCGGCGAAGGCGAAGGGCGCGCCGCTCGCCAAGGCGATCCGGTAGGGCTGCTTGCGGCCCCGCTCGGTCTTCCACTCGTAGAAGCCGTCGGCCGGGATCAGGCAGCGGCGGCGGCGGAAGGCGGCGCGGAAGGCCGGCTTCTCGGCGAGGGTCTCGGCGCGGGCGTTGATCATGCGGTTGCCGATGCCCGGCTCGTTGGCCCCAGACGGGGCCCAGGACGGGATCAGGCCCCAGCGCAGCGCGACCAAGTGGCGCGGGCCAGCTTCTCCCTCTCCCAGGCGCACGGCGGCGACCTCCTGGCTCGGCGCGATGTTGACCCGCGCCGCCAGGTCGGGCCGTTCCGGCAAATCGAAGAGTCGACGCACCGCCTCCATCGGCGTGGTCAGGGAGTAGCGTCCGCACATGCTCCAATCCGGCTCCTTCGGCGGTCATCAAACACCGCCACTTGCCCCGGCTCAAGCGCCATCGGGTGGCGGGTGGGCGGGGCGGCACTTGGTGGAACGGCAGCTTGGAGAGGTCGAGCGCAAGCGCCGCGGCGTGGACATCGCCGCCACGGAAAATAAAGGCGTGCGCCGATCCCGGGTTACCGACCCCGGTCGCCCAGCTTCCATCGATATTGCAAGATTCGAAAAGCCAGCAGCGAGAACGGCGCCAGCGCCAGACAGGCCGCGCTGAACCAGATGACCGACGCCGCCGAACCCGTGGCGTCCTGAATCCAGCCCGCGATGGCGGGGAGAATGCCGGTGCCGATATAATACATCGTGTAATAAAGCCCGAGACCGGTGGCGCGGCTTTCGGGCGACAGCACTTCCCCGGGCAAGGCCATCACCATCCCGACCGTGAAACCCAACATCGCGGCCAGAACCACCCATAGCTCCACCGGGTCCATGACCGGAACCATCGCGATGGCGGCGGCGGCGGTCAGGCAACCGCCCCAGAACATCAAATCCTTTTTCCCGGTCCGGTCGGTCAGATAGCCGCCCAGCGGGACGATCACGATCAGCAGCCAGGACAGGAGACTGATCACCAGCGCGGCGGTGGTATGGGGAATGCCCCGGTCGATCAGCATCACCGGCGCATAGCTTGAAAAAACCACATAGCCCCCGGTGCTCATCAGCGGCCACGCGGCGCCACCGGCCAGGATGACCCAGAATTCCCGTGGGCGAATTGACCATAGGCGCGGCCGCGCGACCGGAATCTCCGATGCGGATTCGGCTTTCCTCCGCGCGTCCGGCGCGGGAAGGACCGAGACCAGGAGCATGGCCAGAGCCGGGGCGGCGGCGGTGACATAGACCGCCACGCGCCAGTCCGACCAGACATTGATAAACGGCAGCAGCGACATGCCGGCCGCGATGCCGACCGGCCAGGCGACGCCAAGCACGCTCATCGCGGTGGCCATTTCCTTGCCGACGAACCAGTCGGTGAGGATCTTGGCGGCCGGAACGGTGATGAACACCGCACCGAACCCGCCAACGATCCGTCCGATCAGCGCCGCGTGAAAGGTCTCCCCCGACCCCAGGATCGCACCGCCCGTGACCAGGGCGACGAGCCCGATCTGGATCGTCCGGCGGTCCCCGAGACGGTTGGCGATCATGCCGCTGGGCAAGGACAGAAACGCGCCCGCGATCATGAACACACCCAGCAGAATCCCGATCTGGCGGTAATCGAAATGCAATTCGGCGCGAAGCTGGGGCATCTGGGCGGCGACGGCGATGAACTGGAAGCCGACGCAGGTGCGCGCCAGAAAAACGATCGCCAGGACCGACCATCTGCTCGACGGCGATATCCGCCGCCGCCCGCCGGCGCTCGGGCCCCCGTCAATCATGAACTCGGCGCCGGTAAAAACACGTCTTCATGGGGTTGGGTCGCGGATTTCCTGATCCGGGATATCGTCGAACGAGGCGTAGTTCATGCGGTAGAGACGGCTGTAGAGGCCGCCGCCGTCCATCAGTTGGTGGTGGCTGCCGGTCTCGATGATAGCGCCGTCCTGGAGCACGATGATGCGGTCGGCGCCGCGGATGGTCGCCAGGCGGTGGGCGATGACCAAGGCGGTGCGGCCCTTGAGTAGGTGCGCCAGGGCGCGCTGGATTTCGAGCTCGGTGTGGCTGTCGACATTGGCGGTGGCCTCGTCGAGCACCAGGATACGGGCGTCGGCGACCAGCGCGCGGGCGAAGCTGAGAAGCTGGCGCTGGCCCACGGACAAATTCCCCCCGCCCTGGTCGAGCCGGGTGTCGTAGCCGTCGCGCAGGCGCATGATGAAGTCGTGCGCGCCGACCGCCTTGGCGGCGGCGATGACATCGTCGCGGGTCGCGTCGGTGGTGGCGTAGCGGATGTTGTCGAAGATGGCGCCGGAGAACAGGTAGGGCTCCTGCAGCACCATGGCCACGTTCCGGCCCAACGACGCCTGGGTGATGTCACGCACGTCGTGGCCGCCGATCAGCACCTGGCCCTCCCAGGTATCATAGAACCGATGCATCAGGGCGGTGATGCTGGTCTTGCCGGAACCGGTCGGGCCGACCAGGGCGACGGTCTCGCCCGGCGCGACGCGGAACGAAATGTCCTTGAGTATCGGCTGATCGGGCAGATAGCCGAAGGTGACGTTGCGGAATTCGATGGCGCCGTCGATCTCGCCGGGGTCGATGGCATCGGGCTTGTCCGCGACCTCGACGACGACATCGAGCACCTCGAAAATACGCTGCCCGGCGGCCATCGCCCGCTGCATCATGCTGTACTGTATGGTCAGCGAGCGGATCGGGTCGAAGAAGCGCTGCACGTAGAATACGAAAGCGACCATGATGCCGATGTCGAGCTCGCCATCGAGCACCAGGCCGCCGCCGGCGATGACGACGATCGCCATGGCGCCGCCGGTCAGGGTGTCGACGATGGGGATCATCACGTTGGAGAACTTCGAGGCGGCGAGATGGGCGTTGAGGTTCTCGGTCGCCTTCTCGTCGAACAGCTCGTAGTTGACCGCCTCGCGGCCCATTTCCTGGACCGCGCGGATGCCATGGATGTTCTCGGCCAGGGCACCATTGGTGGCGCTGCTGGTCTCGCGCGCCCATAAAAAGGCCCGCCGCGCATAGGGCAGCCAGACGATGCGTACCAGGAACAGGATCGGCACCACCGACAAGGTCATGGCGCCAAGCTGGAAATCGAGACTGAGCAGCGCCACGATGATGCCCAACAACAACACCAAATCGCCGATCGCGAAGATCGAGGATTCGAGGAACTCCTGCAGGGCATAGACGTCGCCCTGGAGGCGCGACATCAGCCGGCCGGTCTCGGTCTTGTCCATGAACGACAGCGAGACCACCTGGAGGTGGGCGTACATCGCCCGGCGCAGGTCGAACAACAGGTGCTCGGCGACCCTGCCGACGATGGTTTCCTGAATGTGGTTGGCCGCGTAATTGACCGTGATCACCGCGGCGAACACCATCGCCAGGGTGTCGACCAGGGCCCGCGCCGCGTCCCCGCCGGCCAGCGCGTCGTCGATCACCATGCGAATGATCAGCGGGATCGACAGCTGGGTCAAGGTGAACACCAGCACCGCGCCGATGGCGAGATACAGCTTGCGCCGGTAGGGCTTGAGATAGCTCAGGAAGCGCCGCACCACCCACTTGTCGAAGACCCGGCCGAACAACTCCTCGTCGTGGGAGATCTGCGAGCCGACGACGGCGAGCGGCGGCCTGGCCGGATCGGGGGCGGGGCTGGCGTCGGGGGGTGCCATGGTTGGCGTGTCGGCCACGGCCTATTCCTCCGCCGGTTCGCGCAGTGGCCGGGTATCGGTCGGGCTCGACTGCAGGTCGTAGAGCTCGCGGTAGCGGCCCTTCAGGGCGATCAGCTCGTCGTGGCTGCCGCGTTCGACGATGCGGCCCCGGTCGAGGAAGACGATCTCGTCGGCGTGCATCAGCGAGCTCAGCCGGTGGGCGATGATGATCACCGCGCGCCGCTTGACCAGGTCCTTGAGGGCGGCGCGGATGCGCTGTTCGGTGGCGGCGTCGACGGCGGCCGTGGAATCGTCGAGAATCAACACAGCACTTTCGAGCATGATGCTGCGGGCGATCGACAGGCGCTGGCGCTGGCCGCCCGAGAGCGAGACCCCGCGCTCGCCCACCAGGGTGCGGTAGCCGGTCGGCAGCTGCTTGATGTAATCGTGGAGCTGGGCCGCGGCGGCGGAGCGCTGGATGGAGCTGCGCCCGGCCCAGGGATCGCCGTAAGCCAGGTTGTGATCGATGCTGGCGGTGAACAGGAAGGGCTGTTGCTGGACGATGCTGACGGCGCCGCGCAGTGACGCCAGGGTGACGCCGCGAATGTCCTGGCCGTCGATGGTGATGCGCCCGCCGGTGACGTCGTAATAGCGCCCCATGAGGTGGGCCACCGTCGACTTGCCGCTGCCCGGCGGCCCGACGATGCCGATGGTCTTGCCGGGCCGCGCCTCCAGGTTGATGCCGCTGAGGGTGCGCTGGTCCTGGGTCCAGGCCGGGTACTGGAAATCGACGTTCTCGAAGCGCAGCACGCCCTCGGTGATCGCCAGCGGCTTGGCGCCGGGCGCATCGGCGATCGACGGCTCGAGGTCGAGCACCGCGAACAGCCGCCCGCCGCAACTCGAAGCGCGGGCGATGGAGTTGATCATCCAGCCGATCTGGCGCACCGGCATCTGCAGGATCGCCATGAAGGCGAGAAACTCGGCGAGCTGGCCGAGGGTGATGTCGCCGTCGAGCACCTTGTGGCCGCCAACCCACAGCACCAGCACCATGGCGGCAAAGTAAATGAAGGTCATCTGGGTGGTGCTGCGCACGAACAGCAGGATGCGTTCCTGGGCGATGGCGACGGCCTCCTTCGAAGCGGCATCGAAGCGGGCCAGCTCGAAGGCCTGGGCGGCGAAGGCGCGGACCACGCGAATGCCGGCCAGGTTTTCTTCCATCACCTTGGACAGATCGGACAGCTTGTCCTGCAGCCGCAGCCAGCTGGCGCGCAGCTTGATGCGGGCGATCGAGGCCCGGATACCGACGATGGGCACGAAGCTGAGCGCCAGCAGCCCCAAGGTCGCATCGATGCCGATCAGGATGAAGGCGCCGCCGCCGATCAGCACGGCCAGCAGCAACAGCCGCAGGATACCGGTATTGACCCACAAGCGTATCCCTTCGATATCGAGGATGCCGCGAGTCATGAGGTCGCCGCTGTGGACCCGGTCGTGCCACGAAAAGGAGAGGGTCTGCAGCTTGCGGTAATAGTCGAGCCTGAGGCGATAGCCGATCAGCTGGCCGACCGCTTCGCCCTGGTAGTTCTGCACCATGGTAAAGAGGCCGCGCAGCACGCTGGCGCCCATCAGCAGCAAGGCGGTCTGCAACAGGGCGTCCCGGGCCGCCTCCTGGGCCGCCCGGGCGTCGCCGTCGGCCGCGCCGGCCAGCAGGCCCTGGACCTGGTCGACCGCCTGGCCCACGTACTGGGGCACGAACAGCTGGAAGGTCGCCGCCAGGATGGTGGCGCAGATGCCCAGCGCCATGCGCCGGCGGTGGCTGAAGGCGATGGCGGTGATGCGCCACAGGACCCGGGTATCGAGATTGGATACGTCGATCCGGTAGTTGGGATCGACGTCGCTGTCGAGGCGCGGCTGACCGCTGGTGCTGCTCGCCGTGGCCGTGGCCGTGGTGGTCGTGGTCGTCACCAGGTGATCGTGTCCTCGAAAAAAAAATCGGCCGTGGATCGAAGCCGAATCGCGCCGAGCCGCATTGGCCCGATCGTGGCCAGCCTATGCCGACAGTTCATGGGCGGCAAGGTAGTCGCGGCTCTCGAGTCGGCTGCGCCGCGCAGCGTGATCGAAACCCAGGACCCGGGTGCGGCCGACGCCGCGGGCGATTTCTCGGATTCCGTTGCCAGGGCCCAAAGGTCCCGCTAAGCTACGAATGTTCTTGATATGTTCTAGTCGACAGCGCCACAATTTGTGGTATGTTGCCGGAAAGCGGGCGCAATATCTTGTGGTTTTCCACAATTTGTTCCATCCACAGCTGTGGATAAACCGGGGGGCACATGGAAGCTTCGGGAAGTCTTTGGGATTTTGAGCGGGTTACGCCGGACACCGGCCCTGTGGATAACGATGCCGGCGCGGCGCGGCGCGTCCCGAATGGCGCGGACCCGAACGGCGCGGCGCACGAAGACGCGCCCGACGCGGTCCTGGGCGACGGCCAGATTCGCGACGTGTTCCAGAACGAGCGCGGCATCACGGTCCACATCGACCGCGGCCGCGACGATCTGCTCACCACCTTCGGCAAGTCGACGCTGTCGGACCGCTACCTGATGAACGGCGAGGGCTTCCAGGACCTGTTCGCCCGGGTCGCCGCCCACTTCGCCGACGACACCGCCCACGCCCAGCGGCTCTACGACTACATTTCGAAGCTGTGGTTCATGCCCGCGACCCCGATCCTGTCCAACGGCGGCACCACGCGCGGGCTGCCGATCTCCTGCTTCCTCAACGAGGCCGACGATTCGCTGGAAGGCATCCTGGGCCTGTGGAACGAGAACGTCTGGCTGGCCGCGCGCGGCGGCGGCATCGGCAGCTATTGGGGAAACCTGCGCTCGATCGGCGAACGGGTCGGGCACAACGGCAAGACCTCGGGCGTGATCCCCTTCATCCGGGTCATGGATTCGCTCACCCTCGCGATCAGCCAGGGCTCGCTCAGGCGCGGCTCGGCCGCCTGCTACATGCCGGTCTCGCACCCGGAGATCGAGGAGTTCATCGAGATCCGCCGGACCACCGGTGGCGATCCCAACCGCAAGGCGCTGAATTTGCATCACGGCGTGGTCGTGCCCGACGCCTTCATGCGCGCGGTCGAGGAGGACGCCGAGTGGCCGCTGACCTCTCCCAAGGACGGCGCCGTGATCCGCAAGATCAAGGCGCGCGATCTGTGGATCCGCATCCTGACCGCGCGCATCGAGACCGGCGAGCCCTACATCCTGTTCGGCGACCACGTGAACCGGGCGATCCCGGAGCACCACAAGCTGGCCGGGCTCAGCGTCAAGATGTCCAACCTGTGCAGCGAGATCACCCTGCCGACCGGCCGCGACCATCACGGCGTGGAGCGCACCGCGGTCTGCTGCCTGTCCTCGCTCAACATCGAGACTTTTGATGCCTGGCGCGACCGTCCGGGCTTCATCGAGGACGTCATGCGCTTCCTCGACAACGTGCTCGGCGACTTCATCGCGCGCGCGCCCGATTCCATGTCCCGGGCCCGCTACGCCGCCCAGCGCGAGCGCTCCGTGGGCCTGGGCGTGATGGGCTTCCATTCGTTCCTGCAGCACAGACGCATTCCCTTCGAGAGCGTCCTCGCCAAGGTCTGGAACAAGCGCATCTTCAAGCAGATCCGCGCCGCCGCCGACGCCGCTTCGCGGGTGCTCGCCGAGGAGCGCGGCCCCTGCCCCGACGCCGCGGAGTTCGGCATCATGGAACGCTTCTCCAACAAGCTGGCGATCGCGCCCACCGCCTCGATCTCGATCATCTGCGGCGGCGCCTCGCCGGGCATCGAGCCGATCGCCGCCAACAGCTTCACCCACAAGACGCTGTCGGGCTCGTACAACGTGCGCAGCAAGCGTCTGGCCGAACTGCTCGCCGAGAAGGGCCACGACGACGACGAGACCTGGTCCTCGATCACGGTCAACGAGGGCTCGGTGCAGCATCTCGATTTCCTGAACCAGGACGAGAAGGACGTGTTCAAGACCGCCTTCGAGCTCGACCAGCGCTGGCTGATCGAGTTGGCCGGCGACCGCGCGCCCTTCGTCTGCCAGTCCCAGTCGGTCAACCTGTTCTTGGCCGCCGACGTGCACAAGCGCGACCTGCACCAGATCCACTTCCTGGCCTGGAAGAAGGGCCTGAAGAGCCTCTACTACTGCCGCTCCAAGTCGATCCAGCGCGCCGAGACGGCCCAGGGGGCGGTCCAGACGGCGGCGCAATTGAACGGCATTCCGCACCTGGGCAGGATCAACGGCGCCGACCACGCCAACGGGCCCCACGCGAGCGGAAGCGTAACCGCGGGAGCGCCGATCGACTACGACGAATGCCTCGCCTGTCAATAGGCGAGCTTGCCGGGGGGCCGCGGCCCACGTAGGGCGCGGCCCCATTTTTCAGCCCGAATACACCGACCGGAACGCCATGTCGCTGCTCGACGCCAGCCCTGTCTACAAGCCGTTCAGCTACCCCTGGGCCTACGACGCCTGGCTGACCCAGCAGCGCATCCACTGGCTGCCCGAGGAGGTGCCGCTGGCCGACGACGTCAAGGACTGGCAACGGAATCTCACGCCCGGCGAGAAGAACCTGCTGAGCCAGATTTTCCGCTTTTTCACCCAGGCCGACGTCGAGGTCAACAACTGCTACATGAAGCACTATGCCCGGGTCTTCAAGCCGACCGAGGTGCAGATGATGCTGGCCGCCTTCTCCAACACCGAGACGATACACATCGCCGCCTACTCGCACCTGCTCGACACCGTCGGCATGCCCGAGGCCGAGTACTCCGCCTTCCTGCGCTACAAGGAGATGAAGGACAAATACGACTACATGCAGTCCTTCGGGGTCGAGACCAAGGCCGACATCGCCATGACGCTCGCGGTGTTCGGCGCCTTCACCGAGGGTCTGCAGTTGTTCGCGTCCTTCGCGATCCTGCTCAACTTCCCGCGCTTCAACAAGATGAAGGGCATGGGCCAGATCGTGTCCTGGTCGGTGCGCGACGAATCGCTGCACACCCAGTCGATCATCCGCCTGTTCCGCACCTTCATCGCCGAGAACCCGGAGGTCTGGACCGACGACTTCGAGCGCGCGCTCTACCAAGCCTGCGAGACCATCGTCACCCACGAAGACGCCTTCATCGATCTCGCCTTCGAAATGGGCGAGGTAGAGGGCCTGGAGGCCGCCGAGGTCAAGGCCTACATCCGCTACATCGCCGACCGGCGCCTGACCCAGCTCGGCCTGCAGCCGATCTACCGGAGCGACAAGAACCCGCTGCCCTGGCTGGATGCGATCCTGAACGGCGTCGAGCACGCCAACTTCTTCGAGAACCGCGCCACCGAATACTCCCGCGCCGCCACCCGAGGGACCTGGGACGAGGCCTTCGACTAGGGCGATAGCGCGGCGCCTATAAATTTCGTTAGCCCAAACTCGAATTCGACAATTAGTTACCGCCCATGGCGAGCTTCAGGGCCGATTTGCAGAGCGGCAAGTCCTTATTTTCTTCCTTCGTGCAAATCTCGAGAATCTTCTCGATCGAAACCAGTCGGCCGGCCATGACCTCGAGTTTCCGCAACTCATTCTGCCGTTCGAAAATATTTGCCACCTCGTCTTTCAAACTGGGCAGGAACTCATCTATGCAAAAAGCCTGGAACGGCAGGCTATCCATGCTGATCATCGCGGAGACGATCTCCCGGCGTATGGACTGAATTTTTTCCAACTGGGCCGCCGCAGCCTTAGTATTTTTCTTCCGCGCCGACTCCTTGACGGCCGTAAGCGCACTGGCACGTGATTTGTGAAAGGCGGAATTCGCAGTATTCAGTAACTCAAAAAGTTTCTTGATATGTGTGTCGTTCGCCGTGGTTATGCTGAAACGCGCATAGTCGGCCGCCGTGATGCAGGCATCCAGGAGCGTCGAGACCGTGTCGTCGTCCTCGATGAATTGTCTGTGGATACGCACCAGGTCACCGGCCACCCCGGTCGGGCGATCGCCGGAGATCTGTCCGATGGATAGCGATCCGCCCGATCCCGCGGTCTGCGCGGCGAAGGTCCCACCGGCAGTCTGGGCTTCCGACTCGACCAGCCGGATGGCGGCCGTTTCCAGAGCTTCCTTGGCGGCGTCATAGCGTTCCCCGGCAGCCTTTCTTGCGGCATCATCCTCGGCTTCCGCTAGCGCATCGGCGGCGTTCCTGTATTCCGCCACCGCGTCGTCCAGCTTCTCTCGGGCTTCGGCGATTTCAGCCCGGCCGCCGGTGCCCGCACGCCCCGACGTCGCGGCCAGGGCCCGGCCGAAGGCGCCCGCCGCCATCTCGCTGGATAGCATGGTGACGATTTGCTTGCTGAGACGGCTCATCTTAATGGTGTATCCCGTGGCGTTGATGGCGCCGTTGGCATAGGCCTCACAGGCTCGGTAGAGCTCGTCGCGCAGGAGCTGTATCACGGCCAAGCGCTCGCCCAGTTGAACCACGCTGGTTGCAAGACTGAACCCGAAATCGCCGGAGACCTTGTCACCGCTCTTGCTCGCCGCCTTGAATCCGGCCTGCACCGCCTGCGACACGCTTTGCGCGACGTCCGGGCTAGGCTCCGCGCATACGATTCGTTTGGGCAGCACCTGCCCGGGCACCGAAGCATTGACGATGTCGATGTTGGTCACCACGCGCTGTTTCGCGCCGACGATGATCGACGGCCCCTTTCCCTTCTCCA
>JACZVL010000217.1 GCA_022572685.1 Pseudomonadota bacterium
CACACCGTTACGGTCGGTCGCGACCCAACTCAGAATTCGATAACGATTGAATCTTCTTCGCTATACCGCGACAGTAAGCGCGGGTCGATTCCTACGCCGAGGCCCTCCGCGCCGACCTTCGGCGTCCGACCGCCGAAGCCGAAGCGCAATCCGCGATTCGTGATATCGCCTTGGAGAAGAAACGAGCCGAAGCACCCTTCCGCCCATTCGACACCCGGGCAAACCTCGAGAAACCTCACGCCGGCCGCCGATAGCAAACTCGTCTCCCCCACCATGCACCCGATCTGAATCCGCACGTTGGATCGACGCGCCAAAGCGGCGATCGCAAGCGACGGCATCAACCCGCCGCACTTGCTCACACGAATGTTGAACCCATCGGCCACGCCCAGCGCGATCGAGGGATGGGCGGCCAGTTCCGAGGTGATGCCCAGGCGCCGGGCGGCGGCCACCACCCGGTCGCGGCCGGCCCGTTCGCTGATCCGCACCGCGACCGAGTTGAGCGAGCGCGCGAAGGCCTCGCGCAGGGTGACCCGGCCGAGATACTTGCGGCCGTAGTTGCGCGGCGACCAGCCCTCGACCGTGATCCTGGCGTCATCGAGCTTGTGGCCGGGCCGCAGGCCGTCCTCCAGGCCGGCCAGATAGACGAACGGCTTGAACGCCGAGCCGGGCTGGCGCAGTGCCTGGGTCGCGCGGTTGAACTGGCTGGCGTCGTAGCTGCGCCCCCCCACCATGGCGCGCACCGCGCCGTCCGGATCCATCAGCACCAGCGCGCCCTGGCCGACCCGGCGCTGGCGGCCCTCGCCGTCGAGCAGCGCCGCCAGCTCCGCTTCGGCGATGCGCTGGTAAGCCGGATTGAGCGTCGTGATCACGGTCAGGTCGCGGTCCGCCGGCCCGACGTAGGCGGAGACCTGGGTCCGCACCCAGTCGGTGAAGTAGCGCGCCTGGGCGCCGGCCACCGCCCGGCCACGGGTCTTCTCGCGCTCCGCCTGGGCGGCCTGGTCGGCGGTGATGAACCCGGCGTCGGTCATGGCGGCGAGCACCTGGGAGGTGCGCCGCGCCGCCCGGTCCTGGTTGCGCGCCGGGTTGTAGCGCGACGGCGCCTTCAACAGGCCGGCCAACAGCGCCGCTTCGTAGAGGTTGACCTCCACCGCCGGCTTGTCGAAATAGCGGCGCGCGGCGGCATCGACGCCGAAGGTGCCGGCGCCCAGATAGACCCGGTTCAGGTAGAGGGCGAGGATCTGGTCCTTGGTGAACTTGCGCTCGAGCCAGAGCGCGAGCAGCAGCTCCTGGATCTTGCGCTTGAGGGTACGTTCGGGCGTGAGGAACAGGTTCTTGGCGAGCTGCTGGGTGATCGTGGAGCCGCCCTGGACGATGCGCCCGGCGCGCAGGTTGGCGATGCTGGCGCGCAGCAGGCCGCGAAAGTCGACGCCGCCGTGCTGGTAGAAGCGCCGATCCTCGACCGCGAGGACCGCGAGCGGCAGGTGCGGCGGCAGCTCGGCGACGCTGACCCGCGCGCCGTGGATCTCGCCGTAGGAGGCGAGCAGCGTGCCGTCGGCGGCCAGCAGCGTGACCGAGGGCTGGCGCGCGGCGGCCGCGATCTGGTCGGTCTCGGGCAGGTCGTAGGCGTACCAGGCGACCACGCCGCCGAGCAGCACCAGGGTCCAGACCGCGGCGCTGCCGCCCCAGACGGCCAAGCGCTTGAGCCAGACCCCGCGGCGTCCCGGCTTGGCGCCACGCTTGACCTTCTTGGGCGGCGGCCGGCCGGCGGCGGTTCGGCGCAGGCGGGGCTCGCGCCGCCCGCCGCCGCCGCGTTTCTTGGGTTGGCGGGGCTTCAGGAACATCCCGGAATATGTAGTACAGCCGCCCGCGTCGGGCCATAGATATGGCGGCGGCGGCGCGCCTTTGTCACAGCGCTGCTACAGGATCAGATATCCAAATTCGCGACTTCGAGGGCGTGGGTCTGGATGAACTCGCGGCGCGGTTCGACGTGGTCGCCCATCAGGGTCGAGAAGATCCCCGCCGCCTCGTCGGCATGGGCGATCTTGACCTGCAGCAGCACCCGCGCGTGGGGATCGAGGGTGGTCTCCCAGAGCTGATCCGGGTTCATCTCGCCCAGGCCCTTGTAGCGCGAAATCGCGACCCCCTTGCGGCCCAATTCGAAGATCGCGTCGGCGAGCGCGCCCGGCCCGGTGATCTGGAACTCGCGATCCTTGTTGCGCAGCACCGAGTGGCGCTGGTAGCTGGCCTGCAGCTCGGGCGCCATCTCGTCGAGCCGGCGCGCCTCGCTGGAGCGCAGCAGCGGGCCGTCGATCACGCGCCGCTCGGTCAGGCCGCGCAGGGTGCGGGTAAAGGCGAGACCGCCGTCGGGCTCGGCCTCGCCGCGCCAGCCGCGCTCGATGTCGCGCGCGAGCGCGTCGAGCCGCAGCGCGATGTACCCCGCCGCCTCGGCGGTGCGCTCGGGATCGCTGATGATGTCCGGGTTGAGCGCGCCGGCGATCAGCGTCTGCTCGATGATCGGCACGCTGGGCACCTTGCGCAGCAGGGGCTCCATCAGGTGCTTGGCCTGGACCGCGTGGCCGACCAGTGCGGTCAGGTCGGGGCCGGCGATCTGGTCGCCGTCGGCGAGCGTGAGCACGCTGTCCCGGACCCCGTTCTCGATCAGGTGCGCCTCGAGCTCGCGGTCGTCCTTCAGATAGCGGAGCGACTCGCCGCGCTTGGCGCGATAGAGCGGCGGCTGGGCGATGTAGAGGTGGCCGCGCTCGATGATCTCCGGCATCTGGCGGAAGAAGAAGGTCAACAGCAGGGTCCGGATGTGGCTGCCGTCGACGTCGGCGTCGGTCATGATGATGATCTTGTGATAGCGCAGCTTGGCGATATCGAACTCGTCCACGCCGATGCCGGCGCCGAGCGCGGTGATCAGCGTGCCGATCTCCACCGAGCCCAGCATCTTGTCGAACCGCGCCCGCTCGACGTTGAGGATCTTGCCCCGGAGCGGCAGGATCGCCTGGAACTTCCGGTCGCGGCCCTGTTTGGCCGAGCCGCCGGCGGAATCGCCCTCGACGATGAACAATTCCGAGAGCGCCGGGTCGCGCTCCTGGCAGTCGGCCAGCTTGCCGGGCAGGGAGGAGATATCGAGCGCGCCCTTGCGCCGGGTCAGCTCACGCGCCTTGCGCGCCGCCTCGCGCGCCGCCGCGGCCTCGACCACCTTGACGATCACGCGCCGCGCCTCGTTCGGGTGCTCTTCGAAGTACTGGCCCAGGCGGTCGTTGATCAGCGCCTCGATCACCGGCCGGACCTCGGAGGACACCAGCTTGTCCTTGGTCTGGCTCGAGAACTTGGGGTCGGGCAACTTGATCGAGAGCACGCAGGTCAGCCCCTCGCGCGCGTCCTCGCCGCTGAGCGATACCCGTTCGCGCTTGGCGATGCCCGAGGAAATCGCATAGGCGTTGATCTGGCGCGTCAGCGCGGCGCGGAAGCCGGCCAGGTGGGTGCCGCCGTCGCGCTGCGGGATGTTGTTGGTGAAGCACAGCATGGTCTCGTGGTAGCTGTCGGTCCACTCCAGCGCGGCCTCGACGACGACGCCGTCACGCTCGCCGTGGATCGGCACCGGCGGCTCGAACAGCGGGTTCTTGGTGCGGTCGAGGTAGCGAACGAAGGCCTCGAGCCCGCCCTGGTAGTGCAGATCGACGATCTTGGCCTCGGCGTGGCGGTCGTCCATCAGCTCCAAGTTGACGCCCGAGTTGAGGAAGGCGAGCTCGCGCAGCCGATGTTCCAGCGTCGCGAGATCGAATTCGGTCATCGAGAAGGTTTCCTTGGACGGCAGGAAGGTGATCTCGGTGCCGTTGCGCGCCGTGGCTTCGCCGACCACCTCGAGCCTGCCTTCCGCGTCGCCGTTGGCGAAACGGATGGCATGCTCCTTGCCGTCGCGCCAAATGGTGAGCTGGAGCCACTCCGAAAGCGCGTTGACCACGGAAACCCCGACCCCGTGCAGGCCGCCGGAGACCTTGTAGGAGTTCTGGTCGAACTTCCCGCCGGCGTGGAGTTGGGTCATGATCACCTCGGCCGCCGAGATCCCCTCCTCGGCATGAATGCCGACCGGGATGCCGCGTCCGTTGTCGCGCACGGTGACCGAACCGTCACCGTTCAGGATCACCTCGATGCGGTCGCAATGGCCGGCCAGCGTCTCGTCGATCGAGTTGTCCACGACCTCGTAGACCATGTGGTGCAGGCCGGAGCCGTCGTCGGTATCGCCGATGTACATGCCCGGGCGCTTGCGCACCGCCTCCAGGCCGCGCAACACCTTGATGGATTCGGCGCCGTAGGCCTCGGCCGGCGCCGTCTCCAGTGGCTCGTTCTTATCCGCTTGCTGCGTCATGCTCGTGGCAATCCAATTCTTCGTCCGCGTGACCGCCCGGGGGGGAGTGGGGCGGTTACGCCATACCCTTGGCTGGCGGCTCGGCGGGGGTCAGGGTCGCCGCGCGCACCTGGAAAAAGCGCGCCCGCTCGCCGAAATCGGCGAAGGTGGCGGCGTCGGTTCCGGTCAGCCAGGCCTGGACGCCAAGCCCCAGAATCTCGTCGAACAACGCGCGCCGCCGCGCTTTGTCCAGATGCGCCGCGATCTCGTCCAGAAGCAGCAGCGGCGGCGCATCCCGGTGCAGGGCGAGCAGCCGCGCATGGGCCAGCACGATCGAGATCAACAGCGCCTTCTGCTCGCCGGTCGAACACAGCGCCGCGGGCAGGCCCCGCTCCAGGTGGCTGACCGCAAAGTCGCTGCGATGCGGCCCGGCCGCCGCGCCGCCGGTGGCCGCGTCGCGGGCGCGGGCCTCGGCGAGCCGGG
>JACZVL010000218.1 GCA_022572685.1 Pseudomonadota bacterium
AGCTTGGGTATGTGCAGTACCTCTCAGTTGACGATGGCGGTGATACAACCTATATCAATTGAATTGATCGATGAAGTTGAGTAGCCTAAGTTGTATAAAAGTCCCAACTTCTCATCGGTCGGTTGGTGATGGCGGCTACGTATTCCAAGATTGAGTTGTGTTCAGTCTCTGCCAGCGGTTGATACCCCAATGAAATTAGCAATTTGTCTAGATGTTGAAAAATTGTGTATTTGGTTGGTTCTGCAGAAACAACCAAATTTCTAATATCTAAGATTTGTTGAAAAACAACCGGATCTAGTTCTTCATTCACAAATAACCTATCGATGATTTCTAGTACCTGAGACAACTGTTTTAATTTAACTAAACTTGAGCGGATCAACATGCAGTCTTGGTGAAGCTTGGCTTGAGCGGCGCGCCCGCGGGATCGCGGCGCAGGTCGATGCCATGGGAGCCGGGCAACTGTCCGCGTCCGCCCCGGGGCCCGCCCAGGTGCCCGCCCAGGTGGTCGTAGAGGAACAGGCCGAGGCGCACCATCCAGGCCGGCCGCAGGCCCCTGTCGTGGGGCAGCACGAAGCTGAGCGGCCAGATGATGTGGGGCGCGGCGCGCAGCAGCACCTCGCGCTCGATCAGGGCCTCGCGCACCAGGCGGAACTCATAGGTCTCCAGGTAACGCAGGCCGCCGTGGATCAGCTTGGTGCTGGCCGAGGAGGTGGCGCTGGCCAGGTCGTTCTGCTCGCACAGCACGACCGAGAGCCCGCGCCCGGCGGCGTCGCGCGCGATGCCGGCGCCATTGATGCCGCCGCCGACGATCAACAGATCGATGGGCTCGCCGGTCACGCCTTGCCGTCCTCGCCTTGGGGCCCGGTCTCCGCGCTCGCCACGGGCCGGGTCTTTCGATTTCAATTATGAAAATCCTACATCATTTTTGTTCGAAAATGAAAAGGATTCGACGACATTCCGGCCCGGACCGTCGCCCGCCACCGTCAGGCCGGGCCGCCGTCGATATCAGGCGATGTGGAGCGCGACCCCGGCGGCGTCCAGGAGCGCGCGGTAGGCCGGGGCCGGGGCCCGGTCGGTGAACAGGGCGTCGAGCTGTCCGACCTGGGCCGAGCGGCACATGGCGTTGCGCCCGAACTTGGTGTGGTCGGCGGCCAGGAACACCTGGGCTGAGTTCTCCATGATGCGCTGGGCCACGCGCACCTCGCGGTAGTCGAAATCGAGCAGGGAGCCGTCGGCGTCGATGCCGCTGATGCCGATCACGCCGATGTCGACCTTGAACTGGCCGATCAGGTCGAGCGCCGCCTCGCCGACGATGCCGCGGTCGCGGGCACGCACCACGCCGCCGGCCACGATGACCTCGAACTCCGGGTTGCCGCTCAGGATCCCGGCGACGTTGAGGTTGTTGGTGATCACGTGCAGGCCCTTGTGGGCCATCAGCGCGCGGGCGACCTCCTCGTTGGTGGTGCCGATGTTGATGAACAGCGAGGCCCGGTCCGGGACGTGGCGCGCCACCAGCGCGGCGATCCGCCGCTTCTCCTCCAGGCACAGCACCTGGCGCGCGCTGTAGGCCAGGTTCTCGACGCTGGAGGGCAGCCCGGCGCCGCCGTGATAGCGGCGCAGCGCGCCCTGCCCGCAGAGCTGGTTGATATCGCGCCGGATGGTCTGGGTGGTCACCGCAAAGCGCCGCGCCAGGTCCTCGATCGCCACGAAACCGTGGCGCCGGGTCAGGTCCAGGATGCGCTCCCGGCGTTCCTCGCTCGCGGACATGGCGCCAGTCTAGCAGGAAATGTTGGAAAGTGAAAATCATCGACATGAACCGCGGGCTGACGCGGCGATTACCCTGGCCGCTCTATGCCGCAGTGCAGAAAGGCTTGCTTAATCATTCGCCGACATACTTGATTTTGGCGCGATAATGGCCAGGAGAGCCGCCTTGCGACGGGGGTTTTCATTGGATAGGCTGCATCGCAACATAATTACCGCAGCGCAGCACGCCGAGTCGCCGTGCTGGGTCGCGATAGGGCTGGCGGAAGCAGAGGAAGCGCGATGGAAGAGAGGCACGGCCTGTTCCTGGAGGACCTGGCGGTCGGGATGACCGCCGTCTACGCCAAGACCGTCACCGAGGCGGACATCGTCCTGTTCGCCGGCATCTCGGGCGACACCAATCCGGTCCATCTGGACGCCCATTTCGCCGAGCGGACCGCCTTCAAGGGGCGCATCGCCCACGGCATGCTCTCGGCCAGCTTCATCTCCACCGTGTTCGGCACCCGCCTGCCCGGTCCGGGCTGCATCTACCTCAGCCAGAGCCTCAAGTTCCGCGCCCCGGTCCGGCCCGGGGACACCGTAACCGCGCGGGTGACGGTCAGAAACGTCGATCCGGACAACAAGCGGGTCACCTTCGATACCGTCTGCACCGTGGACGACGGCGTGGTGATCGACGGCGCGGCGGTGCTGCTGGTCAGCCGCCGCGCCGAGGTCCTCGGCGCGCCGGAAGCGCCCGTTGAGTCCAGGGCCGAGTCCGGGGCCGAGTCCGGGGCCGAGTCCGGGGCCGAATCCGGGGCCGAGTCCGGGGCCGAATCCGGGGCCGAGTCCGGGGCCGAGTCCCGGGCCACTCCCAGGGCCGTTCCCAAAGTCAGCGCCGCCGAATAATAACCAGGACCGCCGCCGCGGGCCTGTCCAGGGCCGGGGCGCCGCGCTATCTTGACGACCGCGTCCCTGGGGCGCGGTTTCATGTTGGACCCCCGGGGCGCCATGGCGATCTACCGGCACACCACCGACCTTCCCGACGCGGCCCTGGACGCGGTCGTCGCCATCGGCAACTTCGATGGCGTTCACCGCGGTCATCAGGCGGTCATCAACAAGGCCGGACGCCTGGCCCGCGAGTTCGAGACCAGCCTGGGCGTGCTCACCTTCGAGCCGCACCCGCGCCGGTTCTTCCGCCCCGACGACCCGCCGTTCCAGCTCACCTCGTTCCGCCTCAAGTTGCGCCTGCTCGAGGCGCTGGGCGTCGCCGACGTCTTCGTGCTGCCGTTCAACCGGGCGCTCTCCGAATTGAGCGCCGAGGACTTCGTGCACCAGGTCCTGGCCCGGGACTTACGCCCGCGGCACGTCCTGGTCGGCGACAATTTCTTTTTCGGGCACCAGCGCGGCGGCGACACCGCCCTGCTCGAACGCCTGGGCCGGAGTCACGGCTTCGGGGTGACGGTCATGCGTCGGATCGAGGGCACCACCGGCGAGGCCTATTCCTCGACCGGCATCCGCAGCTACCTGACCGCCGGCAACCCGACCCGGGCCGCGCTGCTGCTGGGCCGCTACTGGGAGATCGAGGGCCGGGTCCGGACCGGCGCCAAGCTGGGCCGCAAGCTGGGCTTCCCGACCGCCAATATCGGGCTCGGCGAGGTGCTGGAGCCGGCCTACGGCGTCTACGCGGTGCGCGCCGGCGTCGATCGCGGCGGCCAGACGGTCTGGCACCCCGGGGTCGCCAACCTCGGCGTCCGGCCCATGGTCGAAGGCCCCGCGCTGGACCGCCGGGAGCCGCTGCTCGAGGTCCACCTGTTCGACTTCGACGACGACCTCTACGGCCGGCACATGCGGGTCGCCATGGTCGACTACCTGCGCCCGGAGATGACCTTCGACGATATGGCGGCGATGCGGGTGCAGATGGTCGAGGACAGCCGCCGCGCGCGGGTCATCCTCGACTGGGAGGACTGGGACCCGGCCTGGCCCGCCAGCCCCTTCATGTCGGTCACCCACGAGCGTGAGTAGGCGGGGCGCGTGCGATACTTAGAACGGAACCGGCTCTCGTTGCCTTAAACCCTGTGACAGGGCGGGGTGCTGCGGGTAATCTCGCCCGCCTGTGGGGACTTATCCAGACGGGGCCATGAATATTCGCGCCATTCAGTGGATGCGGTGGCCGTCCTTGTTTCGGGCGGGCCTGGGCGGCCTTTTGGCCGTGTTTCTTCTGTCGGGGCCGATCCTCGCGCAGGCCCAGCAGGCCGAGCCCGTTCCCGCCCTGGCCCCGGACGTTAGCGTCCAGGAACTGAAAGACCTGGCCGCGGTCATGGAGGACGAAGCGGCCCGGGAACAACTGCTGTCCCGAATCCGCGCCCTGATCGCCGCCAGGAAAGACGCCCAGGTGGCGCCGCCGGCGGCCAGCGCCAGCGCCCGGCTGTTCGCCGCGCTTTCGGAAAACGTGAGGGAAACCGGCCGCCAGTTGGGGGCCGCCGCCGCCGTGCTTCGGGATGTGCCGGACATTTTCGGCTGGGTCCGGGATCAGGCGGCGAATCCGGAGACCCGGCAGCGGTGGTTCGATCTGATATTCAAGGTGGCGTTGATTCTGTTGGCCGGCGGGATCGCTGAACGGCTGCTGCGCCTGCTGCTCGGGCGGCCCCGCCGGGCCCTGGAGGAACACGACGCCGACACCCTCTGGGTGCGCCTGCCGCTGCTCGCCGGACGCACGGCGCTGGACCTGGTGCCCCTGGCCGCCTTCGCCGCCGCCGCCTATGCCGTGGCGCCGATGCTGCGGCCCACGCCCCAGGTTCAGGTCGTGGCGCTGACTCTCATCAACGCCTACCTGATCGTCCGCACCGTCCTGGCCCTGGCCCGCATGCTGCTGGCGCCGGCGGTGGAAACCCTTCGCATCCTGCCGCTGACCGGCGTGACCGCCAATTACCTGTTCATCTGGATCCGGCGGCTGGTGGGCTTTTCCGTTTTCGGCTTCTTCTTCGCCGAGGCGGCGCTGCTGCTGGGACTGCCGGCGGGCGGATATAGCGGCCTGCGGGGACTGCTGGGGCTGGTCATCACCGGCCTGGCAATGGTTTTCCTGCTGCAGAACCGGG
>JACZVL010000029.1 GCA_022572685.1 Pseudomonadota bacterium
CCAGCCACAGCAGGACCAGGCCGGCGAGCGCGCCGAGCGCGGCCGCGCCGCCGCGCGCCGCCAGGCTGCCGGCCCCGCCGTGGCGCACCGCCCAAGCCATCGCCAGCCAGAAGCCCAGGTTGACCGCGAAGACCGCGAGATGGGCCAGGGACAGGCGGTCGATCGCGACGGAGCTGAAAGCGCCGCCCCCGCGCTCGATCAGCAGCGCCGCCAGCACCGCGACCAAGGCGCTGGCCGCCTGGATCACCAGGACGCGTAGCGCGCGCGGCTCGCCGAACAGCCAGGCCAGACCGAGCGCCGCGATGGACAGCACCACCGGCAGGATCGACTCGACGCTGATCCAGACCGCCAGCGCCGAGATCGCCCCGGTCCAGATCGCGGCGCGGGTGCGCGCGGGATCGAAGATCAGGCGCAGGGTCAGCCCGATCAGCAGCACGAGCAGAATCACCTGCACGCCGTGATGGTCCGGCCGGCCGACCGCGAAGGCGCCGAAGATCCCCGGCTGGGCCACGAACAGGAACGCCAGCAGGCAGCGCCAGGCCCTTGGCAGCAGCGGCGCGGCGGCCCAGACCAGCGCGATCACGGCGGCAACCTGCAGCAGGGGGCCCAGGACCACGCCCCACCAGTACAGCCCGGCCTCGAAGCCGAGCAGCGGACTGGCGAGCAGCGCGCCGAGCAGGAGCAGAAGGTCGAAGGGCCGCGACCAATGCAGGGTCAGTCCCTCGGGCGGGCCGATCCGCGTGAACACCGGGTCGAACCAGTTGCCGTCCTGCCAGAGCAGCGCCACCCGGGCCAGGCGCATGTAGCCGTCCGGGTCGATCAGCACGCCGTCGAGCACCGGCGCGTTGCCCTTGACCACCAGGCCGACCTGGATGATCGCCATCATCAGGATCGCGGTGCCCACGGCCGGACCCAGCGCGCCCTCGTCAGGGCCCGAGCCGGTCCCCGAGCCGGGGGCCGTTCCCGCAACGGCTATGCTGTCGCTCGACGCCACGTCGATCCCGTCCTCTCGAACGCCGCGCGGGTCACCAATGTCCCGCGCTGGACAGGTATGGCCGATCCATTGCTAACGTTTCGTTAGGGACGCGGGCACGCGGTCCCGACTGCCTGCCCGCCCCGGCACACAAAAAGGCGCGCCGGGCGATGTGCCCGGCGCGCTGCTTGTTCTGGATGCGGAGAGGTGTTCTAGCTTTCCATGCGCATGGAGACCGAGGTGCTCAGGTTGCCGGTCTCGAACAGGCCCAGCACGTCCATCAGCGCGGCGTCGGAGAGCGGCAGGCTGATCGCCACGGTCACGTCCTGGTTGCCGTCGCCGGCGTCCACGGTGGCGATGGAGACCTGGTAGGTGACGCCCCAGTTGACCAGCGCGCCCTGGACCATGGTGGCGGCGTCGGCCTCGGTGAGTTCGCCGACCGCGACCCGGCGCGAGGCCTCGCGCGCCACGTTGGTCATGTGGTTCTCGAGGAACATGACGGAGCCGAACTGCAGGATGCCCGAGAACATCAGCAGCAGGATCGGCATGATGAAGGCGAACTCCACCGCCGCCGCCCCGCGCTGGTCCCGGCCCAGCGCCCGCAGCAGGGTGCCGCGCAAGCCCTTGGTCCCGGCCCGGCGGGCCTTGCGGGTCTGGATCGCGCTTTTGGCGGTGTTCTGGATCATCTGGGTCATAGCCATCTCCGTCGTTCCCTCAATTCTTAACGTCGTGTTATTGTAAACAGAAGAATAACAGAACCTTGAGAAATGTCAAACAAAAACTTTAATTAGGTTAAGTAATAAGGTTGTTTTACATTAAACTTATCTAAATTTGCAAACATATAAGTCGCTGTATTCTGCCATTTTAATGCTTTCCTCCAGAATCCCTGGATTAATACGAGATTCGTTAATGGTGAATACCTGATAAATTTTTTGGCCGGCCACGAATCGGATCGTGGAATGGGGACGGGTTCGGATCGGGAAGTGGCGGCCGTGGCGCGGCGCTCCCGCCGCGCGCCTCACTCAGGGCGGCGGGTCACTGGACGAGACTGATTCCGCTCGCGCCGCCGGCTCCGAACGTTTTCGTCGCGGGGTTGGACCCGAGGTTGGCGTTTCCGGAGAAAGTCACCATCCGCGCAATGATGCTGGTCGCGCCGCCGGGGTCGCCATTTCCCGAGAATTGAACTTCCGTGCTCGGGAAGTAGAGAATGCCGTTCAGTTCCGTGACAGCGTTGCCATTGAACTTGTTGATGTAATTGGCCGGGGTAGCGGCGTCCTGAAAGAAGAGGATATCTTCGTAGACGCCCGAAGTCGGCGCGCTGAACGTTATGTTGGGTCCGCCGGCCAGGGAGACCGTCTTTGGCGGAGAGGAACCCGATATCCCGGTCGCGGTCGGGTCGATATAGAACATGACCTCGTCTCCGGTCACGTCCCCATTACCCGAGATTCTCAGCCCCTCGCCCTTCAAGACATATTCTCCAGGCAGGAAATCGACGATCCCGCCTCCGTAAATGTAGATTCCGCCGCAGTAGACGCCCGGCGCGAGCACGGCATCGGTCGTCACCTCGACAAGCGCGGGGTAATCGCAGCCGGTGTCGGCAGGTGGACTTAGACCCGCCAGGGGATCGGCCATCGGGTCGACGCCGGTATCCGCCGTCGGGTTGATACAGTTGCCTTTGGCGCTGCCGGCAACCGAGATCGACGACGCCGTGAGGCACGCGGTCCCGGCCACCGTAAGGCCCCCCTTGCTGGAGGCCGAATTGACCTGGACAGCGCAGTTCATCGACACTATGGCTCCGCCCGCGATCTTCAAGGTGCCCTTCTCGGTTGGGTCCAACGCGATGACGCAGGCGTCGCCAACCTGAGTTCCCGCTATCGCCGTGGCCTGCAGATCGACGTCGTCGAAACCCAGGACGCGGGCGAAGAACAGGCCCGCGGCGTTGCCATTCGCTTCGGCGCGCCGGGTGACCACTCGAATGGCGTTGGTTGAGCTGCCGGACGGGGTAAAGGTCCGCGTGTCGGCATCCCAGTTCCCGGTCACCACGTCGGCGCTGACCAAAACCGTGCCGTGCTCGGCCACGGGCATGTTCTTGGCTGCATAAGACAGGGCCGTGGCCCGGGCTACATCGGTATCCGAGATATCATCGACCGCGGCCAGCACCGCCGCGTCGGCGGCGTTCTGCAGCTTGCCGCGCAACGAGTACAAGTAGCTCAGGTCGACGGCGATCGCGGCCATGCCGATCAGCATCATCACGCTGGCGGCGAAGAAGATGGCGACCGCGCCGCGCTGGTCGCCCTGGAAGCGGCGGAGGGCCTGCGTCGCGATCCCCAAGATTCCGCTGTTCACCTTCATGGCGACACCGTCCCGAATTTTCACAATCGTCAGAAGTTCGCGACCCGTTTGAATAACAATTTATTTACGAAGGATGAATTTTCCCTGAAGTTTCGTGGTTACCCGCGGCGCGCGGCCGCGGACACCCGGTCCGGCGGCGTCGCGCCAAAGCGCCGGCGGATCGGTAAAATTCTATGTAAATACTTGATTTACATATAGGAATATCGGGTTATCCAGCCCCGGATATACGAGTCCTTAACCCAGCTCCGCGCATAATCGTCGCGTGCGTCCGTCCGTACGCCCCGGGACCCGGTCCCGGCGGCGCCAAGGAACGCGTAAGTGTGCAGGGATGAGGGCCATGAAACACCTTCTCGGCAAGAGACTGACCAAGCTGTGGCGCGACCGCATGGGTGGCGTCTTAATCTACGCCGCGATCGCCGCGCCTGTATTGATCGGCGCGGCCGGCCTCTCGGTCGACGTCGGCATGTGGTACGCCAACAAGCGGCTGGTCCAGTCGGCCGTCGATTCGGCGGCGCTGGCCGGCGCCCTCGAGCTGCGCCGCTCCGAGGGAGACGCCACCTCGATCGTCAACGCGGTCCACGCCGACGCGTCGATCAACGGCTTCAGCACCGCGGACGGCGACAGCATCGACGTGGACCTGACCGACTCCCCGAAGGTCGCGGTCACCATCACCCGCACGGTCCCGGGCCTGCTCAGCCAGGTGGTGTTCACCGAGACCACCAACGTGCGGGCGCGCGCCGTGGCCCAGGCCGACGTCAACGATTCCTGCATCTGGTCGCTCAACAGCGGCGCCTCGGGCGCGGTGACGATTTCGGGCAGCGCCAACGTGGAGCTGGGCTGCGGCGTGATCGCCAACTCCAGCGACGCGGAAGGCATCGACGAGAACGGCAGCGGCTGCCTGACCGCCACCGAGATCAAGATCGTCGGCGGCACCGGCGGCGACTGCGTCAACCCGACCGCCGTAACCGGGATCGCCCCGGTCGACGATCCGCTCGCCGCGCTCCAGGCGCCGAGCTACACCTCCTGTACCGGCGGCGCGCCGCCCACCGTTCTGGGCGGCGGCGCCGACTACACGCTCAATCCGGGCGTCTACTGCGGCGACATCAACATCGTCACCAGCGGCACCGTGACCTTCAGTCCGGGCCTCTACGTCCTGGACGGCGTCGGCCTGACCATCAACGGCGCCTCGACCGTCTTCGGCGACGGCGTCAGCTTCTATCTGAGCCAGAACGGCAACGTGAACGACAACATCACCATCGCCGGCGGGGCCACGGTGATCCTGAGCGCGCCGAGCGACGGGCCCCTGCCCGGGATCCTGTTCTACCACGACCGCAACGGCTCCGGGAACATCACCCACACCCTGACCGGCGGCGCCAACATGCAGCTCAACGGCATCATCTACTTCCCGACCACCGATCTGGTTTTCACCGGTGGCGCGGAGCTGAACGAATCCGCCTCGATCATCATCGCCGACGAGGTCACCTTCACCGGCGACGTGTATCTGGGCGGCTTCACCAGCGCGCCGGGCAACGCGATCCTGGGCAACTCGCTGATGCTCCAGGCGACCCTGTTGGAATGAGGGACGCGGGCATGACACACGTCATCAGAGTGTTGGAGAGGCTGTTCCGGCACCGCGCCGGCAACGTGACCATCGAGTTCGGCTTCGTGATCCTGTTCATGGCCACGCTCGCGGTCGGCGCCTACGACTTCGGCAACCTCGGCTATCAGAAGATCGCGATCACCAGCGCGGCCCGCGCCGGGGTGCAGTACGGGGCCCAGGACCAAGTGACCGCGGCCGACACCGCCGGCATGATCCAGGCCGCCCGCAACGACGCCGCCGACGTGAATTCGGCGCTGAACATCACCGCGCGCCAGTATTGCACCTGCCCGGCCCAGGGCGAGCTGTCCTGCAACGTGATCTGCGACGACGGCAGCTACTCCTACATGTACGTCGAAGTCACCGCGGCGGACCAGGTGGAACTCTTGTTTCCCTATCCCTACGTGACCTCGCCGCAGACCGTCGCTTCGACCAACACCATGCGGGTGCGCTAGCCCAGGCGGTCGTGCAACCTCCGGTCGGGCGCACGGCTCAAGGATCAGATACGATGTCAAAAACCAAACCCATGATACTGAAATTCCTAAATGATCGCAGTGGCGCCGCCTTTATCGAGTTCGCCCTCCTGGCGTCGATCTTTGTCACCCTCAGCTTCGCCATCATCGACTTCGGACGCATGATGTGGCTGAACAACACGGTCGAGCACGTCGCCACCGAGGGCGCCCGTTACGCCGCCGTGCGCGGCTCCAACAAGTCGAGCCCGGTGGACGCGGACCAGGTCACCAGCTATGTCCAGGACCGCGCCACCGGCATTCCGGCCGCGGACATGAACATCAGCGTGACCTGGAGCCCGAACAACAACCCCGGCGGGTCGGTCACCGTCTTGGTGACCTATAACTACGACTACATCATCGGCGGCATGCTCGGCTTCGATCCGGTCGACTTGCAGGGCCGCTCGACCATGATCGTCAATTGATCGGGGCTTTGCCTCGGCGACCCCGGAAACCCGAAACGGGATAAATAAAACAAAATATAAATAGTTTTATTTAGGACACATGTAATAATAATTTTAATTGTAGTCCAACCTAAATGTAATCCCACACTCAACCGTTAACAGAACATTTTTTACTGATTCTTAACGCCCTTGGCTTAAATATTCACCTCAGACGATGCGCTGTCCAGGAGAGCCTATCATGTTGAAGTGCCTCAAGCTTCTCCGCGGTGACGAGTCGGGCGCGACGGCCATCGAGTATGGCCTCATTGCGGCTCTCGTTTCCGACCGCCATTGGCGCCCTGACCACCATGGGTAACGCGATGAACACCGCCGTCACCGGGTAATCCAGGTCAATTCACAATAACCGGCCACAATAGGTGGAGCGAACCGGGTCTACCCGGATCCGCCACCAAACGAGAGACGAAACGAGGCCGGGCACCTTGCCGCCTCCCGCCACAATTTTCGTCCGGTGCGATAGTTGCAAATGAGCGTAAACGTGATTGCCTGGCATCTGGCGCTGTTGGCGTTTGCTGGGCTGGTATTCTCAGCAGCGATCAGCGACATCCTCCGGTTCCGCATCCCGAACCGGAACTCGATAGCGCTCGTGCTGCTCTATCCGGCCTACCTGCTCTCGGCGGGCCAGCCGGTCGACTGGCTTCCCGCCATCGGCATCGCGGTCGCTTGTCTGGGCGTCGGCTTCCTGCTGTTCTCGCTCAAGGCTTGCGGCGCGGGAGACGCCAAGCTGTTCGCCGCCGCCGCGCTTTGGGCGGGGCCGGAACTGATCCTTCCCTTCGGGATTTATACCTCTTTGGCGGGTGGCGTGATGGTGCTGTTCATGTGGCTCCAACACCGCCTGGCACGCGCGCCCAGCATCGGCATGGCCCTGCACACGGCCGCCGATGCGGACTTCTCGAAGCAGCCGATGCCCTATGGGGCCGCCATCGCCGTGGGCGGTCTTTACGTGGCGTTTACACTGTTAAGGGTAAACTAAAGTCATGTCAGTGCGAAATATTATACTAATTCTAGTCGCGGTCGCCATTACCGCCGGAACCGGCCTGGTCGCGCGGAGTTGGATCAATAACCAGCGCCAGGAGCCGGTCGTGGCCGCGCTGCCGCCGCCGGTCAAGAAGACCTATGTTCTGGTCGCCGACAAGAACCTGCCGACGGGCACCTTGATCAAGGAAAACCTGCTGACCTGGCAGGCCTGGCCCGACGCGAAACTCCACCGGAGCTACTTGATCAAGGGCGAGAGCGACTTGGAGGAGCTGGTCGGCTCGGTCGTGCGCCGGGCGATCTCGGCGGGCGAACCGGTGTCGGCCGGGCGGCTGGTCAAGCCAGGCACGCGCGGCTTCCTGGCCGCGGTGCTGCGCCCGGGCTACCGCGCCGTCTCGTTGCGGATCAACGCGACCTCGAGCATCTCCGGGCTGGTGTTCCCGGGCGACCGGGTCGACGTGATCCTGACTCACACCGTGAACGCCAAGCGCGTCAGCGAGACCGTGCTGACCAACGTCCGCATCCTCGCGATCGATCAGCAGACCAACGACCAGACCCAAGCACCGAAGGTCGGCAAACACGCCACCTTCGAGGTCACGCCCAAACAGGCGGAGATGTTCTCGGTCCTGACCGACATGGGCAAGCTCTCGCTCAGCCTGCGCAGCCTGGCCAAAGACCAGGCCGAGCTGGACCGCCTCGCGGCCTCCGGTGACGCGCTTGCCGAACCCGAGGCTGAAAAGGGCAAGACCCACACCTGGAGCTCCGATGTCAGCCGTCTGCTCAATCAACGCACGATCGAAAATCAACAGGTCGTTCAAGTCATTCGTGGCGGCAGAACGACAGAACTCCGTTTCAACAAGGGGCAGCTGGTCGGTTCCATTTCCCTGGATCCGGACCCCATAACCCCGGTCGCGGAGAACAACCCCGAGGTGGCAGTCAATGAACAGCAGGCCGGGGAAACCGGCCAAGAGCTCCCATCCGAGGATAATGCGAAGGAGCAGTAATCGTGTCGTGCAACAGGTTTGGCGCCCTCGCCCTGCTCACCTTGGTCATGTTTTGGCCGGTGGCGGCGACAGCGCAGATTTCCGGTACGGTGGAACCGAGGGCAAGCGAAAGCATCGCCATCGAGCTCAACGAAGGACAGCTCATTCGGTTCGATGAGCCGGCCGCCTCGGTGTTCATAACCAACCCCAATGTCGCGGACATCAACGTCCGCTCCGCCCAGCTGGTCTACCTGTTCGGCAGGACCCCCGGCAAGACCACCTTGTTCGCGCTCGACAGCGACGACAACGTGATCGCCAACATGGAGATCGTGGTCCAGCACAACCTGACCCGGCTTCAGGGCGCGCTCGAAACCCTGCTGCCGACCGCCGGCGTCAAGGTCACCTCGATCGATGGCGGCATCATCCTGAGCGGCACCGTGACGACCGCCAGCGACGCGGAGAACGCGCGGCGCATCACCGCGCGCTTCATCTCCGAGGGCGAGGACGTCATCAATCGGCTGATGGTGACCGCGCCCAACCAGGTCAACCTGCGGGTCCAGATCGCCGAGGTAAAGCGTAGCATCCTCAACAAGTTCGGCATCAATATGAACGTGTTGCTGTCGAGCAGCAGCCTCGTTCTCGGTATTGTCCCGAACTTTACGGTGGCGACGGAAAACGAGTCGGTGGTGACCGCCAGCGGCGCCTCGATCGGCGCCGTGAACATAAGTGGCGTTCTCGACGCACTGGCAAACGACGGCCTGGTCACGATCCTGTCCGAACCCAATCTCACCGCGCTATCCGGCGAGACCGCGAGCTTCCTGTCCGGCGGTCAGATTCCTATCATTGTGTCAGGGGTCACCTCCGCCGGCACCACCGCCATCGAGACTCAGTTCTACCCTTACGGTATCAGCCTGGATTTCACCCCGACCGTCATCGGCGAGAACCGGATCAACCTGCGCATAAGGTCCTCGGTGACATCGCTCGACCAATCGGTTGCTCGCGACGGCATCCCCGGAACCTTCAACCAGGAAGTCGAAACCACGGTCGAGCTGGCTTCCGGACAGAGCTTCGCCATCGCCGGACTGCTCTCCGAGAAATCGACCGAGAACCTCTACAAGACGCCCGGCATCGGCGACCTTCCGATCCTGGGTGCGCTGTTCAGAAGCGAGCAGTTCCAGCGCGACGAGACCGAACTCATCATCGTCGTGACGCCCTATCTGGTGCGGCCGGTCTCGAACGAGCGGATTCCCCTGCCCACGGACCCCTTCATGCGCTCGGTGGCGGGCGCCACCGGGGCCGCCAAGGGGAACGGCGCCGTCGCCCAGACCGTTCCCGTCTCGCCTGCTGGCGCCTCCGGTTCGGGGCAGACCAGTTCGGCCCAGTACATCCTGGATTGAGGAGAGTCCGATGCCAGACATGAAGTCCAAGGCCAGGCTCGTCAAACTGCTCCCGGCGTTTGGGATGGTGGCGCTCCTCGGCGCGTGCCACGTCGATCCCAATACCCAGAACCCGATCGAGCTGTTCACCAGCCACACCGTCGATCATGCCAACTGGCAGCAGATCCCGGCCAAGGTACAGACCCTGGTCGAGCCGGTGACCTTCGTGCACGCCACCAACTTCGAGCCCGGCGAGACCGAGTTGAACGAGGCGGAGCTGGACCGCCTGTTCGCGTTCCTGCAGACCAGCGGTGTCCATCAGGGCGCGCGCATCGAGATCGACGGTCCGCGCGCCGGCGGCGGCTACTTCGACCCGGTGACCGCCGCCAGGGTCGCGGAGATCGAGGCGGCGCTCTCCGATATCGGGTTGCGCAGCGAGATCCCGGTGCGGCCCAGCACGACCCTGCTGAGGCCGGATGACGCGATCGCCGTCAGCGTGACGCGCGCGGTCGCGGTTCTCCCCGACTGCTCCGCGCCCCAACCCGAGGCGGCGATGCGTCCGCAGTACAACTTCTCCTGCAGCACCGCCGCCGCCCTCGGCATGATGGTCGCCAGTCCGGTCGATCTGAAAACCGGCCGCAGTGAAGGCGCCGCGGACGGCGAAGCGGCCGCCAGGGTCATCCAACTGTATCGCCTACGTCAACCCTCGGGGTATTCAAGCCAATGAGCGCAGCAGAAGGACTCCTGGATTCCCAGGACGAGGATGTCGCGCCAACGGCGGCTGAGTGTATCGCCTTCGTGAGCGACAATCAGACCCACGGGGTCGTCGAGTCGATGATGTCACAGTTCTTCGACTCGCCGCTCGTGCGCGACGGCGGCAGCCAGCAGGCGCTCGAGTACCTCGCGGAATTCCCGGCGCCCAAGGTGATCATCGTCGATATCGGCGATTCCGCGGCGCCGCTGACCGCCATGTTGTCGTTGACCGCGGCCTTCACCGAGGACACCCGGTTGATCGGCATCGGCACCATCAACGACATCAATCTCTATCGCGAGATGGTCGGCGCCGGAATCACCGATTACCTGGTCAAGCCGGTGACCGAAAAGGCACTCGCCGCCGCGCTCGCGCGCGCGGAGGAGCCGCTGCACGCGCCCGCGGTCCCGGATGATGCACACAACCAGGACCAGGTCCGGCGCATCGCCGTGATCGGTTCGCGCGGTGGCGTCGGGGCCAGCAGCCTGGCGGTCAACGTGGCCTGGATTCTCAGCCACGATAAAAAGAAGAAGACCGCGATCGTCGACCTCGACCTGGAGTACGGCACGGTCGCCCTGTTGCTCGACCTCGAACCCACGACCGGCCTGCGCGAGGCACTCGAGAGCCCGGCGCGCATCGACAGCCTGTTCGTCGAGAGCGCCACGGCCCGGCTGACCGAAAACCTCTCGGTCATGGCGACGGAAGAGACCCTATCGAACGACGTCCACTTCAAGTCGGAGGCCATCGACCTTCTGTTCGACACCCTCGGCCGCACCAATGAGTATATCGTCGTGGACCTGCCTCGCTCCGCGCTCGCCTTGCGTCAGCGCATCTTCGAGACGGCCACCGATATCCTCTTGGTCACGGAACTGACCCTGCCCGGCCTGCGCGACTCCATGCGCATCCTCTCCAGCATCGAGGAGGTCGCCGCCGGTAAGCCGGTGACCGTGGTCGCCAATCGGGCCGGTTCGCCACAACAGGCGATGTCGCCCAAGGACTTCCAGAAGGCGCTCGGTCATAAAATCGAGTTCCTGATCCCGCAGGACGACAAGGCGTTCAAGCAGGCCGCCAACAACGGCAAGCCTCTCGTCCAGATCGAGGCACGCAGCAAAGCGAGCAAGACGATGCACAGCATCGTCGCCAAGCTTACCGGCGAGAGGAAGTCGGCCAAGACCAAGGGCAAGCGCGGCGAAGAGGGCAAGTCCGAGAAGAAGTCGTCCTGGGGCCAGCTGTTCAAGAAAGGCTAGGCCGCCATGGAGGGGGCAACCGCAAAGGCCGGCCAGGTTTCATCCGGGGGCAACGGCAAGTCCGCGGGCGTGCGCGTCCAGGACGCGAAGGTCGCTCAGTACCTGGAGGAGCTCAAGCCGAAGGTTCTCGCCGCGTTCGAGAAAGACAACGTGGGCTCTTTGCCGCGCCCGGAACTCGCTGTCCGCATCGGCCAGATCGTCACCACGGACACCGAGCAGGAAGCCCTCAACCTGCTCGATCGCCGGAACCTGGTCGGCGGCCTGATCCACTGGCTCCTGCATTCCAGCCCCAAGGCCCCGCCCAAGCCGGAACGCTCCGCGGCCCGCTCGGGGATCGGCAACCGCGATGCCACGTCCGCCCGGCCGGGCGGCGAGAGCAAGGACGACGGCCAGGGCGCGAATGCCAGCGCGACCAGCTATTCCAAGACCGTCGAGGAGGCCAAGCAGACCATCCAGCCGCTGGTCATGGACCGCCTGGACGTCTCGGCCGCCTCCCAGTTGCCGCGCGACGAGTTGTCCCACCAGCTTCGCGACATCGTCAAAGAGGTTCTCGACGAGGAGAAGCTGCGGCTCAACTCGCCCGAGCAGATCGCCGTGGTCGAGCTGCTGCTCGACGACATGCTGGGCCTCGGCCCGCTCGAGCCGCTGCTGGCCGACGAGTCGATAACCGACATCCTGGTCAACGGCCCCTACCAGACCTACGTCGAGCGCGGCGGCAAGCTGGAGATTACCGACGTCAAGTTCCGCAACAACGAGCACGTACTGAACATCGCGCGCCGCATCGTCTCGATCATCGGCCGCCGCGTCGACGAGACCAGCCCCCTGGTCGACGCGCGCCTTCAGGACGGCAGCCGCGTCAACATCATCATCCCGCCGCTGGCCATCGACGGACCGGTGATCTCGATCCGCAAGTTCGCCAAGAAGTCCATCACCCTCGACGTGATGAACCGGCAGGGCAACATCTCCGACGCCATGTCCACGGTGCTCAAGATCGCCGCCCGCAGCGGCCTCAACATCCTGATCTCCGGCGGCACCGGCTCGGGCAAGACGACGCTGCTCAACGCCATGTCGCAGATGATCGACGAGCGCGAGCGCATCGTCACCATCGAGGACGCGGCCGAGCTGCAGCTCCAGCAGCCCCACGTGGTGCGGCTGGAGACCCGCCCCGCCAATCTCGAAGGCACCGGCGAGATCACCATGCGCGATTTGGTCAAGAACGCGCTGCGCATGCGCCCCGACCGCATCATCCTCGGCGAGGTGCGCGGCTCCGAGGCGGTCGACATGCTGCAGGCCATGAACACCGGCCACGACGGCTCGCTGGGCACGGTCCACGCCAACCGCCCGCGCGAGGCCCTGACCCGTCTGGAGAACATGGTCGGCATGGCCGGCATCAACCTGCCGGCCAAGGCGGTGCGCACCCAGATCGCCGCGGCGCTCGACATGATCGTCCAGATCTCGCGCATGCGCGACGGCATGCGCCGGATCACCCACATCACCGAGGTCATCGGCATGGAGGGCGACATCATCACCACCCAGGACTTGTTCGTCTTCGAGTTCGAGGGCGAGGGTTCCGACGGCATGCTGAAGGGCAGTTTCCGCTCGACCGGCCTGCGCCCCCATTTCGCGCCCAAGGCGGCCTACTTCGGACTCGAGAAGCGGCTTCTGGAGTGCATGTAATGGACTTGAAAGAGCTTCTCGGCAATAGCCCGGAGATGTGGCTGCTCCTCGCCGCACCGCTCGGGTTGCTGCTGCTCCTGATCGTGTTCTTCGCCGGCGGCGGAGAGCAGCGCCAGATGACCAAGCGGATCGCCCGCATGAAGCGGGCGCACGGCGAGAAACCGACGCCGGTCCAGATCATCAGCGCCCGGCGCAAGATCCAATCCGGTCCGCTCCCGGGCGTCGAGGAATTCTTCAAGCGGCTGATCCCGCGCCAAGAAATGTTGCGGCTGCGCCTGACGCACGCCGGACTGGAGACCAGCTTAGGTACCTACATTCTGGTCTGTGTGATCGTCGGCGTCGCGGTCATGATTGCCGCCGCGATATTCGGCATGCCGCTGCTGGGCGCGGCCCTGGCCGGGGTGATCGCCGGGCTCGGCCTGCCCCACTACGTGATCGGCAGCATGTTCGCCAAGCGCCAGATGCGCTTCATCATACACTTCCCGGACGCCATCGATCTGATGGTGCGCGGAGTCAAGGCCGGCGTGCCGATTACCGAGGCCATCAAGGCCGCGAGCGAGGAAATCCCCGACCCCGTCGGCATCGAACTGAAGCGAATCATCGACGGTATCCGGGTCGGGCGCAAGATGAAGGACCTTTTGGAGGAGACCAGCAAGCGGCTCGACCTGCCGGAGTTCAACTTCTTCGCCATCGCGCTTTCGATCCAGGCGGAAACCGGCGGCAACCTGGCGGAGACCCTGAACAACCTCGCCGAGGTGCTGCGCGGGCGGCGCCAGCTCAAACGCAAGATCAAGGCGTTGTCCTCGGAAGCCAAGGCGAGCGCCTATATCATCGGCTCGCTGCCGTTCATCATGTGCCTGCTGATCTACGTGGTGAACGAGCCGTACATCGTGGGCCTGTTCACCGACCCGCGCGGCCAATTCATGATCGGCGGCTCCCTGGTCATGATCGGGTTCGGCGCCCTGGTCATGCGCAAGATGATAAATTTCGACATATGAACATCGACCCCTATCTTCCCAGCGGCATGTCGGTCGAGGACCTGCTGATCCTCATGACGGCGCTGTCGGCCGGTTCGGTCGCGATCACGGTCTGGTTCACGCTGCTGCATCACGATCCGGCGTTGCGGCGTGCCAAAGTCATGGCGGCCCAGCGCAGCGCCATGCGCAGCGCCTTGGTCGGGCCGCGCCGCCGCCGGCAGCGTCTTCCCACGCTCGGCATGATGCGCCAGGTGGTCGACCGTCTGAACCTGCTGAAGAGCGGCCAGGCGGAGCGGATCTCGCACAAGCTGATGCGGGCCGGATGGCGCTCCAAGGACGCCATCATCCGCTATCTGTTCATGAAGCTGTTCCTGCCGCTGGTCTTCGGCGTCGTCGTGCTGATCCTGCTCTACGGCTTGAACCTCTACGATCTGTCGCCGGTCGCCAAGCTTGGGGCGGCGCTGGGCAGCGTGATCCTGGGCGCCTACCTGCCGGATTTGGTCATCAAGAACAGGACCCAGAAGCGGCAGGACACAATTCGCAAATCCTTGCCGGACGCGCTCGACCTGATGGTCATCTGCGCCGAAGCCGGGCTGAGCCTGGACGCGACCCTCAGCCGGGTCAGCGCGGAGATGGAACTGGCCTGTCCGGAGTTGGCCGACGAGCTGGGCCTGACCGGTCTGGAGTTGGGCTTCCTGCCCGACCGGCGCAAGGCGCTCCAGAACCTCGCGACGCGCATCGACCTGCCGGTGGTGCGCGGCGTGGTCAACACCCTGATTCAGGCGGAGAAGTACGGTACGCCGCTGGCCCAGTCGCTGCGCATCATGTCGGGCGAGTCGCGCAACGAGCGCATCATGAAGGCCGAGGAGAAGGCGGCGCGCCTGCCCGCGCTGCTGACCGTGCCGATGATTATCTTCACCCTGCCGCCGCTGTTCGTGGTCCTGATCGGCCGCGCGATCCTCAACACCATGGACGCCTTCGCCAAATTGTTCTGATCCGGTTTAGGCCGGTTTCCTAGAAACGAAAACGCGATAGAGCGTTTTTCGTTTAGCTCGCACCGGTGCGCGTTCCGCGTTAGCGGAACCTGTATTAAGCCGCGACCACCGCGCCTTCGGCGATCAGCGCCGCGATCTCGGCCTCGCTGAAACCGTGCTCGGCCAGAACCGCGCGGGTATGTTCGCCGTAGACCGGCGCCCCGGTCGCGACCTCGCCCGGGGTCTCGGAGAACTTGACCGGCAGGCCCAGGGTCTTGACCGGCCCGAGCGTCGCGTGCTCGGTCTCCACCACCATCTGGCGCGCCAGGGTCTGCGGGTCGGCCTGCATCTCCAGGATCGACTGCACCGGCCCGGCCGGGAGGCCGGCCGCCTCGAAGCGTGCCAGCCAGTCGGCGCTATTCCGCTTGCGGAAGAGGACGTTGAGCGTCGCTTCCAGTTCCCCAAGATGGTCCATGCGCCCTTCGGGCTCAATAAAGCGCGGGTCCTCGGACAGCTCCGGCGCCTCCAGCACCTCGAGCAGGCGCAGCCAGTTGCCCTGGTTGGCGGCGCCCACGGTGATCCAGCCGTCGGCGGTCTCGAAGGCCTGATAGGGCGCATTCAGCGGATGGGCCGAGCCCATCGGTCCGGGCGAGACCCCGGTGGCGAAGGCGATCGCCGACTGCCAGTAGGTGTGGACGATGCCGGCCTCGAACAGCGAGGTGTCGACCCGCTGGCCGCGCCCGGTCTTGTGGCGCTCGACCACCGCGGCGAGCACGCCCATGGCGGCCAGGATGCCGGCGGTGATGTCGGTCACGGGGGCGCCGATCTTGACCGGCGGCCGGCCGGGCCCTTCGCCGGTGATGCTCATCAGCCCGCTCATGCCCTGGGCGATCAGATCGAAGCCGCCGCGCGCCGCATAGGGCCCGCTGCGCCCGAAGCCCGAGATCTCGCAATAGATCAGGCCCGGATTGTCCGCGCGCAGGGTCTCGTAGCCCAGGCCCAGGCGCTCCATGGTGCCGGCCCGGTAGTTCTCTCGATCAGCACGTCCGCGGTGGCCACCAGGCGGCGCAGCACGGCCTTGCCGCCGGCGGACTTGAGGTCGACGGCGATGCCGCGTTTGTTGCGGTTGACCATCAGGAAGGCGGCCGCCTCGCCGCCCAGGTCCGGCGGCAGGGAGCGGCGCGAATCGTCGCCGCCGGGCACCTTCTCGACCTTGATCACCTCGGCGCCCATGTCGGCCAGCATCAGCCCGCAGACCGGGCCGGCCATGACGTGGGCCAGCTCGATCACCTTGAGCCCCGAAAGCGGCCCCTTGCGCGCGGTCATGCCCCGGCCCTGATCCCGGCGTCCCCTCCTCACCGTCCCTTGAATTCGGGCGTGATCTTGGCCAGGAAGGAACGGGTGCCGATCCGGAAGTCCTCGGTGTCGAAGCAGGCGAAGCCTTCGTCCGACTCCGCCTGGGTCAGCGGCGCCGGATCGTCGAGGCGGCGCAGGAACTTCTTGTGCCAGCGCGCGACCAGGGGCGCGCCCTCGGCGATGCGCCGCGCCGTCGCCATGGTCTCGCGCGCGACCTCGGCATCGGGCACGATGCGGGTGACCAGGCCCTTGTCCTTGGCCTCCTGGGCGCCGAAGACCCGGCCTTCGAGCAGGATCTCGAGGGTGGCCGCGCGGCCGACCAGGGCCGCCAGGCCGGCGATCTCGTCGTAGGCCATGACCAGGCCGAGGCGCTTGATCGGCACGCCGAAGCGGCTCGACTCGCCGCAGATGCGCAGGTCGCAGAGCGCCGCGATCTCGAGCCCGCCGCCGATGCAGATGCCCTCGATCAGCGCCACCGTCGGGTGCCGGCAGTCGCGAATCGCGCCCAGGGTAAAATGCAGGATCTCGCCGTAGAGCTTGGCCTGGGCGGCGTTGGCGCGCTCGGTCTCGAACTCGGAGATGTCGTTGCCCGGCGCGAACGACTTGCCGCCGGCGCCGCGCAACACCACGCAGCGCAAGGACTCCTCGGCGGAGAGCTCGGTCATGACCTCGCCCAGGCGCCGCCACATCGGCTTGGTCAGCGCGTTGAGCTTCTCCGGCCGGTTGAGCACGACGGTGGCGATGGCGCCGTCGCGCTCGACGAGAATGGTGTCGGTCATGGCTTTACTCCCCGCCGGCCAAATAATCGATCGCCGCCTGCACGCCGCCCTTGCTGTGGGGCACGCCGGCGGCTTCCAGGCCCATCTCGATGCCGGCCAGGGTGCCGGCGAGCGAAAGCTCGTTGAAGTCGCCCAGGTGGCCGATGCGGAACACCTTGCCCGCGACCCGGCCCAGGCCGTTGCCCAGCGACATGTTGTAGCGCTCCAGCACCACCTTGCGGAAACCGTCGGCGTCGTGGCCCTCGGGCATCACCACCGCGGTCAGGGAAGCGCTGACCTCGCGCGCATCCTGGCAGAGGATTTCCAGGCCCCAGGCGCGGACCGCGCGGCGGGTGGCCTCGGCCAGGCGAGCATGGCGCACGAACACCGCCTCCAGCCCTTCCTCCTGCAGCATGGCAATCGCCTCCTGGAGGCCGTACAGCAGGTTGGTCGCCGGGGTATAGGGGAAGGTACCGGTCTGGTTGGTCTCCAGCATGTCCTCCCAGTCCCAGTAGGCGCGCGGCAGGCGCGCGGTCCCGGACGCGGCCCGGGCCTTGTCGCTGACCGCGTTGAAGCCGAGCCCCGGGGGCAGCATCAACCCCTTCTGGGAGCAGGCCACGGTCACGTCGACGCCCCATTCGTCGTGGCGGTAATCGATCGACGCCAGCGAGGAAATGGTGTCGACGAAGAACAGCGCCGGGTGCCTGGCCCGGTCGATGGCGGCGCGAAGCTCGGCGATGCGGCTGGTGACCCCGGTCGAGGTCTCGTTGTGGACCACGCAGACCGCCTTGATCTCATGCCCCTTGTCCTCGGCCAGCTTGGCTTCGACCGCCTCGGGATCGACGCCGCGGCCCCAGACGCCGGGCACGAAATCCACGCTCAGGCCGAGGCGCTCGGCCAGGCGCCGCCACAGGGTCGCGAAGTGACCGGTCTCGAACATCAGCACCCGGTCGCCGGGCGAGAGCGTGTTGACCAGGGCCGCCTCCCAGGCGCCGGTGCCCGAGGCCGGGTAGATCACCACCGGCGCCTCGGTCTTGAACACGGTCTTGAGGCCGGCCAGGACCTCGCGGGTCATCTCGCCGAAGGCCGGTCCGCGATGGTCCATGGTGGCCCGGGCGATGGCGCGCAGGATGCGGTCCGGCACGTTGGTCGGCCCGGGGATTTGGAGAAAGTGACGCCCGCTGGTGTTGGGACTGTTCTTGGACATGGTGCCGCGCCCGCCGTTCTGTTGAACAATGACACCCAGAATGCCGGCCGCTGGGTCGACCATTCCGGAATTTTGCATTATGCCTACATAGAGGCCGTAATTCAATCGACTGAATTTCCATGAAAAAATGTCTTATATATCAATAAAATCAATATGATATGGAATTATTCTAATCTATTTTATTATTTTCCTCTCAGCTTGAATTTTGCATGCAAAATGGTAGATTCCGGTGATCTTGCAGGCTGATTCGATCCGAGGCGCGATGAGCCAAGCCACCACGAACCGTACAATACCGACGGCCCGCCCCGGCGATCCCGCGCTCGCCCGGCGCCTGCGCCGCGAGCTCGACGGCGAGGTCCTGTTCGACGCCTTCAGCCGCGGCCGCTATTCGACCGACGCCTCGATCTATCAGATCGAGCCGATCGGGGTGGTGGTGCCGCGCGGACCCGAGGACGTGGTCCGGGCGATCCAGATCGCGCGCGATGCCGGGGTGCCGATACTGCCGCGCGGCGGCGGCACCTCCCAGTGCGGCCAGACCGTGGGCGCGGCGCTGGTGGTCGACGTCAGCAAGCACCTGAACCAAGTGCTCGACTTCGATGCCCAGGCGCGCCGGGTGACCGTGCAGCCGGGCCTGGTGCTCGACCGGCTCAACGCTTTCCTCGAGCCGCACGATCTCATGTTCCCGGTCGACGTCTCGACCAGCAGCCGCGCGACCTTGGGCGGCATGGCGGGCAACAACTCCTGCGGCGCGCGCTCGATCCGCTACGGCACCATGCGCGCCAACGTGCGCGCCATCGACGCGGTGCTGGCAGATGGCAGCCGCGCCCATTTCGGCGAACTTACCGAACCTGGCGACGAGAACGGCCCCGCGCCGGAGCTGGTGAAGCGCCTGCTGGCGCTGGGCCGGCGCGAGGCCGCCGAAATCGACGCGCGCTTTCCCAAGCTGCGGCGCCGGGTCGGCGGCTACAACATCGACGCCCTGACCGGCGCCCCGACCGGCGCCCCGACTGGCACCCCGACTGGCACCCCGACTGGCGACACGCCGATCAACCTGGCCCACCTGCTGGTCGGCTCCGAGGGCACGCTCGCCTTCTCCACCGCCATCGAGCTCGACCTCCAGCCGGTGCCGGCCCACAAGGTGCTCGGCGTCTGCCACTTCCCGACTTTCTACCAGGCGATGGACGCGACCCGGCACATCGTCGCGCTCGCGCCCGCCGCGATCGAGCTGATCGATCGCACCATGATCGATCTGGCCCGCGACATCCCGCTGTTCCGCGCCACCATCGAGCGCTTCGTCCGGGGCGAACCCGAGGCCCTGCTGCTGGTCGAGTTCGCCGGCGACGACCTGGACGGCCAGTTGCGCGGCCTGGCGCGCCTCGACGACCTGCTGGGCTCGCTCGGCTTCCCGAATTCGGTGGTCGAGGCGGTCGAGCCCGCCTTCCAGTCGGCGATCTGGGAGGTGCGGAAGGCCGGGCTCAACATCATGATGTCGATGAAGGGCGACGGCAAGCCGGTCTCCTTCATCGAGGACTGCGCGGTGCCGCTCGATGACCTGGCGGACTACACCCAGCGCCTGACCAGCGTGTTCCGCAAGCACGGCGTCACCGGCACCTGGTACGCCCACGCCTCGGAGGGCTGCCTGCACGTGCGCCCCGTGCTCAACCTCAAGCTCGAGGCCGACGCGATTAAGATGCGCGCCATCGCCGAGGAAACCTTCGCCATGGTGCGCGAATACAAGGGCTCTCACTCCGGCGAGCACGGCGACGGCCTGGTCCGCTCCGAGTTCCACGAGCCCATGTTCGGCGCCCGCATGGTGCGCAGCTTCGAGGAGGTCAAGGCGGCCTTCGACCCGAGCGGCCTGTTCAACCCGGGCAAGATCGTACGCCCGTCCAAGATGGACGACCGCAGCCTGTTCCGCTTCAAGCCCGGCTACGCGACCGAGGAGATCGACACCGGCCTGGACTGGTCGGAATGGCGCGGCTTCGCCGGCGCGGTCGAGATGTGCAACAACAACGGCGCCTGCCGCAAGTTCGACGCCGGCGTCATGTGTCCCTCGTTCCGCGTCACCGGCGATGAGCGCCACCTGACCCGCGGCCGCGCCAATGCCCTGCGCCTGGCCCTCTCCGGCCAACTGGGGCCCGATGCGCTGACCTCTGATGAAATGTACCAGGCCATGGAGCTCTGCGTTGGCTGCAAGGGCTGCAAGCGCGAGTGCCCGACCGGGGTCGACATGGCGCGCATGAAGATCGAGGTGCTGCACCAGCGCGCCAAGCGCCATGGCCAGACTTTGCGCGACCGGCTGATCGCCAACCTGCCGCGCTATGCGCCCTACCTGGCCCGCCTGTCCTGGCTGGCCAACCTGCGCGACCGGCTGCCCGGCGCCGCGGCGCTATCCGAGAAACTGCTCGGCCTGACCGCCAAGCGCCCCCTGCCCGTCTGGCGCGCCGATCCCTTCTCCGCCGAAGCGGCCACGCACGGCCCCGAGGACGGGCCCGAGGTCGTGCTGCTGCCCGACACCTTCAACCGCTACTTCGAGCCGGACAACCTCCATGCCGCGCTCGAGGTGCTGGTGGCCGGCGGCTACCGGGTCCACCTGGTCGCGCCCGCCGACGGCGGCCGGCCGCTGTGCTGCGGCCGCACCTACCTTTCGGTCGGCCAGGTCGAGGCGGCCCGGGCCGAGGCGCGGCGGGTGCTGGACGCGCTCGGGCCCTATGTGGCGCGCGGCGTCCCGGTGGTCGGGCTCGAGCCGTCCTGCCTGCTGACCCTGCGCGACGAGTTCGCGGCGCTGCTGCCGGGCGCGGAGACCGAGGCGCTGGCGGGCCGGGCGCTGCTGTTCGAGGAGTTCCTGGCGGCCGAGCAAGCGGCCGGCCGGCTCAAACTGGAGCTCGCCCCGCGCGAGGACACGCGCGTGCTCCTGCACGGCCACTGCCACCAGAAGGCCTTCGCCGCCATGGGCGCGGTCGAGGCGACGCTGCGGCTGGTGCCCGGGCTCGAGGTCGAGACGGTCCAGTCGAGCTGCTGCGGCATGGCCGGGGCCTTCGGTTACGGCGCCGAGACCTATGAGACCTCGATGAAGATGGGCGAGGCCGCGCTGCTGCCCCAGGTGCGCGCGGCCGATGCCGAGACCCTGGTGGTCGCCGGCGGCACCTCCTGCCGCCACCAGATCCGCGACGGCGCCGGCCGCGAGGCCCTGCACCCCGCCCGCATCTTGCGGGACGCTTTGGTACAGGTTCCACTATCGTGGAACCGCGCCGGCCCGCCCCCCCACCCGGCCGCCC
>JACZVL010000030.1 GCA_022572685.1 Pseudomonadota bacterium
CAACCAGAACCCCGTTCCCTTCGTCTGGACCGCAACCGCCAAGGCCATTCTCAAAAAAACAGCCCGCGCCAAGCAAACACTCGAAACCGTCAGGGCGGGAACCAAGTGTTAGAGTCGGAACACTAGGACCGACGCACCCGAACGTGGCCACGACCCTAAACAACTTGTCGGGACTGTACTACGCTCAGGGCCGCGACGCCGAGGCCGAGGCGCTCATTCAACGCGCACTGACGATCCGGGAGAAGGTTCTCGGACCCGAGCATCCACAGTTTGCACAGAGCCTCAACAACCTGGCGGTGCTCTATCGCGCCCAAAGTCGCTATGCCGAGGCCGAGCTGCTATCTCTTAGAGCCCTGGCAATATTTGAGAGTGCCGTGGGGTCAAATCATCCGCACATCGCATTTGTACTGAATGACCTCGGTTTACTCTACGAGGCGCAGGGCCGCTACGCCAAGGCCGAGCCGCTATTCCAGAGAGGCTTGGCTATTCGAGAGGCCGCCCTGGGGTCAAACCACCCTGATCTGGCAACGAGCTTGGAGAACTACGCCGCCTTGCTACGCGCGACCCAGCGTGCCGAACAAGCAGCCAAGCTGGAACTCCGCGCCAAGGCGGTCCGGGCCAAGCACGCTCAGGATAATCCGGTGGAGTGATGGCTCCAAACAATGCGCTTAAATGTCTCCTCCTGACCCGACCCGGACATCCGTAAATCTATAAGAACTTGCCCTAATTTGGCACCATGCCTTTGACTGCCCACGCGCGTACGGCCAGCAGGATTTCTCCATCGGGCCCAGTCGGTAGCTTCTGTCGAACTGCGTCTCTGATTTTGTTCCGCAAAGCCTCATCGAGCGATACACAGTATTTGGGCGCCGAACCAGTTCCGTCCATAAACGGCTCCCAGTAGTCATCGAAATTGACGAAGGCGGTCGTGATATCGATGGCTGTCGTCTCTACATTGGACAATCCAGCTGCTGCGAATGCCTCCGACAGCGGCTTTGGCCGGCAGATGGGGGCGTTTAGGCCATCGTCGTATGCGGATGAGTCGGGATCGAATTCTCGGGCCGTATCGAAGAAATAGCGCATAATCTGCATGTGCCCGGCATAGTCCCAAACGTAGAGGCCGACGGCTCCGCTTGGACGGACAATACGTGCCATCTCGCTCAACGCCTTTGCCTTATCAGGAACGAAATTCAGCACCAGGCCGCTCACCGCGTAGTCGAAACTTCCGTCTGGAAGGTCGATATTTGTGGCGTCGCCTTCCCGGAACTTTGCACTCGGTACACGCTCTGCGGCTTGGGTGATGAAAGCCGTGGACATGTCGATCCCGACTGCGCGGCTCGGTTTGCACTTGTTGGCAATCTGCAGGCTAAGCTCGCCTGTCCCACATCCGATGTCGGCCCAGCTTTTGGCCTTCTCGGCACCAAGCCAGTCGATGAACAACGGCGCCACTTTTCGGCTCCATCTCCCCATGTAGCGTTCATAGGTATCAGCAGCGCCCCAGAGTTTGGGCTTTTCGTCGGCCATGGTGCATTTCCTTCCTGCAGGGCTCATCAGCAAAGTGCACGACCGACCACTGGATGTCGAGCCGGGCTGCAGCGTGCCCATCTCAAGCGGCACCAGGGCTAGCGAAAGAAGCGACTGCTCCTGGCTAATCTCGGACTCAATGGCCGCACCAGAACGATGACCGCTTTCGGACGGATACTGTTGCAAAACTCCGTCCCCGGAAAAACCGCGCAACATTGATTCGTCGCCATATCCTTCTCGGCAAGAAAGAGTCGCTGCATCCGTAGTTTCGATTCTATTATTGCGTTTCGACGCCAGCCAAATAGTTTTGCAACACTATCGGCCCAACTCCGGACCTACACCAGCGGTGTCCAAAACAGCCGGTTGTGACCCAACCCGGACATTCTGTTTTGGGCGTCCCTTTGCCCCTGCAACCCAGGCCGTCGCTTTAAACAAGGAAATCATGCTAACCTCGGAACACGGCGCAACCTTGGAATGGGTTAAATTCACTAGGTGCAAGATGAACCGAAAAGAGCCATGGTATTTCGACGAGAACCCGAGTGAGCTTTACGAGCGCTTGCTGGTGCCCTCGAAGTTCCTCCCGTGGGCGGAAGATCTAGTTAGGCTAGGCAACCCGTTACAGGGTAACAAGGTGCTGGATGTTGCGTGCGGTACCGGAACCGTAACGCGGCTGCTCCCGTCTTACGTGGAAGCATCCGGCTTGGTCACCGGGCTCGATTTCGACGCTGGTCGACTCGACGTCGCAGCTTCGCTTCCGCCGGCCTCGGGTTGCATCATTGAATGGAAGGAAGGCGATGCCGGCGCCTTGCCGTTCGGCGACGCGGCGTACGACTTGGTCTTCTGTCAACAGGGCCTCCAGTTCTTTCCTGACAAGCTCACGGCACTCAGGGAAATGCACCGCGTGCTGATTTCCGATGGCAAACTAAATTTGGGTGTTTGGTGCTCCGTAGAGTATCAACCCGGCGGTCGTGCGATGGCGGACGCGCTGGAACGCCATGTGGGCCCTGAGGCTGGTGCCATTCGGCGTGCGCCGTTCTCGTTTGGAGATGCCGGGGTCATCAAAGCCTTGGTGACCGATGCGGGTTTTCGTGACGTGGTGGTAGATCCGACCGTCAAGAACGTCCACTTTCCGTCGGCTGAAGCGTTCACCAAACGATATATCTCTGCCCGGGTGCCGTTGAACACGATGGTCGCCGCGGTGAGCGAGGAGGCGAGAGCCGCCGTGGTCTCCGACGTGAACGCCGCATTGGATCAATATGAGACCGAAAACGGATTGGAACTACCAACGGCCGTCAATGTCGTCACAGCGCGTGCCTAGACTAAATACGCGAACGGTTCCACCACGGCCGTTATTGGCTATTATCGCCCGTTCCGACTAACCCTCCAGCACGTCCGGTGTTGGTTCGATACTGTTGCAAAACTCGGTCCACGGTAAAACCGCGCAACATTGATTCGTCGCCACACCCTTCTCGGCAAGAATAAGTCACCGTATCCGTAGTTTCGATTCTATTATTGCGTTTCAACGCCTGCCAAATAGTTTTGCAACAGTATCGGTTCTATAGCCGACATCGGCGGGCCACCACTGACTCAATTCTCTATTATTAGTTCACGGCCTCGTTGAGACCCTCTTCCATGGGCCGGTGCCGCTCGTGCGGGAACCCTCGGTCCTAATCGACCTGCAGATTCCGGAACCAGTCCAGGCGCTCGCGGGTCTGATCGGTTTCGTGGTCGAGCCAGGAGGGGAGATGGCCGGGCGCGTCCTCGTGGCGGCCGCGCAGCTCGGTCAGGCGCGCCAGCTGGCGCTCGCACATCTCGATCAGGATCTCGGCCTGCAGGCGCCGGTCGGCGGGCTCGAGCAAATGCAAAAAGCGCATCTTCAGGGTGATGATCAGCTTGTTGATGTCGCTGACCGGCGCGCGCAGGTTGGAGGTCAACAGGCGGATCAGCTCCTCCCGGCCGGCTTCGGTGATGCGCAGCGGGGGCGCCGCGTCGCTGTCGGGGCCGGGGGCGGGGCCGGGGTCGCTGTCGGCGGCCCGGGTCTCGATCTCCTCGATCAGGCCCTCGACCTTGAGCACCTCGATCGGCGCGCCGACCAGGTCGAGCGAGGGCCCGACCACGTGGCCGACGAAATGGCGCACCTCGTGGGCCAGCTCCGCGTAGGGGCATTCGCGCGTGGCCAGGACGCCGAGCGCGAGCAGGCGGATCGCCTCGCTCGGGATCAAGGTGTTGTCGCGGTACATGGTGCCGTCAATAAGGTGTTTCGGTCACGCCAAGGCGGTGTGCCGACCACAACCTAGGTTGAACGATCCAAGCTGTCCAGGCGCGCCGGGCCCAGTGGCGGGTCCGGTTCGGGGCCCAGTGGCAGGCCGGGGGGATCAGGCCGCGTCGGACAGCTTGAGCTCGGCCCAGATCTCGCTCAGCGCCCGGACCAGGTGGTCCATGTCGGCATCGCCGTGCACCGGCGAGGGGGTGATGCGCAGCCGCTCGGTGCCGCGCGCCACGGTGGGATAGTTGATCGGCTGGATGTAGATGCGGTAGCGGTCGAGCAGGAGGTCGGTCACCTGGCGGCACCGCACCGGGTCGCCGACCAGGACCGGAACGATATGGCTCTGGGACGGCATCACCGGCAGGCCCGCCTCCGAGAGCCGTCTCCGGCAGGTCGCGGCGCGTTCCTGGTGGCGCTCGCGCTCGGCGTTGCTCTGCTTGAGGTGGCGGACGCTGGTCAGCGCGCCGGCCGCGATCGCCGGCGGCAGCGCGGTGGTGAAGATGAACCCGGAGGCGAAGCTGCGCACGAAATCGGTGAGCGCGGCCGAGGCCGCGATGTAGCCGCCAAGCACGCCGTAGGCCTTGGCCAGGGTGCCTTCGATCACGGTCAGGCGCGGGGCCACGCCGTCGCGTTCCGAGATGCCGCCGCCGTGGGCACCGTAGAGGCCGACCGCGTGGACCTCGTCCAGGTAGGTCATGGCGCCGTGTTTCTCGGCGACGTCGCAGAGCTCGGCGATCGGGGCGATATCGCCGTCCATGGAGTAGACCGACTCGAAGGCGACGAGCTTGGCCCGATCCGGCGCGATCCCGGCCAGCCGGCGGTCCAGATCCTCGGGGTCGTTGTGCTTGAAGATCTGCTTGTCGGCGCGGCTGTGGCGGATGCCCTCGATCATCGAGGCGTGGTTCATCTCGTCCGACAGCACCACGCAGCGCGGCAGCTTGGCCGCGAGCGTCGCCAGCGAGGCCATGTTCGAGACGTAGCCCGAGGTGAACAGAAGCGCCGATTCCTTGCCGTGCAGGCTGGCCAGCTCGCGCTCCAGCAGCACATGGTAGTGGTTGGTGCCGGCGATATTGCGGGTGCCGCCGGCGCCGGCCCCGCTCTCGTCGAGGGCGGCGTGCATGGCCGCCAGAACCTCGGGGTTCTGGCCCATGCCCAGGTAGTCGTTGGAGCACCACACGGTGACCTGCTCGACCCCATTCGGGCCGTGGCGCTTGGCCCGCGGGAAGCTTCCGGCGCGGCGCTCTAGATCGGCGAACACGCGGTAGCGCCCTTCGGTCTTCAGCCCCGAGACGGCTTCTGCGAAATAGCGTTGGTAGTCCATGCGCCGGAACCCTTCAGAAACAGCTATGGAATATGCGACTTATCCGGTTCCCATTCAATCCCACGATGGTTAATCCTTGCTTAAGGGGCCGCCCGCCCGTGGCTCACCTTCGTGGCTCAGGCGACCGCCGAGAGTCCTTCCTGATCGACCCAGGCGGTGGTGTCGTCGATCGCCTTGTCGAAGCGCTCGAGCAGCACATCGATCTGCTCCTCGGTGATGATCAGCGGCGGACAGAACGCGATCGTGTCCATCAGGTTGCGGATGATCAGACCGTGGGCCTCGGCGCGCGCGGTTAAATAGGCGCCGACCTTGCCGGCCGGGTCGAAGGGCGCCTTGCTGGCGCGGTCGGCGACCAGCTCGACGCCGGCGATCAGCCCGACCCCGCGCACCTCGCCGACCAGCGGGTGATCGGCGTAGCGGCGCAGTCCGTCCTGTAGGCGCGGACCGACCCGCCGGACCTGCGCGACGATGTCGCGCTCCTCGTAGATCTTGAGGGTTTCGAGTGCGACCGCCGCCGGCACCGGATGGCCGGAATAGGTGAAGCCGTGGCCGAAGGTCCCGATCTTGGCGCTGTTGTCGGCGAGCGTCTGATAGACCGGGTCGGAGATCATGACCGCCGAGATCGGCTGGTAGCCCGAGCTGAGCGCCTTGGCCATGGTCATGATGTCCGGTTTGATGTCGAAGGTCTGGCAGCCGAACATGTTGCCGGTGCGCCCGAAACCGCAGATCACCTCGTCGGCGACCAGCAGCACGTCGTACTTCTTCAGCACCGCCTGGATCTTCTCCCAGTAGGTCCGGGGCGGCACGATCACGCCGCCGGCGCCCATCACCGGCTCGCCGATGAAGGCGGCGATGGTCTCCGGCCCCTGGTCGAGGATCAGCTGCTCGAGCTCGGCGGCGCAGCGGGTCGCGAAGTCCTCCTCGGTCTCGCCGTCCTGGCCGAAGCGGTAGTAATGCGGGCAGGTGGCGTGCAGGATGCCGGCGATCGGCAGGTCGAAGTCGCGGTGGTTGAACGGCAGGCCGGTCAGGCTGGCGGTCGCCACGGTCACGCCGTGATAGCCCTTGATGCGGCTGATGATCTTCTTCTTCTCGGGACGCTCGAGGGCGTTGTTGTAGTACCAGATCATCTTGATCACGGTGTCGTTCGCCTCCGAGCCCGAGTTGGCGAAGAACACCTTGGACATGGGCACCGGGGCGATCTCGAGCAGCCTGGCCGCCAGCTCGATGGTCGGCATCGGGGCTTTGTGCGTGAAGCTGTGGTAGCATGGCAGCTTGCGCAGCTGCTCGGTCGCGGCCTGGACCAACCGCTCCTCGCTGAAACCGAGGGCGGCATACCAAAGGCCGGCCAGGCCCTCGATGTATTCCCGGCCCTGATCGTCGTAGATATATATGCCCTTGCCCTCGGTAACCACCATGGGCCCCGCCGATTCGTGCTTGCGGGCGTTGGTGTAGGGATGCAGGTGGCTGGCGATGTCCAGCGCCGCTGCCGAGTTCGGCCGATCGACCATGGGAGTCCTCCTGGAGCTGTGCCGGTTCCGAGCCGGTCTTGGAATCACTCGGCCCAGGATACTATTGTCGGGGCGGTCTGGCCAAGGGGGATGCGGGCAGGGTGTCGCCAACACCAGGTATGACCGGTCTATGTAACAAGTGATCTGTCCGGTTTTAGAATTGTTCCAGGATTGGGAGGGTTTGGATGCGTCGGACAGAGCCGTTACTGGGACTGAGGTTGATGAAGTTCGAGGATGTTTACGGGCGAACCGATCGCGGCGCGCCGTTCAAGGGCACGCTGTCGGGTGTTCCAGGACACCCGGAAACGGGGCGCGCCGCACCGCGGGCGGCCTTGTGTACGCGACTTGTTTGGGCCCCCGGGGCCGCCTACCATGGGCGGTAGATACATCATGGGAATGGTATCGAGGGTCCGGCGGCGCCGTGCGTGCTGGCCGATCGGACCCGGAACGAGAAACCTGACAGAGGAGGTACACCATGCGTTTCCGGAACGGAATTCTTGCGGCCCTGGCCGCAACCGTCTTGGCGTTTTCGCAGGGCGCCGACGCCAAGACCTTCAAGTGGGCCTTCCAGGGCGACGCCCAGTCCCTCGATCCCCATGGTCTGAACGAGACCTTTTCTCTGGGTTATCTGGGCAACGTCTACGAAGGCCTGACTGCCTATAGCGCGAACCTGGAGCTGATTCCGGCGCTGGCCGAGTCCTGGGAGACGACGTCGCCGACCACCTGGGTCTTCAAGCTGCGCCAGGGCGTGAAGTTCCACAACGGCAACGACTTTACCGCCGACGACGTGATCTTCTCCTGGAAGCGCACCTTGACCGAGGGCTCGGACCAGAAGGTCCGCGGCGCGCTCATCAAGAGCATAACCAAGGTGGACGATCACACCATCCGGGTGGAGACCCCTGGGCCGATCCCAACGCTCGCCCGCGAGCTGGTCTGGCTCTACATCATGGACAAGGAATGGGCCGAGACCAACAACGCGGTCGAGGCGGAGAGCCCGAAGGAAGCCGATACCTCGGGTAAGTTCGCCAGCCTGAACGCCAACGGCACCGGCCCCTTCATGATCGTCGAGCGTCAGCCCGACGTGAAGTCGGTTTTCAAACGCTTCAACAACTATTGGAAGGACATCAAGTCCAACGTGGACGAGGTGATCTTCACGCCGATCTCGCAGGACGCCACCCGCGTGGCGGCGCTGCTCTCCGGCGAGCTGGACCTGGCCTATCCCATCCCGGTGCAGGACTGGGACCGCCTGACCAAGGCTGACGGCGTCTCGCCGCTGACCGGTCCGGAGGCGCGTACCATCTTCCTGGGCATGGACCAGGACCGCGACGAGCTCTTGTCTTCCAACATCAAGGGCAAGAACCCCTTCAAGGACCTGCGGGTGCGCCAAGCCTTCGCTCATGCCCTCAATCTCGATGCGATCAAGGAGAAGATCATGCGCGGGGCGGCGACGCCCTCGGGCCTGATGGTCGCACCGCAGATCAACGGGCATAACCCGGCGCTCAACCAGCCCTATGCTTACGACCCGGCCAAGTCCAAGCGGCTTCTGGCCGAGGCCGGCTATCCGGACGGCTTCGAGTTGACCATGGACTGTCCGAACAACCGCTACGTCAACGACGAGCGGATCTGTCAGGCGGTGGTCGGTATGCTGGCCAAGGTCGGCGTCAAGGTGGACCTGCTGGCCCAGCCCAAGTCGAAGTACTTCGCCAAGGTTCTGGCGCAGAACGATTACGATACCAGCTTCTACCTGCTGGGCTGGACGCCGGGCTCGATCGACTCGCATAACGTCCTGCAGAACCTCCTGGTCTGCAGGAACAAGGAGACCAAGGCGGGCCAGTTCAACCTGGGCGGTTACTGCAACCCCAAGGTCGACGAACTGTCGAGCCAGATCGGCGGCGAGACCGATCCGGACAAGCGCCAGGAGTTGATCGATGCGGCGTTCCAGATCCACAAGGACGATGTCGGGCACCTTCCGATCCACCAGCAGCCCTTGTCGTGGGGCGTGCGTGACGGGGTGACCGTGGCGCAGCGCGCGGACAATGTGCTTGATTTCCGCAACGTCGTCCTTCCGTGACCTCTGGGTCCGTTAAGGCCCGACCCCTCGTCGAGGGGCCGGGCTAAGTTTTCTCGCGTCCGCGGATAGGACGCCCGGGGTCCGGCAGTGATCGCTTTCATCATCCGCCGTTTCCTTCAGTCCGTCCTGGTCATGCTGACCGTGGCGCTCATCGCCTTTGGGTTGTTCCGCTATGTGGGCGATCCGATCAACAACATGGTGGGCCAGGACACCAGCCTCCAGGAGCGCGAGGCCCTGCGCGAGGGCCTGGGGCTGGACGATCCCTTCGTCGTCCAATTCGGCCGCTTCGTGGTCAACGCGGTCCAGGGCGAGTTCGGCATCTCCTACCGGCACCGCCGCCCGGTCGAGGACCTGATCGCCGAGCGCCTGCCGGCGACCCTCGAGCTCAGCATCGTTGCCGCCCTGATCGCGCTCTTGGTCGGCGTGCCGATGGGTGTTTACACCGGCCTGCACCGGGAGGGATTCCTATCCCGCGTGTTCATGACCCTGTCGCTCATCGGCGTGTCCCTGCCCACCTTTCTGATCGGCATCCTGCTGATCCTGCTGTTCGGCGTGGTCTTGCGGTGGTTGCCCACCTTCGGCCGCGGCGACGTGGTCGATCTCGGCTGGTGGACCACCGGTCTGCTGACCGTCTCGGGCGCCAAGGCGCTGATCATGCCGTCGATCACGCTGGCCCTGTTCCAGATGACGCTGATCATGCGCCTGGTGCGCTCGGAGATGCTCGAGGTGCTGCGCACCGACTACATCAAGTTCGCGCGCGCGCGCGGACTGGCCAATCGCGCCATCAACTTCGGCCACGCGCTCAAGAACACCTTGGTGCCGGTGATCACCATCACCGGCCTGCAGCTCGGCTCGATCATCGCCTTCGCGATCATCACCGAGAGCGTGTTCCAGTGGCCCGGCATGGGCCTGCTGTTCATCCAGGCGATCAACGAGGTCGACATTCCCGTGATGTCGGCCTACCTGTGCATGATCGCCCTGTTTTTCGTGATCATCAATTTGATCGTCGATTTGCTCTACTATGCCGTCGACCCGCGCCTGCGCATCGACAGCACGGTGGTCGGACGCCACGGGTAGTGTGGTCATGACCGTAGGCGCACATCTGGTCGACGGCGTCCGGCGGTTCCGGGACAGCGACGTCTACTACAGCTTCAAGCGTTCGCCGGTGACCATGGTGGCCGCGGTGGTGACCGCGATCTTCCTGATCTCGGCGCTGTTCGCGCCCTGGCTGGCGCCCCATCAGCCCTTCGACCCGGCGACCGTCGAGCTGCTCGATGCTTTCACGCCGCCGGTCTGGGAGGCGGGCGGCGATCCGCGCTTCCTGCTCGGCACCGACGACCAGGGCCGCGACATGCTCTCCACCATCATGTATGGCGCCCGGATCTCGCTCGGCGTCGGCTTCGCCGCGGTCGCCTTCGCCATGGTGATCGGGGTCTCCCTCGGCCTGGTGAGCGGCTATCTGGGCGGCGCGATCGATGCCGTCATCATGCGCGTCGCCGACATCCAGCTGTCGTTCCCGGCGATCCTGATCGCGCTTCTGATCGACGGGGTGGCGCGCAGCCTGCTGCCCCGCGACATGCACGGCGAGGTCGCGATCTACGTCCTGGTGTTCGCCATCGGCATCTCCGGCTGGGTCCAGTACGCGCGCACCGTGCGCGGCTCGACGATGGTCGAGAAGAACAAGGAATACGTCCAGGCGGCCCACGTCATGGGCATCCCGCCGATGCTGATCATGCTGCGCCACGTGCTGCCGAACGTCATGGGCCCGGTGCTGGTGATCGGCACCATCCATCTGGCGGTCGCGATCATCACCGAGGCGACGCTGTCGTTCCTCGGCGTGGGCGTGCCGCCGACCTCGCCCTCGCTCGGCACCCTGATCCGGGTCGGCAACGACTTTCTGTTCTCCGGCGAGTGGTGGATCACGATCTTCCCCGGGGCCGCGCTCGCGCTCCTGGTGCTCGCGGTCAACCTGCTCGGCGACTGGCTGCGCGACGCCCTCAATCCCAAGTTGCGATAGTCCCCGACGGGGCGATCGCGCGCCATTGATCGCCGGCCGGGGCGCCGCTAGGCTCCTTCGCGGCCAACCGATCAGAACCGCGAAGGGGACAAGCGCCATGCCGATCATCAACCGGATCGCCGAGTTCCACGACGACATGACGGCCTGGCGCCGCGACCTGCACCGCCACCCCGAGACCGCCTTCGAGGAGCGCCGCACCGCCGAGTTCGTCGCCGGGAAACTCGCCGAGTGGGGCATCGAGGTGCACCGGGGCCTGGCCGAAACCGGTGTCGTGGGCACGCTCCACGGAAATAGCGCGAAGGGGGGCGCGAAAGGGGACGGGAGCGGCAACGGGAACAAGAGCCGGGCGATCGGCCTGCGCGCCGACATGGACGCGCTGCACATCCACGAACTCAACGACTTCGACCACCGCTCGACCGACGACGGCAAGATGCACGCCTGCGGCCACGACGGCCACACCGCCATGCTGCTGGGCGCGGCGCGCTACCTGGCCGAGACCCGCAACTTCGAGGGCACGGTCCACTTCATCTTCCAGCCCGCCGAGGAGAACGAGGGCGGCGGCCGGGTCATGGTCGAGCAGGGCCTGTTCGAGAAATTCCCGGTCGAGAGCGTCTACGGCCTGCACAACATGCCCGGGATGGCGACCGGGCGCGCCGGCCTGCGCGCCGGCTCGGCCATGGCCTCGTTCGACATCTTCGAGATCACGGTCACCGGCGACGGCACCCACGCGGCCATGCCGCATCTGGGCAACGATCCCATCGTGGCCGCCGCCCAGATCGTCGGCGCGCTCCAGACCATCGCCAGCCGGCGCACCGACCCCCTCGACTCCGTGGTGGTCAGCGTCACCCAGTTCCACGCCGGCGATACCTGGAACGTGATCCCCCAGCAGGCGGTGCTGCGCGGCACCGCGCGCTGCTTCAAGGCCGAGGTGCGCGACCGGATCGAAGCCGAGATCGGCAAGATCTCCGGGGGCCTCTGCGCCGCCCACGGCGCCACCCTGGAATACCGCTACGAGCGGCGCTATCCGGCGTTGGTCAATAGCGAGCGCGAGACCGGAATCGCGGCGCGGGTCGCCGCCGAGGTGCTCGGCGAAGACAACGTGGAACTCGGCGCGCCGCCGCTGATGGGCTCGGAGGACTTCGCCTACCTGCTGCAGGAGCGGCCCGGCTGCTACATCTGGCTCGGCAACGGCGAGTACGGCGGCCCGGGCGGCTGCACGGTGCACAACCCGCGCTACGACTTCAACGACGACATCTCGGTGCTCGGCGCCAGCTACTGGGCGCGCCTCGTCGAAACCACCCTGCCGCGCGGCGGTTGAACCGGCCCTTGCTCGAAGCGCCATAACGCTTGACGGTATACCATATAATGGTATAGGCTATCGCGGTGATAAAGTCCTTCAAGAGCAAGGACACCGCGCGGCTGTTCAATCGTCTCCCCTCGCGTCGGTGGCGCGACATCGCCGGCACCGCCCGCCGCAAGCTGGAGATGTTGAACGCCGCCAAGTCGCTGGCCGAGCTGCGTGTGCCGCCCGGCAACCGGCTTGCAGCCCTGAAGGGGGACCGGCAGGGTCAATATCGTATCCGCATCAACGATCGATGGCGGATATGTTTCGTCTGGCGCGGCGGCGACGCCCATGACGTCGAAATCGTTGACTACCATTAGGAAATGACCATGGCCAAGCACCCGCCCATCCATCCGGGAGAAATCCTCGGCGAGGAGTTCCTGAACCCGATGCGGATCAGCCAGTCGCGGCTGGCACGGGACATCAACGTGCCGCCGCGGCGGATCAACGAGATCTGTCTTGGCAAGCGCGGAATCACGCCGGACACGGCTCTCCGCTTGGCGCGTTACTTCGACACCTCGGCCGAATTCTGGATGAACCTGCAGCAGCGCTACGATCTCGAACGCCGTAAGGACGAGATCGAGGAACTGCTGAGAACAGAGGTCCGTCCGCGATCGGGAAAGGCGGCCTGAACCCGCACTACTTGACCGCGCGGGGGTCGAGGGCGTCCTGGAGGCCGTCGCCGAGGAAGTTGAAGGCGATCACGGTGGCGAAGATCAGCAGGCCCGGATAGAGCGCCAGCGCGGGGGCGTCCCAGATCAGCTCCTGGGCCCCGGTCAGCATGTTGCCCCAGCTCGGAATCGGCGGCTGGATGCCCAGGCCCAGGAAACTCAGCACCGACTCCAAGAGGATGATGTTGCCGACCGAGAGCGTGGTCGCGACGATGATCGGCGAGACCGCGTTGGGCAGGATGTGCACCAGCATGATGCGCGCGTGGCTGGCCCCGAGCGCCTCGGCCGCGCGCACGAACTCCCGCGCCTTGAGCGTGAGCGCCGCCCCGCGCACCAGGCGCGCGACCGTGGTCCAGCCGACCAGCGAGATCAGGATCACGATGCGGTACAGGCTGACGTTCTCGCTAGTAGCCCAGTCCTCGGGCAGGCCGAGCTTGGTCAAATCGATGGCGGCGAGCACGATCAGCAGCGGCAACAGCGGCAGCGCGATCACCCCGTCGGTCAGGCGCATCAGCAGGCCGTCGAGCCAGCCGCCGTAGTAGCCGGCGAGCAGCCCGATCGCGGTGCCGATGACCGCGGCGCAGAGCGCGGCGGCGAGCCCGACCGAGAGCGAGACCTGGCCGCCGTAGAGCAGGCGCAGCAAGAGGTCGCGGCCGAGCTCGTCGGTGCCGAGCGGATGCGCGGCCGAGGGCGGCAGCTTGAGGCTGAACAGATCGACCCGGGTCGCATCCAGGCCGAGGGCCATCTCGGCCAAGGGCGCGGCGAGGGCGAGCAAGCCGAGCAGCACCAGCACGATCAGGCTGGCGACCGCGCCGCGATGCTCCAGGAAACGCCGCCACAGCAGCGCGCCGAGCGAGCGCGGCGGGCCCTCGGCCAGCTCCGCCGTCGCCGCCAGCTGGTAGGGGGGTCTTTCGCTCATCGATAGGTGATCCGCGGGTCGAGCCAGGTGTAGCAGAGGTCGGCGGCCAGGTTGGCGAGCAGGGTGGTCAGGGTGGCCAGCAGCAGGCCGATCAGCGCCAGGTTGAAATCGTTGCCCAGGATCGCGTCGTAGATCGCCTTGCCCATGCCCAGGTAGCCGAACATGGTCTCGGTGATCAGCGCGCCCGAGAACAGCGCGCCGAAATTGAGCGCCAGGATGGTGACCACCGGGATCATGGCGTTGCGCAGCACGTGGCCGAACACCACCTGGCGCTCGCTCAGGCCCTTGGCGCGGGCGGTGCGCACGTAGTCCTGGCGCAGCGCCTCCATGGTCGCGGCGCGCACGAAGCGGAGAATGCCGCCGATGGTGGCCAGCGTGAGGGTCGCGATCGGCAGCACCAGGTACTGGACCTGGACCCCGAGGCCGGCCCCGCCCGGCGCCATGCCCCCGGCCGGCAGCCAGCCGAGCACGACCGCGAACAGGATGATCAGCAGGATCGCCAGCCAGAACGGCGGCAGCGAGATGCCGGCGAAGGCGAACAGGTTGATCGCGGTATCACCGGCGCCGCGCGGGCGGAGCGCGGCATAGACCCCGGCCGGCAGGGCGAGCGCGAAGGCGAGCAGGAAAGACAGCCCCATCAGCAGCACGGTGTTGCCCAGGCGCGGCAGCAGCACTTCGAGCACCGGCCGCGCGTGCAGCCGGGAGAAGCCGAAGTCGCCCTGAAGTGCTGCGCCGAGCCAGTTCAGGTAGCGCTCGACGATCGGCCGGTCGAGGCCGTAGAGGGCGCGCAGGCGCGCCGCGTCCTGGGGCGTCATGTTGGGGTCGGAACTCACCATGATGTCGATGGGATCGCCCGGCATCAGCCCGATCAGGCCATAGACCACGAACGACATGATCAACAGGACCAGGGCGGACTCGATCAGGCGCTGGGCGACGTAGGTGAGCATGCTTCAGGGATCAGGTATCAGGTATCAAGTATCAGGGATCAGGGATCAGAAAAAGCAACCTGATACCTGATCCCTGATCCCTGATACCTGTCATCTGGAATCCCGCCATTCCTCGATCCATAGGGTGGTGGTGCCCTGGTGGCCGGTGGGGCGCAGGCCGCTCAGCCATTTGGGCAGGACGTAGGCGTTGGCGCGCCAGTACAGCGGGATGACCGGCAGCTCCTCGACGTAGAGCCGTTGCAGCCGCGCCCACAGAACCTTGCGCTTGGCGCGGTCCAGTTCGACCTCGATCCGGTCGATCAGGTCGTCCATTTCGGGGTTCCGGAAGCCGGTGTAGTTCTGCCCGGACCAGGCGTTCTCCGCGCTCGGCACCTGGTCGGAGCGCAGCGTGGTGCGCGGCACGCTTTCCGGCGAGGACAGCCAGGCGAACATGGCCGCGCCGGTGAACTTGCGCTTGGCCACGGTCTCGCCGAAGAACACCCGCGCCGGCTCGTTGCGGATGCGCGTCTCGATACCGACCTCGCGCCACATGGACTGCAGCACCTGTTCGACCAGCTCCCGGCTCCGGTTGCCGGCGGTGGTCATCAGCTCGAGGGTGAGCCGCTCGCCGGCGGCGTTGTGGCGGATGCCGTTCTCGATCCGGGTCCAGCCGGCGTCGTCGAGCAGCGCCCTGGCCGCCTCCGGGTCGAACCCGTAGGTCGGTGTTTCGGGATCGTGAACCCAGTCGAGCGGGCTGACCGAGGAATCGGCGACCGGCTGGCGCCCGGCGAACAGGCGCTGGCTCAATGCCTCGCGGTCGAGCGCCAGGATCAGCGCCTTGCGAACCCGCTTGTCGGCCAGGATCGGGTTGTCGAGGTTGAGGTCCAGGTGCTCGTAGATCAGCCCGGGCTTGTAGGTGATGTCGTAGCGCCCGCCGTGACGCTTCTCGAAGGCCAGCGCCTGGTCGATGGTGACGCCGAGCTCGCCGGCGATCATGTCGATGGCGCCGGACAGCAGGTTCGCTTCCAAGGCCGCGGTGTTCTCGATCACCCGCACCGTGATTTTGTCGAAGGCCGGTTTGGCGCCCCACCAGGTGTCGTTGCGCGCCAGCACGATGTGGGAGCCGGAGACCATCTCGACCACCTTGTAGGGTCCGAAGGCGAGGCCCGGGTTGGCCGGGTCGGTGTCGAAGGCGGTGCGGTTGCGGTAGGTCGCCGGGTCGGCCTCGAAGATCGGCCGCTCGATGTGCGCGGGCAGGATTTCCAGGCCCGTGGCGGCGAAGTCGAAGGTGATGCGGTCGAGGTGCAGCGTGAAGGTCTTGTCGTCGATCACCTCGATCGAAAGGATGCGCCGGAAGGCTTCGAAGTCGCTGACCCCGGTCTTGGGGTGGCGGCCGACCTCCCAGGTGAACACCACGTCGGCGCTGGTCACCGGCTTGCCGTCGCCCCACCTCGCCCCGGGATGGATCTGGTAGGTGACCGCGATGCCCTGTTTGCCGTCGGCCAGCGCCTCCGGCACCGCCAGGCCGTTCTCGATGGTCGGCAACTCGGTGCACAGCATGCAGATCAGCCGCCAGTCCTGGTCGTAGGCGGTGAGCGGACGCCGGGTCATGGCCAGCACGTAGGACTTGGCCAGCATGGAGTCGATCAGCGGGTTGAGGGTCGAGGGAAACTGGGTGATGCCGATGCGCAGCTCGGCGGCCAGGGCGGACCCCAGGCCGGCCAGGACCAGGACCAGGGCGCAGAGCAAGCCCACAAGGCGCGTAACCATGGCGTTCCTCCGATGCCGCGACTTACGAATCGCGTGCATCCTACCCGAGGACGGCGCTCAAGGCGACCAGCGCGGCCGCCGGTGAAAGACAGGGAGACAAAAAAGGAGGGAGGACCGGGGGGCCCCGTGGGGGCCGCGATCCTCCCTCGGGAAGTGCAGGGAGACCTTGCTCGTGGTCGATATCTCTGGCTTTACGCGGCGGTCTGCGGGACCGGCAGGATGCCGCGCATCATGCGCGTGATGTAGCTGGGGTCGGCGGCGAACTGGACCCCGGCCAGGTTGTCCTTCTGCCACACGACCTGGGCGTGGATTTTGCCGAGATGCCCGATGCCCAGGGTGATCCAGGAATCCGTGGCGAGTGGCTTGGTGGTCCGGATCTGCGCGCCGTTCGCGGAAACATCGAGGATGTCGCAGTAGCGCAGCATCTGGTCCGACAGGCTGGGCCGCAGGCAACCGCCGAGGCGGGTCAGGGTGCGCCGGTGCTTGCGGCGCTCCAGTGCCGCGGGCCCCGTTTGGTTCTGGAAGTCGGTGCGATTCCGGCTCGATCCGGCGAGAGACTGGCGCATCGCGATTTCTCCTTGTTGCTCCGCTGTTGTCGAGTTTCAGCCGTCGCGGCCGTTGGCTGGGAGCCAACGCTGTTTCATGTCGCTCCAGAGTTGCCCGCTTGCGGACCGCTCGATGCCCGTTTGCGCCGCCGCCTGGGTCCCTGCCGTCGCGGTCAGGAGCGTCAGGGCGGCAGCGGCCTGCGAGCTCAAATTCAACATCAAAGTTTCGGTTTCCATGTTCCCCTTACCCGGTTTCAGCGGCTGTGACGCGGTGTGAGGTGGAATCATAGATCGAGTGAATTTCGAAATTACTAAAACGTAAATACTGATAAAATTAAAAAGACATTTTATATTTATTCTATGCTATATGGTTTCACGAAATTAACCATTTAGTCTGCTGATTTTAATGATTTTGTCTTCGCGGTTCCAATGCAATTCCATGTGGTTTCTCCAGGGAGGAATAACGCCCTTCGGTTTGGGAACATAAATAAGTCCGAAATGGGCAAACCCCCGACCTTTGGTGTAAGATCGGGCCATGGCGGAGGTGGCACCCATCGTCCTGGTGACCGGCGCGACCTCGGGGATCGGGACCGCGATCGCGCGCGAGTTCGCGGCGCTGGGTTATGGCGTCATGCTGGCCGGGCGCGACGAAGCCCGCGGCGCGGCCCTGCGCGACGAACTCGAGAGCCGGGGCGCGCGGGTTTCGGCCTGGTACGGCGATCTCGGCGTGCCGGCGGCGGCCCGGGCGCTGATGGCGGCGACCGCCGCGGCCTTGGGCGGGCTCGACGTCCTGGTCAACAACGCTGGCATCATCCACTACGCCACCGCCGAGGAGACCACCGAGCGGCAATGGCGCGAGACCATGGCGGTCAACCTGGACGCGGTGTTTTTTCTGAGCCGGGCCGCGGTGCCGCTGCTGCGTAAGCGCGGCGGCGGCGCGATCGTCAACATCGCCTCGGACTGGGGCCTGGTGGGGGGGAGGCGCGCGGTCGCCTACTGCGCCTCCAAGGGCGCGGTGGTCCAGTTGACCCGGGCCATGGCGCTCGACCACGCGGGCGAGAACATCCGCATCAACGCGGTCTGCCCGGGTGATACCGATACCCCGATGATGGACGTGGAAGCCGTGCAGCGCGGGCTCGATCCGGCGGCGGCGCGGCGCGCGGCGGCGGCCGAATCGCCGACCGGGCGCCTGACCACCCCCGAGGAGGTCGCCAAGCTGGTCGCCTACCTCGCCTCCGAGGCCGCGCGCCAGATCACCGGCGCCGCGATCCCCATCGACGGCGGCAACACCGCGGGTTAGTCCCTCTTGCCCAGCGCCTTGGCGACCTCTTGGGCGGTGTCGATGCCGGTCAGGTGGGCGCCGTGGGCGGTCGAGTAGGACCCGGTCGAGGTCGCCTCGCCGGCGAAGAACAGGCGCCCGTCGAGCGCTTCGGCCAGGCGCCGGCGCTGGGTTGCCTGGCCGGGCAGGGCGGCGGAGTAGGCGCCGCGCACCCAAGGGTCGCCGCGCCAGGCGGTCACGTTGTGGCCGACCAAGTGTTTGACGATGTCGGCGCCGAAGGCCCGCTTCAGGTTTTCCTTGGCGAGGTCGACCGCGGCCGCGGTCCCGGCGCGCTCGAGCCAGTCGGCGAAGCGCCCGCCGGTCAGCCCGACCACGTAGTCGTAGCCGAACGGCCGGATCGAGAAGCTCATGGGCTCGGCGCCCTCGGCGCCCCCGGCGCCCCCGGCGCCCTCGTCGAGCACCGCCGCGCCACGGGGCGGCGCCGCGCCGAAGACGTTGCGGTCGTAAACCAGGCAGATGCGATTGTGGTTGCCGAGCGGCAGGCCGGCGATGGCTTCCTGCTTCCAATCGGGCAGCGCCGGGTCGAAGCGGATGTGGCCGCCCGCCAGGATGCCGGTCGAGACCGTGACGATGACCTTCTTGGCCCGGACTTCGCCCTTGGGGGTGGTCAGGCGCGGCGCCTTGCCCGACCAATCGATGGCGGCGACCTGGGTGTCGAGAGTCACCGGAATTCCGGCGCCGTGGCGGGCGACCAGCGCCCCGTAGCCCTGTTTGAGCGGCCAGTTCTCCTCGGTATCGTCGTAGGCCTCCAGATCGACGATCGAGACCTGGTCGACGTCGTGGGCGGTCCAGATCGAGAAGAAGTAGTCGTAGAGCGCCGTCCAGCGGCCCGCGCGCTCGGTGACCTCGGCGGCGGCGAGGTCGGGGCCGGCCGCCGCGGCGCGGGCGATGGCCTCGGAGTTCTCCGCCATGAAGGCGTCGCGCTCGGCCTCCTCGGCCGCGCTGGCCCAGGCGCCGGCGATTCGCATGCGCCGGTTGAAGCCGAGCTTGTCGTAGTCGAAGCCGTGAGCGTCGGCGATCGCGACGAAGGGGTTGCGGCTCGCCGAATGCATCCAGTGGCAGCCCAGGTCGAAGGGCGCGCCGGGGGCGACCTCCTCGGTATAGGCGCGGCCGCCGATGCGGTGCGCCGCCTCGAGCAGCACGAAGGGCACGCCGAGCTCGCCCAGTGTCCTCGCCGCCGCCAGCCCGGCCGCGCCGGCGCCGACGATGGCGACGTCGGTATCGGTCATCGGATCTGTCATGGAAGCCGTGGTCCGTTCCGCTCAGCCACCGGCGGCGATCTCGGCGCTGGTCTTGCCGCCGTGCGCCGCCGACCAGGTCTCCGGGTCCTCGAGGAAGGCGCGCACCTGGGCCAGGCCGTCGGCCGAGAGGTAGCCGCGCTCCTCGGCGAGTGCGAGGGCGTCCCACCAGGTGGCGAGCGCGTGCAGGGTCACGCCGTGCTCGGCCAGCACCGCGATACTCTGGGGGAAGATGCCGTAGTGGAACACCACGAAGGTATGGGCGACCTCGCCACCGGCCCGGCGGATCGCCTCGACGAAGTTGAGCTTGGAGCCGCCATCGGTGGCCAGGTCCTCGACCAGCAGCACCCGCGCGCCGTCCTCGAAGCAGCCCTCGATCTGGGCGTTGCGGCCGAAGCCCTTGGGCTTCTTGCGCACGTAGATCATGGGCTTGTCGAGGCGGTCGGCGATCCAGGCGGCGTAGGGAATGCCGGCGGTCTCGCCGCCGGCCACCACGTCGATGGCGGCGGCGCCGATCTCGGTCTCGACCAGCTCGACGGCGAGCGCCATCAGGCGGTTGCGCGCCTCGGGAAAGGAGATGATCTTGCGGCAGTCGACGTAGACCGGGCTGGCGCGGCCCGAGGTGAAGATGAAGGGATCCTCGGGCCGGAACAGGATGGCCTCGATGTCCATCAGGGTGCCGGCGGTGGTGCGGGCGGCGTCGCTGATCTCGGATATGGAAATTTCGGGCATGGGCGGCGGGTCCTTCGTCGATCGCGCGTCATTATCGGCTAAGCGAAAGCTTGGCAAAAGCAGAAAGCCGGGCCTATGACTGAGATACCGCCGCTCGGCTGCGGCCCCCAATTGAAGGCGAGCGAACTTGAGCGTGAAACCGGCATTCGATCTCACCCTCTATCTGGTGGTCGGCTCCGACGTGACCCAGGGCCGGCGGCTCGACGAGGTCGTGGCCGCGGCGGTGCGCGGCGGCGCGACCCTGGTGCAGCTGCGCGAGAAGGCGTTTGGCGATGCCGAGCTGGTCGAGGCGGCGCGCGCGCTCAAGGCCCGGCTCGCGCCGCTCGGCGTGCCGCTCATCGTCAACGACCGGGTCGAGGCCGCCCAGGCCGCCGGTGCCGACGGGGTGCACCTGGGCCAGGACGACCTGGACGCGGCGCGGGCGCGGGCTATCCTCGGGCCGGACGCGCTGATCGGGGTTTCCGCCGGCACCGCCGAGGAGGCGGCGCGGGTCGACCGGGGCCTGGCCGACTACGTCGGCATCGGCCCGGTCTACGCCACCGCGACCAAGCCCGATGCGGGCCCGCCGATCGGGATCGCGGGGCTGGCCGCGCTGGCCGCGACACTGGCGCCACTGCCGGTGGTGGCGATCGGTGGCATCGGCGTGCGCCAGGCCGCCGAGGGCCTGGCCGC
>JACZVL010000031.1 GCA_022572685.1 Pseudomonadota bacterium
CGCCGAGGTGACGGCGCGGCTCGAGGCCGAGCCGCTGATCGAGATCGACCGGAGCGAGATCGCCGGGTTGCCGCCGGCGGACTGGGACTCGGTCATCGTCGCGACCGGACCGCTGACCTCGCCGGCGCTGGCCGAGGCGATCCACGGCCTGACCGGCGCCGACGCCCTCGCCTTCTTCGACGCCATCGCGCCGATCGTCCACAAGGACAGCATCGACTTCGACACCGCCTGGTTCCAGTCGCGCTACGACAAACCGGGCCCCGGGGGCGCCGGGCCGGGCGGCGATGGCGCGGACTACATCAACTGCCCGCTCGACGAGGCGCAGTACGAGGCCTTCATCGACGCGCTGCTGGCCGGCGCGACCACGGAGTTCCACGACTGGGAGCGCGACACCCCCTACTTCGAGGGCTGCCTGCCGATCGAGGTCATGGCGGCGCGCGGCCGCGAGACCCCGCGCTTCGGCCCGATGAAGCCGGTCGGCCTGACCGACCCCCGGACCGGGCGGCGGGCCCACGCGGTGGTGCAGCTGCGCCAGGACAACGCGCTCGGCACGCTCTACAACATGGTCGGATTCCAGACCAAGCTGAAATACGGCCCGCAGGCGGAAATCTTCCGCGCCATTCCGGGCCTGGAGAAAGCCGAGTTCGCGCGCCTGGGCGGGCTGCACCGCAACACCTTCCTGAATTCGCCGGAGCTGCTCGACGGCGCGCTGCGGCTTCGGGCCCAGCCGCGGCTGCGCTTCGCCGGCCAGATCACCGGGGTCGAGGGCTACGTGGAATCGGCCGCCATCGGGCTGCTCGCCGGGCGCTTCGCCGCCGCCGAGAGGTCGGGCCGCGTGCTCGCGCCGCCGCCGGCCACCACCGCCCACGGCGCGCTCTTGAACCACATCACCGGCGGCCACCTGTCCGGCGACCGGATCGAGCCCGGACCGCGCAGCTTCCAGCCGATGAACGTGAACTTCGGCCTGTTCCCGCCGATTGTCCTGCCCGACGGCAAGCGGGTCCCGAAGAAGGCCCGCAAGCCGGCGCTGGCCGCCCGCGCGCTCGCCGACCTCGACGCCTGGATGAACCAGACCGCGGCAGCGGCGGCGGAGTAAATTACTTCCCGATCACCTCGGCCTCGCCGAGGCCCAGGATTTCGGCCATGGTCTTGCCGGCGGCGATCTCGGCGAGCCAGTCCTCTTCCTGCTTCAGCTTGTCGCGGCAGGCGGTCAGCAGCGCCGCCTGACCGGCGAGCGGCACCACCACGATACCGTCGTCGTCGCCGAGCACGATATCGCCGGGCGATACCGGGCAGCCGGCGCAGGCGATGGCGCCGTCGATGGTGCCGCCGAAGCCCTTGTGCGGGCCGCCGGGCACCGCGGCGCGGGCGTAGCAGGGAAAGCCGAGCTCGCGAATCTCGGCGACGTCGCGCACCGCGCCGTCGATCACCACCCCGGCGGCGCCGCGCGCCATCGCCGCCCGGGTCGCGACCCCGCCCCAGACCGCCACGTCCGGGTAGCCGCCGGCGGCGATCACCAGCACCTCACCGGGGGCGAGCAGCGCGGTGGCGACGTGGCTGACCCCGTTGTCGCCGACCATCGAGGTGACCGTGCGGGCCTGGCCGACCAGCGTGGTGCCGGCCCGCACCGGCTTGACCGCCGCGGCCATGAAGTTCTCCCGGTTCATGCAGTCGGAAGCGACCGCCGGCGGGATCTCGGCCCAGGCCGCCAGCGCCTCCGGGCTCAGGCGTTCGAAGTGGATGTCGTGGCGTCGGATGGCCATGGCCGCTGGTCCCCGTTCTGGTATTAGGCTTCGGTGGTACCGAAGCCGCTGCCGGCCTTGCGGTACTCCTCGCGCGGCGGCGCGAAGACGTCGAGCACCTTGGCGCCCGAGGGCCCGGCCCGGAAGCTGTGGGGCATGCCGCCGGGCGTGCGCCAGAAGTCGCCGGCCGTGACCGGCACCTCCTCGCCGCCCTGGCTGCGCACCCCCTCGCCTTCCAGCAGCACGCCCCATTGCTCCTCGGGGTGGCTGTGGGTGCGGCCCTGGGCGTTGGGCTCGATGGTCACCAGCGACAGCATGGCCTGCTCGCCCGGAAACACCCGGGTCGACAGGCCCTCGCCCAGTTGCCGGGCGATGCCCTGCGAGGTGTCCGTGAGATTGAAGAAATTTTCCGCGGCCATGTCGGGCCTCCCCTGGCAAGTGGTGTCTTCCCGCGTCTTGCGCGTGCGGGGCGCGTGCGGGGCGCGTGCCGGGCCGCGTGCCGGCTCAATAGCGGCCCCGCAAGGCCGCCCAGGCGAGCCGCCAAGCGCGCCCCGGGGGGCGTTCCTGCACCCGCGGGTCGAAGGGATCGTAGCCCGCCCGCGCCAGCCTGGCGAGGGCGTGGTCGGCGAGCGTGGCGCAGAGCAGCGCGGGCCGCGCCTTCCGGGGCACCTGGCCGGCCACAGCCCGGGCGGCCCGAAGGTGTTCGCGGGCGCACGCCGCGACCCGTTCCGCGACCCGGCACAGCGCCGGGCTGGACCGCAGCTCGAACAGCTCCCCGGTCCGCAGGGCGGCCGCCTGGCTCAGGTCCCGCGGCAGGTAGAGCCGCTTGGCGGCGGCGTGGAACGGCACCGCGCGCAACAGCCCGGCGAGCGCCCAGGCGATGCCGGCGTGGTGCCCCGCGGTCCGGGCGGCGGCGGCTTCCACGCCCAGGATTTGAAGCGCCAGGTGCACGAGGCCGGCGGAGGTGGCGGCGGCATAGGCCTCGAGTGCCGCCAGGTCCTCCGGCGCCTGCCCCTCCAGGTCGAATTCGCGGGCCTCGATCAGGCGCCCGAACAGTGCCGGATCCAGGTGGTGGCGCCGCACCGCCTCGGTCAGCGGCTCGGCGATCGGGTGCCGCGGCCCCTGGCCGGCCTCGATCGCCTCCAGGGCGTCGCGCCACCACTGCAGGCGCAGGAGCCCGAGCGGCGCTTCGCTGACCACCTCGGCGGTCTTGGCGACCTCGATGTTGAAGGCGTAAAGCGCAAACAGCGCCGCGCGCCGTGCGCGGGGCGCGAAGAGCACGGTCAGGTAGCGGTCCGGGTCGAAGCGGCGGACCTGCTCGGCGCAGTAGGAAGCGTTCCCGCTTCCAACCGCCGAGCCTGCTCCGCCTCTCATACATCCTGCTCTCCCAGCCACAAAATCCGCCTTAGCTAGGACAGCCCCTTCTTATTTTGCGTCGCCCGGGAACCTGGGTCGGAGATAAACCTCGTCCGGTGCGGGGCCGCGCTCGCACGCGACCCCAAACTCGGCTATTTGTTGGTCCTTACATGCCCATGCCACCCATGTCACCCATGCCGCCCATATCCGGCATGCCGGCCGGCGCCGATCCCTTTTTCTCCGGAATTTCGGCGATCATGGCCTCGGTGGTGACCAGCAGGCCGCCGATCGAGGCCGCGTCCTGCAGCGCCGTGCGCACCACCTTGGTCGGGTCGATGATGCCCGCCTTGAGCATGTCGACGTACTTGCCCCCCTGGGCGTCGTAGCCGCGGGTCAGGTTTCTCTTCTCGTTCAGCTTGCCGACCACGACCGAGCCCTCGGCGCCGGCGTTCTCGGCGATCTGCCGCACCGGGGTCTCCAGCGCGCGGCGGACGATGTCGATGCCGACCTTCTGATCGGCGTTGGCCGGCTCGAGCCGGTCGAGCACCTTGCCGGCGTAGAGCAAGGCCACGCCACCGCCGGGCAGGATACCCTCCTCGACCGCCGCGCGGGTCGCGTGCATGGCATCCTCGACCCGGTCCTTGCGCTCCTTCACCTCGACCTCGGTGGCGCCGCCCACGCGAATGATCGCGACACCGCCGGCCAGCTTGGCGAGGCGCTCCTGCAGCTTCTCGCTGTCGTAGTCCGAGGTCGTGTCCTCGATCTGCGCCCGGATTTGCCCGCAGCGGCCCTCGATGTCCTTCTTCTTGCCGGCGCCGTCGATGAGCGTGGTCTCCTCCTTGGTGATCACGATCTTCTTGGCGGTGCCCAGCATGTCCAGGGTGACGTTCTCCAGCTTGATGCCCAGGTCCTCGGAGACCACCTGGCCGCCGGTCAGGATCGCCATATCCTCGAGCATCGCCTTGCGCCGGTCGCCAAAGCCGGGCGCCTTGACCGCCGCCACCTTGAGACCGCCGCGCAGCTTGTTGACGACGAGCGTGGCCAGCACCTCGCCCTCCACGTCCTCGGCGACGATGAGCAGCGGCTTACCCGACTTGACCACCGTCTCCAGCAGCGGGAGCAGTGCTTGCAGGCTGGAGAGCTTCTTCTCGTGCAGAAGGATATAGGGATCCTCCATCTCGCAGACCATCTTGTCGGCGTTGGTGATGAAATAGGGCGAGAGATAGCCGCGGTCGAACTGCATGCCTTCGACGACATCCAGCTCGGTGGCCAGCGACTTGGCTTCCTCGACCGTGATCACGCCCTCGTTGCCGACCTCCTGCATGGCCTCGGCGATCATGTCACCGATCTCGGTGTCGCCGTTGGCCGAGATGCGACCGATCTGGGCGATCTCCTCGGAGCTCGAGACCTTGCGCGAGCGCTTGCGCAGCTCTTTCACGACGGCTTCCACCGCCAAGTTGATGCCGCGCTTGAGGTCCATCGGGTTCATGCCCGCGGCCACCGCCTTGCAGCCTTCGCGGATGATCGACTGGGCGAGCACGGTCGCCGTGGTGGTCCCGTCGCCCACCATGTCGCTGGTCTTCGTGGCCACCTCCTTTAGCATCTGGGCGCCCATGTTCTCGAACTTGTCGGAAAGCTCGATCTCCTTGGCGACGGTGACCCCGTCCTTGCTGACCCGCGGCGCGCCGAAGGACTTGTCGAGGATCACGTTGCGCCCCTTGGGCCCCAGCGTCACCTTGACCGCTTCCGCCAGAATGTTGACCCCGCGGAGCATCCGATCGCGCGCGTCCCCGGAAAACTTGACTTCTTTCGCAGGCATTTTTCGTTCCTCCAGAACTCGGGAAAACCCTAGGTTTCAGGCTTCAAGCGGCCTTCTTGCGCTTCTTGGCGCGCGCGATCTCGAGCACGCCCATGATGTCGGATTCCTTCATGATCGCCAGCTCTTCGCCGTCGATCGTGACCTCGTTGCCGGACCACTTCCCGAACAGCACCCGGTCGCCGACCTTGACATCGAGTGGCACGACCTCGCCCTTTTCGTTGCGGGCTCCAGGGCCGACAGCCAGGATATCGCCCTGCATCGGCTTTTCCTTGGCGGTATCGGGGATGATGATCCCCCCCGTGGTGGTCTCGTCCTCGTCGACGCGACGGACAACCACACGGTCGTGTAGCGGACGGAAATTCATGCCAGTTCCTCCCTGGGCTTGGGGTTACGAATGGTGCCATCCTTCAACACCGCGAAAGTGCGTTTGGCACTCTGTCCCTGCGAGTGCCAGCGATCTAGGCGCCTTTTCCATCAATGTCAAGAAGGCCCTCTGTGGCAGACGCGGTGGGAGCCGAATATCGATATTTTCGGGAGGCACAGGTCACTCCACCATGGAAATCTGACGATACAGCCCAGATTTGCCCCTTGGGGTGGCAGCTTCTAGAATCTGAGTTTTCAGAAATGACAGGCTCGCTTGGTTGTAAGCTGGCTGGCCAGTCACGGCACTGGAGAGGCATCGTGCCAACTGGATTCAATCTCCTGCTCTCCGACGGCGAGGCCTAAGGGGCATGACCAACAAACCGCTCAAATAAGACGATAAGGGAACGGCATGCCGCCGAAAATCGTGACCCGCCTGGGCCTCCGCCTGACCCCGCAAGGACACCTCGTTTCCGAGCAAGCCGAGGATTCTCCCGACCTGGAAGACAAGATCGCGGCGCGGCTTGTCGAGGCCTTTGGCCAGGGTTCCGGAGCCGGCCTGATGTGGCTGGGGGCGGAAGAGGTGGGGCGGGCTCTGCCACCCGTCCTCGGCTGGTGGCGCGACTTCGCGGCACGATATGTGGAGGGCCTGTGCCTGCGATCGTCCGACACGGCCTTCTCAGTGCCGCCTCCGGACGGCGGGGAACTCGCCACCCTGGTGCTGACGGCACCCATGATGCCGGGGGCCGAGTACCTGAACCAGGAACTTCTGAAGGCGCTCTGGGAGGAGATGGGCACGGCATTCGCCGCCTCCCTGGCTGCTTCAGGAAGGGATATCCAGAGCTTTCTCAAGAGCCTGAACCCGGCCTGGAACCTGGTCGGGCGGGTGCATTTCAATCTGGCGGAGAACCGGCGCGATCCCGATCTGCCGTTCGCTTTCCTGGCCACCTACACCACGGGGCTGTCGGCACAGGCCACGGCCCAACATGTGCCGCTGGGGCAGGCGCTGAGCGAATATTCCGGTGCGGCAAACCGCGACAAGCTGTTGTCGCTCCTGGTGCCGGTGCAGCGCGCCGCCGAAACCTGTGGCTGGCTGAAGGCGATGGTCGATGGGGGAGAGATATTCCATCCCCTGCGCTGGGGGGTGGGGGAGGCGTCGCGGTTCCTCGCCAGCGTACCCGAGCTGGAAAGCGCCGGCGTCGTGGTGCGCATGCCCGCCACCTGGCGTGCCAATCGCCCCGCGCGCCCGAGGGTCACGGCGACGATCGGCGCGGCCACCCCGTCCGTCACGGGCCTCGACGGGCTGCTCGATTTTCAAGTGGACGTGACGCTGGAGGGAGAGCCGCTCACCGAAGAGGAAATCGCCGCACTGCTCGCCGGCACGGAGGCGCTGGTCTGGTTGCGCGGCCAATGGGTGGAGGTCGACCGCGACCGCCTGGAACGCGCGATGCGGCAATTCAAGGAGGCGGAAACCCTGGCCGCGGAGAGCGGCCTATCCTTCGCCGAGGCCATGCGCATGCTGGCCGGGGCCACGATCACCGAAGACGGCATGGACGGCGACGTCGCCGACTGGTCGCAGGTGACGGCCGGGCCTTTTCTCGCCAGGACGTTGAAGGCGTTGCGCAGCCCCGGTGGCACGGAGGTCGATCCCGGCCCGGCACTCAAGGGAACCTTGCGGCCCTATCAGAGGGCGGGGGTGCAGTGGCTGCACTTGCTCGGCGGGCTGGGGCTGGGAGCCTGTCTTGCCGACGACATGGGCCTCGGGAAGACCATCCAGGTGCTGTCCCTGCTGCTGGTGCAGGGACAGATGAACAAGAAGAAACAACCGAGCCTGCTGGTGGCGCCGGCCTCTTTGCTCGCCAACTGGGTGGCGGAAATCGAGCGGTTCGCGCCCAGCCTGAAGGCCCTGGTCGTGCACTCCTCGACCATGACCGCCGAAACGATGAAGCAGCTAACGCCGGACCGTTTCAAGGGCCTGGATCTGGCGATCACCAGCTATGGCACGCTCCTACGCCTGCCGGTGCTGGGGGAGACAAGCTGGAACCTCCTCGTCCTCGACGAGGCCCAGGCCATCAAGAACCCGAACGCCAAGCAGACCAGGGCGGCCAAGGCCCTGAAAGCGAGGGCGCGCATCGCGCTGACCGGAACCCCGGTCGAGAACCACCTGGGTGACCTTTGGTCGATCTTTGATTTCATCAACCCCGGCCTTCTCGGGACGTCCAGACAGTTTGCCACCTATGCCAAGGGATTGGCGGAGCGCACCCACAATCCCTATGGCCCCCTGCGCGATCTGGTGCGCCCCTATATCCTGCGCCGGATGAAGACGGACAAGTCGGTCATCGCCGACCTGCCGGACAAGACCGAGGTCAAGGCGCACTGTACCTTGAGCCGCAAGCAGGCGGCCCTCTACCAGAAGACGGTGTCGGACCTGGCCGAGGCGCTGGAGGGGTCCGAGGGAATTCAGCGCAAGGGCATGGTGCTGGCGACCCTGATGCGCCTGAAACAAATTTGCAACCATCCGTCCCAGTGGCTGAAAGATCATGTCTGGGCGGAGGCGGACAGCGGCAAGTTCGCTCGCCTGCGCGAAATCGCCGAGGTGGTGGCGGCACGGCAGGAAAAGATGCTGGTCTTCACCCAGTTCCGCGAGATGACGGCGCCCCTCGAAGCCTTTCTGGGAAAGATTTTTGGCCGCCCCGGCCTCGTTCTGCATGGCGGCACGGCGGTCAAAAGCCGCAATGCCCTGGTGCGGACCTTCCAGGAAGACGAGACCGTCCCGTTTTTCATTCTGTCACTGAAGGCGGGAGGTTCCGGGTTGACACTCACCGCGGCATCCCATGTTGTGCATTTCGATCGCTGGTGGAACCCGGCGGTCGAGAACCAGGCCACGGACCGGGCCTTCCGCATCGGGCAGAAGAAGAACGTGCTGGTGCACAAGTTCGTCTGCCGGGGAACGGTCGAGGATAAGATTGACGCCATGATCGAGGCCAAGAAGGCCCTGTCCGAGGATCTTCTGGCCGGATCGGGTGAGATCAACTTGACCGAGATGAAGGACGACGCGCTTCTGCGGCTGGTCACCCTTGACCTGGGCGCCATCATGAAAGACTGAAGAGATGTCACCCTATCACCGAGAATGGGCGCCTTATGTTCCGGTCGCGGCGCGGCGCAAGAAGGCCGCCAGCGCGATCAAGAGGTTGCGCAAGAAGGGGCAATCCGTCGAACCGGTGGTGATCGAGGGGCGCAGGATCGCCACCACCTTCTGGGGTCAGGCCTGGTGCGACAATCTGGAAAGCTACCACGACTTCGAAAATCGGCTGCCGCGCGGCCGCACCTATGTTCGCAACGGCTCCGTGATCGATCTGAAAATCTCACCGCTGAAAGTGCGGGCGATGGTCAGCGGATCGTCGATCTACAAGGTCTCGGTCGGTATCGCGGCGATGCCGAAGGCGCGGTGGCGGGCCGTATGCAGGGACTGCGCCGGGGGCATCGATACTCTGGTGGAGTTGTTGCAGGGGCGCTTCAGCAAGGCGGTCATGGAGCGTCTCTGCCGTCAGGACAGGGGGCTGTTTCCCAGGCCGTCGGAGATCGATTTCTCGTGCAGTTGCCCCGACTATGCCTCGATGTGCAAGCACGTGGCCGCGGTGCTCTACGGCATCGGCTCCCGGCTCGACGAAAGGCCGGAGCTATTGTTCCACCTGCGCGCCGTGGATGAGAACGACCTGGTGGCCCACATCGATACGGCCCTGCCTCTAGCCAAGAAGGGCCCCGATCCCGGGAAGGTGCTGGAGACTGACGATTTATCCGCGCTGTTCGGCCTCGACATGGCGGAAGGGTTTGCTGCCGGCGCGGACCTTCCGGCGCCGCAACCGGCGAGGAAAGACAAGAAACCTCGTACCAGGGGCAAACCCGGGACCCGAAGGAAAGTCGTTTCTCCCGCTCCAAAAAAGAGCGCCGCGAAGGCGAAGACCAGCAAGAGCCGCAAACGCCGCCCTGATGCTTCGACACCTCAGGAGAACGCCGTCTGGCGGGAGGTCGAGGAGCTGATTTCCCGGCGCAACGGTCCCGCATACGACCGGGCGACGGATTTGCTGCTCGACTTAGGCAAGGCTTCCCGGAAAGGTCGAAAGGCGACGAGGTTCGCCCGCCGCCTCGCCACCCTCCGCGCCCGGCACGAGAGGAAGGGCAGGCTCATGGAGCGGCTGGACGCCGCCGGCCTGGGATGACGGGTGCTCGCTCCAGTGATAGACAATGTCCATCCCAGATTTACGCACACAATTGCGCGCCCTCATGAGTCCATGAGGAGTCCACGGCGATCAGGGACGTGACCGACACCGAATCAAAAAGCCCATAGGGGCGCAGTTTGTCACAGCCGGTTACACCCGTAAGGGAGTAAAGAATAGCAATGAGCGAACCATCGGACTGGATTGTCTATATTTTAGAGTGCGCCGATAAAACGCTCTACACCGGTATCACTAACGACCTTGACCATCGTATCGACGAACACGAAAACGGTAGGGGGGCAAAATACACCAGAGGCCGCGCGCCGTTTACGCTGCTTTATACGGAAAACCACTCGTCAAGAAGTCAGGCTTTAAAGCGCGAGATAGAGATCAAGTCGTTTGACAGGGCGACAAAGTACAGCTTGCGTTAGCCGTATCGCTTGCCTCAAGACCACCGCGAGCCAACAAAACCGCCTCTAAGCCCCGCTTGCGTCAAGCCAAAATCGCCGCCAAACCACCCTGCCGGTGTCGTCGCCATCCAGATCCGCGTAATCCAACAGCCCCGGCCACCTGCAAAAGCCGGCCCGCTGTCATCCAATCCCCATAGACCGAGCAGGCTGCGACGGCGAGCCTAATCCCCCCGCGGATTCCTTCCCTGAGGCTTGTCCGACACCTGCCGACCGGGTCCGCCGCATCCACCCCGTCACGGCAGATGTCCGACAACCCTTAACATAACCGGAAATTCGCCCGAGCCGAAATTACGCCAGCCGCAAGGCCGAGTTCGACTCTAAAGATCCGTTCGCGTTCGTTGGCGCAAACGTCGGCTATGTAGGGTCAACCGGTCGTTCGGCAGGCTCGGCCGTGGCGGGGAAGAAGTCGAGGTGATCTTGCAGGAATTCGGAGAGCGATCGTGGCCTACGGCCGAGAAGCATTGGAAGATCGGGCGAGACAGCATTGTCGGAAGGGCTGTAGGCGGACGTGATGTGGGCGAGATCAAACGCACGCCAGCCTGGAATGCCCGCCGCGAGCAGCCGGGCTTCATAGGCTTGAGGCGAGACCGGCTCATACGCGACGGCTCGGCCTACGACAATGGAGAGTGCAGTCGCAACCTCATCGTAGCTGTGCGCGACGGGCCCCGTGAGCGCATAGGCTTCACCGACGTGTGCGACGGGGTTGCCGAGCACGATCGCAGCGGCGGCACCTACATCGCGGGTGTCAACAAGGGGAAAGCAGTCGTGTCCCATCGGAGCTGCAAGCCATCCATCTCTCTGAACGGCGTTTGCGGCGCGCAGTAGGTTTTGCATAAAGAGGTGTGGCTTGAGAAGCGTCCAGCTCGCTGGGCCGGCCCGGATCTCCTCGTCGATCGCGTGGTGATCGCGCATCAGCGCAATCGGAGAATCAGACGAAGCTCCTATAGCGGACAATTTGACGATATGCTTCACATTGGCGCGTCGGGCGTGCGCGAGCACGCGCTGTTGCTGAGAGACTGTGTCGGGACTGTCCCTGCCCGCGAGCAGCATTGCGTCGATTCCGTCGAATGCGCGGGAGAGTGATGCGTCGTCGTCGAAGCTGCCCTGTACAACTTGGACGCCACGGAGCCCCGGGGTGCCGGAGGGGTTCCGCACGAGCGCACGGACCTCCGCTCCGGCAGCGACGGCGGCGTTCACCGCCTCACGTCCGACTTGGCCCGTTGCTCCAGTGATCAGTATTATGATGCGACAACTCCCGACAGGCGCTTGCGCATGAGGATATTACCGATAGGAGGAAGGGATGAAAGGTTATTGGTTCATTCTTGGCACCGATATAACCGACGAGGAGGCTCAACAGAAATACGGCAAGCTATGGGCGCCACTCGCGGAGAAATATCAGGCGCGTCTCAATCCGACGAAGATTCCGCCGATGTTGAAGGAAGCACGCTGGAGCACGCGTCTGATCGTCGTGGAGTTCCCCTCTCACGAGCAAGCCAAAGCTTGTTACGACGACCCGGCTTATCAGGAAGCCCGGAAGTTTGCGTTGCAGGCATCAGAGCGGGAACTGCTCATCTTCGAGGGAGAGTTGGGATAAGGATGGATTGAAACCAATGGCAAAAGGGGGAGACAAAATGTCCGCCCAGGGTCGTGTGTCACGAGTATCTCCGGTCCAAACGGCGCTGCGCGACTGGACGAGAGATGAAGGAGGGCCCTTCGGCTTCGGCGATCAGGAGCTGATCCCAAGCTACCGCAAGCTGCTGTGGTCAAAAGCCATGGTGGTGACCCGTCTGAGCATTGAAGGCATGTGCGAGAGTCAACTGTTGGCAGTGTCCGCCTGATTGCCGAGCTGATTCGAAGTCGTTCCGGGGCCAATCGGCCTGGAGAGACGCTACAATGTCAATTTGCCAAGAAAATCCTATATGGTTGATTTTGGATAGGAGGACTAAAATGGCCAGAACCATTGACAAACGACCACCGGTCGCCGTCGGGCACGTATGTTTGCCGGCTAAGAACGTGCTCACCACCAGCGCATTCCTACAAGAGCTCGGGCTGCGAATAATATTTGAAAAAGATACCTTTGCCGTGCTCGAACTTCGCGGCGGAACACACTTGATACTCGAGAAATCGCATAGACGCATCAAGCCGGGCACCCAATCGCCGGTCGATTTCATGGTCGACGATGTGAAGAAGGCGCGCCTTAAATACGCGAATATGGGAATGAAGCCGACGCGCATAAAATCGGGCACCATCCACAGTTCATTTTTCATTCCCGGCCCAGATGGATGGTCGTTTAAAATCACGTCGTCGCACACCGGCGGCCGGCCGGTCTGACATCGATAATCCTCAAGCCTCGAAGTTTTGAATCTTCAGATGCCGGGGCTAAACCGGAACGCTGGCCTTCTGCAGCCCCGTGGCCAGACGCCTGCGATGCCGGGCCGACCAATGTCCGGTGTTCGTGCCCTAGATCTGACTAACGTCCTGACCGGACCTTTCTACTGCCATCAGTTGGCTCATATGGGGGCCGACGTGATCAAGGTCGAGGTGCCGGGCATGGGCGACTTGGCGTGACAACTGGGAGCCGATCCGGAACTTAACGAGAGGTTGGTGGTCCAATTTGGCAGATCTCGATGCCGTCCGCGGGAGGCATCACTACATCAGAAGCGGACACGCGAGGATGGGTGCAAAATTCCCGCCAAACGTACAAAATCAATACTGAGGGAATTACGGGATGGCGCAACGGCGACAAGAGATCGAGGCGTTCATGCGGCACCTCATCGTCGAAATTGAGGCGGCCGAGGCGGCGGGGATGACTGCGCCCCACGCCATCGCCGATCATTTCAACGCCAAGGGCGTCACCACCCGCAAGGGCCGGCGCTGGACCGGCGCGACCGTGGCCAAATTCCTCAGCAGCCCGGGCGCCAAACGCTACCGTTCGGGTGGGAAAGAGGGTCGTACGGTGAAGCTGGAGGGCATTCCTGACAAGCCGTCCAACGCCCTCGATAAAGCACGATTGCGGCATATTTCGGAAATGACCATTGGTCATTATGACCGGGTGGCCGAAGATTACTGGGACGGCACTCGAAATCACGATGTCAGCCAAAACTATGAGGCGCTCTTGGAAGCGATCGAGGGCGAGCCCCCCTATGCCATCCTCGACCTGGGTTGTGGGCCCGGACGAGACTTGCGTTATTTCCGGTCGATGGGCCATGACGCCACGGGCCTGGACGGGTCGATGGAGTTCGTCACCATGGCGCGCCGCTATTCCGGGTGCGATGTTCTGCATCAGGAATTTCTCGCGATGAGTTTGCCGGCGAACCGCTTCGACGGCGTTTTCGCAAATGCGTCGCTATTCCACGTGCCGAGCCAGGAATTGCCGAGGGTTCTGCTCGAGCTTTCCACAACCTTAAAGCCCCGGGGCGTCCTGTTCTGCTCGAACCCACGAGGAAACAACGAAGAAGGCGTCAGTGGCGGCCGCTACAGCTGCTTCTTCGATCTTGCCACCTGGCGCGATTACGTCACCGCTGCCGGGTTCTTTGAGGTGCAGTGTTACTTCCGCCCACCGGGGCTCCCGTGCCACAAGCAGCCGTGGCTCGTGACCGTTTGGCGCAAAGGTTGAGTTTGCTCACTCTTCAAACACGCTGTCGGCAGGTATGGCTCCGGAACCGAGATCGGCGTTGTAGCGGAACCGCGTCGCACAGTATGGACATATGATGGAACCGGCTCCGCCCAAGTTCAGATATATATGAGGGTGGTCATGGGGGACCGCTACGCCCGTGCACTTGAATTCCTTCACGCCGATTTGAATTTCAGGCAGGCCGCGGTCGTTCTTGAATTTCGGGAATTCGGTCACGTTGCCTCGCGAATCTTCGGATTGCACCGATCAGAGCGGAACTCGATTGAAGCAGAACCCCACTTCGCCCCCGACCTCATTCAACGGCGCTCATGCCTGCAGCAATTTCATTGATCTTCGCTGCCATGATGAAGTCGTTCTCGTGCAGGCCCTTAATTTTCTTGGTCTGCAAAACGATGGTACAAAAGCCCCAACCGAAGTTGATCGACACCGGGTGGTGAAACTCGGCCTCGGCGAGCTCCCCGACGGCGGTTACAAAGTCCAGGGTCTGGCGAAAATTCTTGAATCTGAATTCTCCCGCGATCTTGGTGTCGCCGTCCACAGCGCTCCAGCCTGTCACTTGCGGCAGTGACGATTGCACCTCATCGGAATTCAGAGGCGCCACCCCACCACGGCAGGGCGTGCATTTTTTCTGGGCGAGAGCAGCTTCGGTCATGTCCGCATCTCCATTCACTTCGTCTTGCTGCTTGGTTATTACCGCTCCCACTCCTGTCAATGGGCGCGATCCCAGAACACTCCTTCGAGGAAGATGCTCGTCTTGTGTCCGGCGATCGTCACCGAGCGCTTGCGCAATGCAATGCGGCACAGGGCCAAGATCAAGGCTTGGGCCCGACCATATTCTCGGGCCGCACCCAGGCGTCGAACTGTTCTTCCGTCAGCAACCCCAGCACCAACGCCGCCTCTTTTAGGGTGGTGCCTTCGGCAAAGGCCTTTTTCGCCGTCTTGGCTGCATTATCGTAATGGACATCGACTAGTGATTGTCGCCTGCAGGCGGATATGGTCATACCTGTCCTCTATACCGTAATCACCAATCCATCATGGGCACATTCTTGCGGTATTGCCTCCGATCGCGCCAGCATCTCCGGACCCATATGGGTCAGAACAATACGCTTCGCGCCAAATTCCTCCCAGTGCGCCAGCACAGCCGGGTAGTTCATGTGAAACTGAATCGGCTTATCGTAAGCGTAACATTCCACGATCAACAAGTCGGCGTCCGCGCCCAAGTCCGGCGTGTGCGTCGTCCATTCACCGTCGCCGGTATAGGCCACGACTTTGCCGCCGATCTCGACCCGGACCGCGGTCGGATTGGTCCTCGGGGTGTGGCGTGCGGGAAACGGCGTGACGGTTATGCCGCCGACGTGGTGTTTCTTCAACACCTCCATTTCAACGATCGAAAGATTGAATTTGGGCGTCATGGTTTCCATTCCAGGGAACAAGGCGACGCCGATTTCCGCCAGACGTTGTTTCGTCTCCCGGGGACCGGCGATCGTCAAGGGTTTGGTTCGTTTGGCGCCCAGCATCGCGTCCAGCAAAAGAAATGGAACGCCACCGCAATGATCGCCATGAAGGTGTGACAAAATAACGACGTCGATTGAATTATGCGAAATTCCCATGCGGTTGAGCGCGACCAGGCTGGACGCGCCGAAGTCGACCGCGGCGCGGCAACCCGGTGCATCGAGAAGAATGCATGTCTGAAACCGGCCGCCGGTCCCGAATGCGTCGCCGGACCCTACGAACGTGACATCGACCAATGCACCAATCTCCCGCGTCAAGAAGTCATTTCCCGCGCCATCTGACAGCAGCTCAGGTGCCTGCACAACCGCCAATCCCATAAGGGACCGCTACAGCATCACGCCTTTTGCCAGATTCTCCCGTATGGCCGAGCCCGGCATTTCGCCCGCGCTCTCGTTTTCATCACGGCTCCGGGGCATTTTGGCTGGCGTTGCGGGCCGCGATTGCGTCGACTTCTTGCAACAGCGCCGTCAGCCCGGGTTCGTCGATCCCGAGCACCGCCAGCTCGGCCACCGTGTTGGCCAGATAGTCTCGGCAGCTGCCGAATTTGCCTTGTGCCGCGGCGATGATGGCGGCCTGCTCGGCGGTGGGCAGGGCACCGGCATACTGCGCATTGGTCTTTTCGACGACGAATGAGATCGCGGTTACCGCGCGGGCATCGACGGTAACCGTGAGCCAGCGGGGGCAGTAGATGGAGGTCAGCATCTCACGCGCCCACAGGGCCTCCAGCCCGGCCAACGTATCGCTTGGCGCCAGGCGGTAGGCGACGCCATGGCATGCGCCGTCGCCCTCCTCCAAGGCCAGGGCCAGACCGGGTGCGGCGGGCGTGCCGCGGGCGATCAACGTCCAGACGCTGAAGCAGCGTCGGTAGCCGGCGAGCGTCGCCCTCAACCGTTCGACATATGCGAAGCATGGCTGCCAAATCAGCGAGCCATAGGCGAAGACCCAGACATCGTCGGTTTTCGGCCGGTCCGCCAGCATGGCGTGCAGCCTTGCCGTACGGTCGGCGTCGCTTAGCTCTTCGAAATACGTCGTCGGGCGCCTGGTCTGGGTGTGCCGCATTTCAAGGGTGGCTTCCTAATCCTCGCCCATGAGCAGGGAGTACCCAACCATATCGGTGGCCAGGATGGCGCAAAGCATACCTGTACATGTTGCAATCAACATTTTGCAGCCGGGCAAGCCCGGTTTACAGTCCCTCGCGTAAGGTTTTGAGCCAAGCATCGATCCGCTCGCGGTTCACGCCGAAATCACTCTTCCCGTAAACGGAGCGACTGTAAATGGCGAGCATGGATTGTGACGACGAAACGGAAATGAACCGCACCGTAATGATATCGGGAAAGCGGAACCGTGCTGAACGCTGGACGTAGTCGGACTGTTGTCCTTCTTTGTCCTCTGCCAAGGTATAAGCGGCGGTGTGGTCACGCATCCGGCCACGCTGCGCAATTTCACTTGGGAAAAGCATTGCGGTGGCCTTTTCGAACTTCCGGTCGCCGCATAAGTGCCAATTCGCCACGGACAGGTTCTCACGTTCCGTACGAAACCCGAAGGGCCCTCCTTCATCTCTCGTACAGTTGCGCGCCGCAGGTACTCTTGCGACGCTCGTGACACACGACCCGAAACGGACCTGACACAACTTTGTTTCACCGTACCCTGCACAGCACCTTCGCGACGCGGAGCGTGGTGATCAACTCACGCGCAATGGACCCATAATTTGCCGCGGATATTCTGGCCTTCGAAGCGGGTTCGGAAATGACGGGAACATTGACACCCGCTAATTCGAACATCTTTTGATAGGTCTCTGGCCTTGCCGTCATGAAGCGACCTCGGCGGGGCGATTCGGCCTGAACGATGCCGACGATACGTCCGGCGTCGTCGATGACTGCACCCCCGCTCAAGCCTCCGAGAGACGCGAATCTCTGCGGGATCTCGGACACGATGCTCCAGGCGTAGACCCTTTCCCGGTACCCCTGCCGTCCCGTATGGCGCATCGTCATCTCACCGAGAAACCGCCCGTGGACGGCACCGGGTTGGCCCTTGGGAAAGCCGACGCTGAAGGATTCACGTTTCCCCATGCGGGAGGCCGCGACGGGAATCCCCTCGGGAGCGCCGTTGGTGATCAAGAGGGCAACGTCGGCTTGGGGATGGATGGCGGTGCGGACCACCCGGATACCCTCCCGTGTTCCGGTCTGTATGTAGGCTTGATCGCACCCCTCGACGACGTGACGGGCGGTCAACCAATAGCCTTCGGACGATACGGAAAAAGCCGATCCCGTCGACGATCCCCTGCGACCGATCTCCTCGATCGTTCCTTCTCTCAGAATTGGGAAGACGGAACGCGTTCCGGGACGCTTTTTTTGCGCCCCCCCCTGGAGCCAGGCCCGGGTTTCCGCATCCCATATTTTTGGTTCGTAGAGTTCAGGATTTGGCCGCCGGGGGGAGTAGTTTTCAGGAACCGACTCGCCGACACCTAGAATCTTGCCGCCGATGGCGACGACGACGATGAGAAACAGGGCAACCCAATCCAGCTTGCGCATGACGGTAGAAGCCTTCGATCGTCAACCGGTCACGGCCGCAGCGTTGATCGCCGCAGCCGCGAGCTTGATTGAGACCAGGAGGATCGCGGGCGCCATTTCGGCATCGGCGATTCGCTTTGGGAGGTCCTTCAGTACGATGTCCGTGACCCGAAAGGCGATCAATTGCAGGGCGAGCGTGACCGGGCCCCAAATGAGCACTTCCCAGACGCTGATGCTACTCGCCATACTGAAGGCCAAGGGTAGCGCCAGACCGATAATGGCACCCGATAACGAAACCGCGGCAGCCGTATTCCCGCCCCGGATCAGCTTGATCTCGTCATAAGGCGTGATTTTGATATAGACAAAAATCGCCACCACCAGCATCGCGACCGTCACCGACGTATGAAGGATCAACACCGGAAAACCAGCCAAAAAACTTTGAATTACAGGATACATCTCTAAAGCTCGATCGAAGGAGATTGGGTGGGGCGAGTCCTACCACGACGGATGGGGTGGGTCTTGGTAATCCTCATGAGGGGCGTCGGTCGTGTCCCCCTGGGGAAGTGTAAAATTGGCTCTAGGGCTGAGCTGAGCCGATCTCGTTCGACGGTCGCGATTTTGGCGACGTCGACGGTCTGATCCTTCCAGACTTCGTCGATGGTTCCCAGGGTGGCGATGCGAAATCGAATCATTCATGACTTGTGGAATGATATAGGGCCGGGAGCGCGGTTCCGTAAGGCCCGGGGAAAGGTCCGGGGTCGCGCCCGGCCGCTGCCGCTCTTGGTGCCGTGCTTTCTGGCCCGCACAAGGCCTCTCTTGTGCCCCCGCCGATCCATGCGGCGCAGCACAAGCGAGCCGGCCGCAGCCCGTCCAAGGCAAGGCGCGGATCGAGGTGGCCAAGCAGGGGCCCGCGCCCTCGTCACCTTGAACTTCAAACGAACCTCGACGGCAAAGTTGCTATGATGCGCGCATGACCATCGAGTGCATCAGCGCCATAACACTGGCGACCCATGACATGTCGCGGGCGGTGCGGTTCTACCGAACACTCGGATTTGAGGTGATCTACGGCAGTGAGGAGGCATCGTTCACCAGCTTCCAGGTCGGCACGGGTTACCTCAACCTCATTGCCCAACCGGCAGGCCGCCAATGGTCATGGTGGGGACGGGTCATCTTTTACGTCTCTGACGTCGACGCCCTCTACCAGCACGCCGTGGCCTGCGAGCTCGACCCGGACACCACGCCTGAGGACGCCGAATGGGGTGAGCGCTACTTCCACCTGACCGATCCAGACGGCCATGAGATTAGCTTTGCCAAGCCCTTGAGTAACTGAATCAAAATACGGGGAACGGTCCAAGCCTAGCTTACAGTGTCGTCAGTGGCGGGAAACCGCTGCGGTACCTGGATCATATGCGCGAGGACATGCACAAAGCGGGCCTACCCCAGCGAGTTCGGCGGTAGCCGTTCCCAGGGTTTCCCCAGGCATTCCGAAGCTCTCACCGCCTGGTGCTCAAGAGTTTCAAGTTTGCCACTTCGGCGGCTTCGGCGCCCGGCAGCCAAGAGGCGCGCGGGCGGGCGGGTGCCGGGCTACATGAAGAGCCGTTCGGTCTCCAGGCCGCGGTAGAGATCGGCAACGAATTGGCCGTAGCCATTGAAAAGCTGCGTCGCGACGCGGTAGTCCTTGCCGACGACCCGTTCGCTCGCCTGGCTCCAGCGCGGATGCGGGACCTCCGGGTTGACGTTGGCCCAGAAGCCGTACTCCTTGGGCCCGACCTCCTCCCAGAAAGTCAACGGGCGCCGGTCCATGAACTCGAAGCGCACGATGCCCTTGATCGACTTGAAGCCGTACTTCCACGGCACCGCGAGCCTGAGCGGCGAACCGTTCTGCTTGGGCATCGGCTTGCCGTAAATCCCGGTCGCGATGAAGGCCAACTCATTGCGCGCCTCGGCCATGGTCAGGCCCTCGATATAGGGCCAGGGATACCAGGAGGCCTTCTGGCCGCGCGCCACATCGGGCATCAGGAAAGTCTCCATGCGGAGGTACTTGGCCGAACTTAGCGGCTGCGCGAAGTCCACCAGCGCCTTGAGCGCGAAGCCGCTCCACGGCACGGCGATCGACCAGGCCTCGACACAGCGAAGGCGGTACAGCCGCTCTTCCAGCGGCATCCTGGCGAGCAGGTCGTCCACGCCGATCTCCAGCGGCTTTTCCACCAAACCGTCGATCTTGACCGTCCAGGGCCGGATCGGCAGCGCCTGGGCCTTCTTCCAGATGGTCTTGGAGGAGCCGAACTCGTAATAGTTGTTGTAGGTGGTGACCAAATCCTCCGGGGTTATGTCGCGGTCCAGCCGGTAGCGGAGATTGCGCTTGACCGGGTAGAGCTTGGCCGAGGGATCGGGCTCCGCCGGGGCTGGGCTTTCGGCCGCCTCGGCAACTTGGCTGGGCGCCTCGTCGCAGGCGGCAAGCAGTGCCGGCGCGGCGAGCAGGATGGATGCGGCGGACCCGGCCTTGAGGAAGCGGCGCCGATCATGGAAAACGTCCTCCGGGGTCGCAGCCGATTCCGGCAGTTCCCAGCCCCGTTTGATTTTGACGAGCATCTCGCGCGAAGATCCCAGGTTAGAAAAATTCCAGGTTGATGTAGTTTGCCCCGCGATCACCGGCAAATCAACGATCCGCGATCACGCCGCCGGAGCCCTTATCCCGGCCGCCGCCCCGGCAAGGTACAATCGGGTGCGAGAAGACGGCCGTTCGGCAAGTGGGGAGGGCCCGGCGCCCGCTGGTTCAACCCTACCGCATCGATGAAATAGGGCGTCATGTCGGTGCTGGCTTCGGCCGCAGGCCGTCGATCAGTTACAGGATTGCCGCGAACAGCCGCCGCGGAATTGCCACCTCGGCAAGCTGGAACGTGACGGACCGACCGTGCCGCACCACTTTGGCCCCGATCTTGACCAGCTTCTCTCGTAGCGTGGTCACTGACCAACGCTCTAGCTCGTCAGGTATGGCGGACTTCTCCTTTGGGTCAACGATCGGGATAGGGGGGCACCTCGCGGTGCCGCCCCTCCCACACCACCGGGCATACGGGTCCGTACCACGGCGGTTCGACTGGGTTAAGCTTGGACAGGGACATAGAGTCGGGGCAGCCCGAGATCGTCGAACGTG
>JACZVL010000032.1 GCA_022572685.1 Pseudomonadota bacterium
CCGGCCTCGTAGGTGCGGTCGCCGCGAATGCCGCCGCCGTTGGTGATCGCGACCTCGGCGCCGACGGCCGCGCGCATCGCATCGGCGATCAGGTTGCCAAAGGTGGTCTCCCCGCTGCGCACCGAGGCGCGGCGGGTATCCAACATCACCTTGGTGCTCCCGACGGCGACGTCGAGTTCGACATCCAGCTTGGCGTTGAGCTTGTCGACGATCGCCTTGATCTCCGGGTCGGGAGCCACCCCGGCGGTGGAGAGCAGGCGCCAGGCCGGGATCACCTGGAGCTTCTTCTTGCCGCGGCTCTCCACCCACTCGACCGAGAGCTCCACGACGCCGAGGTAACGGGCGTCGTAGCCGGCCTTGAGCAGGGGCACGCCGCCCTCGTACCAGGTGATGGGCTCGTGATCGTGACCGCCGAGGATGAGGTGGATGCCGCGCACCTCGCGCGCCAGGGCGACGTCCGTGGCGAAGTCGAGATGGGTCAGCGCGACGATGATCTCGGCGCCCATCTCCTTCAACTCCTTGACCGCGGCGGCGGCGGTCTCCGTGACCGGGGCGAAGGCAACTTCCGGGCCGGGCGAGGACAGCACCGCGGTCTCCGGTCCGAGCAGCCCGAAGAAGCCGACCGTGAAGTCGCCCGCCTGGACCGTGTGCAGGCCGGTCATGCCGGCCGCCGGCTTGCCATCCTTGCCGAGCACGTTGGTGCCGAGCCAGGGAAAGTCTGATTCTCCGAAGCGCTGCCGCGCGATGTCCGGTCCGAAATCGAACTCGTGGTTGCCGGGCACCGCGACGTCCATGCCGATGGCGTTCATCAGCTCGACCATCTGGCTGCCCTTGGTCAGGCCCGACATGACCGAGGGCGAGATCAAGTCGCCGCCCAGGGTGGTGATGCTGATCTCCGCCGCCGCGCGTTCCTGGCGCAGCAAGGTCATCAGCTCGGCGAAGCCGCCCTGACCGCGTTTGGCCGCGATCTCGTAGACGTCGTTGACATGCAGGAAGGTGATTTTCGTCGGCTCGGCCGCCGCGACCAGCGGCAGCACGAGCAGAAGGCCGATCGCGACCGTGCGCGTCGCGACTCGTTTCAAGATGCTATGCATGGTTCCTCCCCCTATGGATTCTATCGTCAATTCTGGGGGACCCGGCGCAGGCTTCGTCACCTGTTTCGGTCCGGCGCTGCCTTCTGTGGGCGCGGCGCCGTTCCCCTTTTGATCTAAGAACACCCTGTGAGACCAGCCATGTTAACATGAAATCGCCTCCGAGAGGGCGGCGATGTGGTTTGCAGTCGTCGTTTCCGGCGCAATATGGCTATGATGGCCGCGGCAACGAATGGGTTACCCCGGCGGCGAGCGCCGGGAGGGCCTGCTAACAGGGAGGATAAAGACGATGAAACGCATGTTGATTGCGGCCGGTCTGGCCTTCGTGATGGCGAGCGGCGCGGCCGGCGCGGCGGAAATCAAGCCCGCCGTGGTCTTCGATATGGGCGGAAAGTTCGATAAATCGTTCAACGAAGGCATCTACAACGGCCTCGAGAAGTTTCGCAAGGAAACCGGCATCGCCTATCGCGAGTTCGAGGTCACCAACGAGACCCAGCGCGAGCAGGCGCTTCGGCGCATGGCTCAGCGCGGCTCGGATCCGGTGATCGCCGTCGGCTTCGCCCAGGCGCCGGCGCTCGAAAAGGTCGCGCGCGAATTTCCCGATACCCGCTTCACCATCATCGACATGGTCGTCGATCTGCCGAACGTGCAGTCCGTGGTGTTCAAGGAGCACGAGGGCTCGTTCCTGGTCGGTGTCGCCGCCGCCATGGCGTCGAAGACCGGCAAGGTCGGCTTTGTCGGCGGCATGGATATCCCGCTGATCCGCAAGTTCGCCTGCGGTTACGAACAAGGGGTCTTGTACGCCAATCCGGACGCCGAGATCTTCCAGAACATGACCGGAACGACACCGTCCGCGTGGAACAACCCGACCAAGGGCGGCGAGCTCGCCCGCAGCCAGTTCGACCGCGGCGCCGACGTGGTCTACGCGGCGGCCGGCGGCACCGGCATCGGTGTCTACCAGGCCGCCAAGGACAGCGGCAAGCTGGCCATCGGGGTCGATTCCAACCAGAACTATCTGCACCCGGGCACCATGCTGACCTCCATGACCAAGCGGGTCGACGTGGCCGCCTACAACACCTTCAAGACCGCGCTCGACGGCACCTGGAAGCCCGGCATCCAGGTTCTCGGCCTGGCCGAGGACGGTGTCGGCTGGGCGCTCGACGAGCACAACCGGGACCTCGTCTCGGCGGCGATGAAGGCCAAGGTGGAACAGGCGCGCACCGACATCATAGCCGGCAAGATAAAGGTCCATGACTACATGGCCGACAACACCTGTAACTACTGAGTTAGCGGCCACAGAGCAGTCTCTAGATGCGCGTCGAAGCCACCGCTCCTTCGGCCGAGGGTGCCGGTGCGGCCGCGCCACCGGCGATCATGTTGCGTGGCGTCAACAAGCATTTCGGGCCGGTCCATGCCAACAGCGACATCTCGCTCGAGGTCGCCGCCGGGACGATTCATGGGATCATCGGCGAGAACGGCGCCGGCAAGTCGACCCTGATGAGCATCCTCTACGGCTTCTACCGGGCCGACAGCGGCGAGATCCGGGTCTTCGGCGAGCCCTTGCGGCTGGACTCCACCGCCGATGCCATCGGCGCCGGCATCGGCATGGTGTTCCAGCATTTCATGCTGGTCGATCCGTTCACCGTTCTGGAGAACGTGGTCCTCGGCGCGGAGGGCGGTCCGCTGCTCGGCCCCGGCCTGGCGGCGGCCCGCCGCGAGCTGCAGCGCCTCGAGGCCGATTTCGGTCTCGAGGTCGACCTGGACGCCGTGGTCGGCGAGCTTCCGGTCGGGGTCCAGCAACGGGTCGAGATTCTCAAGGCGCTGTATCGGGGCGCGCGCGTCCTGATCCTCGACGAGCCGACCGGCGTCTTGACCCCGCAGGAAACCGAGCGCCTGTTTCGCGTGTTCCGGGCCCTGCGCGATCAGGGCGTCACCATCGTTCTGATCACCCACAAGCTGCGCGAGATCATGGCGGTCACCGAGGCGGTTTCGGTCATGCGCCACGGCAAAATGGTCGCGCACCTGAAGACCGCGGAGACCTCGCTGGAGGAGCTGGCCGAGCTGATGGTCGGCCGCAAGGTCCTGCTCCGCGTCGAAAAGAACGCGGCCGAACCCGGGTCGACGGTGCTCGAGGTCGAGAACCTGAGCCTGGTCGACGAGCGCGGCGTGACCCGGGTCGACGGCGTGAGCTTGTCGGTCCGCGCGGGCGAGATCGTGGGCATCGCCGGGGTTGCCGGCAACGGCCAGAGCGAGCTTCTCGCGGCGCTGGCCGGGATCCTCCCGATCCAACGCGGACGGATCGCCGTCTGCGGCGGCGAAGTGACCCCGGAGCACCCGCGGGACGCGCGCGAGATGCGCGAGTTCGGGCTCGCCCACGTGCCCGAGGACCGCCTGCGCATGGGGCTGGTGGGCAGCTTCGAGGCCCGCGAGTCGTCCATCCTCGGCTATCACCGCGACCCCGCTTTTAACGGCCCGATCCTGACCCACCCTTCGGAAATCCTCGCCGACTGCCGGAAGAAGATGTCGGCCTACGACGTTCGGCCGCAGGACCCCGTCCTCCTGACCGCCAATTTTTCCGGAGGAAACCAGCAGAAGATCGTCCTGGCCCGGGAGATGGAGCGTCACCCGGACCTGCTGCTGGTCGGCCAGCCGACCCGCGGGGTCGACATCGGCGCCGTCGAGTTCATCCACAAGAGCCTGATCGCCATGCGCGACGCCGGCTGCGCGGTGCTGCTGGTCTCCGTCGAGCTGGACGAGATTCGGTCGCTCAGCGACCGGATTCTGGTGATGTTCGAGGGCCGTATCGTCGGCGAGGTCGCCGGCGCGGAGGCCACGGAGCGGACCCTCGGCTTGATGATGGCCGGCGTCGTGCCGGAGGACGCAGGGGTGAGGGCGCCGGCATGAACGAGGGCCCGGCCCGCCCGCCGCGCTGGGTCGGCATGGTGCTGATCCCGCTGGTCAATCTGACGCTCGCCTTGGCGATCGCCGGCCTCATCATCCTCAGCATCGGCGAGAACCCGCTGACCGCCCTGCGCTTCCTGCTGTTCGGCGCCTTCGGCTACATCGAGGGCCTCGGCTACACGCTCTACTACACCACCAACTTCGTGTTCACCGGGTTGGCCGTCGCCGTCGCCTTCCGCGCCAAGCTGTTCAACATCGGCGGCGAAGGCCAGGCCTATATCGGCGGGCTCGGGGTCGGGCTCGTCGCCCTCGCCTTCGACGACACGCTGCCGCTGGTTCTCATGGTGCCGCTAGCGATCGCCGCCGCCGCCGCCTTCGGCGCCGCCTGGGCCTACATCCCGGCCTACCTTCAGGCCAGGCGCGGCAGCCACATCGTGATCACGACCATCATGTTCAACTTCATCGCCGCGGCGTTGATGGTCTACCTGTTGGTCAACGTGCTCATAAAGCCGGGCCAGATGTCGCCCGAGAGCCGCGAGTTCGCGCCCAGCGCCTGGCTGCCGTTCATGCACGAGGCGCTGGGATGGTTCGGCATCGCGATGGCGCGCTCGCCGCTCAACCTGTCGTTTCTCTGGGCGCTGGTCTGCTGCGTGCTGGTCTGGGCGTTCATCTGGCACACGCGCTGGGGCTACGAGATCCGCACCGTCGGCGGCAACGAGGCCGCCGCCGTCTACGCCGGCATCCGGCCGACCCGCGTCATCATCCTGGCGATGTGCGTGTCCGGCGCCCTGGCCGGCTTCGTCGGCGTCAACGAGATCCTCGGCGTCCATCACCGGCTGCTGCTCAACTTCACCGCCGGCTACGGCTTCACCGGCATCGCCGTCGCGCTGATGGGGCGCAACCATCCGGTCGGCATCCTCTTGGCCAGCCTGCTGTTCGGCGCCCTGTACCAGGGCGGGGCGGAGCTCGCCTTCGAGATTCCGGCCATCACGCGCGATCTGGTGGTGGTGATCCAGGGCCTGGTCATCCTGTTCTCCGGCGCGCTGGAGTACATGTTCCGGCCGCAGCTCGAGCGGCTGTTCACGCGCCGCGGCGCGGCCCTGCCGGTGGAGGGCTAGGCGATGGAGGAGGCCTTCCTGCTGTCGGTCCTGACACTCGACGCCACGCTTCGGGTCGCCACGCCCCTGGTGCTCGCGTCGCTCGCCGGGCTGTTCGCGGAGCGCTCGGGAATCGTCGATATCGGGCTCGAAGGCAAGATGCTGGGCAGCGCCTTCGCGGCGGCGGCGGTCGCGGCGGTCAGCGGTTCGGCCTGGCTGGGGCTGGTGGCCGGGATCGGGGTTTCGATCGCGCTGGCGCTGCTGCACGGTTTCGCCTGCATCACCCACCGGGGCAATCACGTGGTCAGCGGCGTCGCCATCAACATCCTGACCGCCGGGCTGACCGTGATGGTGGGGATCGCGTGGTTCAGCCGGGGCGGGCAAACGCCGGCGCTGCCCGACGGCGCGCGGTTCACCGCGATCGTCTGGCCCGGCGCCCAGGCCTTGGCCGGAATACCGGTGTTCGGCACCCTCTACAAAGAGCTCCTGAGCGGACACAACATCCTGGTTTACGTTGCCTTCCTGGCCGTGCCGCTGACCTGGTGGGTGGTCTATCGCACCCGCTTCGGCCTGCGCCTGCGCGCGGTGGGCGAGCACCCGGAGGCGGTCGACAGCGCCGGCATCTCGGTCGCCGGCCTGCGCTACCGGGCGATGATCTGCTGCGGCGTGCTGTGCGGCATCGCCGGCGCCTACCTCTCGACCGCGCAGAACGCCGGCTTCGGCCGCGACATGACGGCGGGCCAGGGCTACATCGCGCTGGCGGCCCTGATCTTCGGCAAGTGGCGGCCGGTGCCGGCCATGCTGGCCTGCCTGTTGTTCGGCTTCCTCGATGCCATCGCCGCGCGTCTGCAGGGGGTCGAGCTGCCCATGATCGGGGCCATCCCGGTGCAGTTCATCCAGGCCCTGCCCTACGTCCTGACCGTGGTGCTGTTGGCCGGATTCATCGGCAAGGCGGTGGCGCCGCGGGCCATCGGCGAACCCTACGTGAAGGAACGCTAGACCGGCGGCACCGGACGCCGCCGCATGGAGGGGCAATGACCGACGACAGCGACATCATCGCGGCCGCGCGAGCGGCGATGGCCAGGGCCTATGCGCCCTACTCCCGCTTCAAGGTCGGCGCGGCGGTGCGCGGCGCGAGCGGCCGGCTCTATGCCGGCTGCAACGTCGAGAACGCCGCCTATCCCCAGGGCTGGTGCGCCGAAGCCTCCGCCATCGCCGCGATGGTCATGGCCGGCGAGACGCGCATCGTCGAAGCCGCGGTCATGGGCGGCGGCGACGCGCTCTGCACGCCCTGCGGCGGCTGCCGGCAGAAGTTGTACGAGTTCGCCGGCGACGAGTTGCCGATCCACGTCTGCGGGCCCCAGGGCCTGCGCCGGACCGTGACCCTGGGCGAGCTGCTGCCGCTCGCCTTCGGCCCGGAGAACCTGACGTGAGCGCGGCCGAGGCGATCGCCGAGATTCGCCGCCGCGCCGGCGCGGCGGCGCCGCGCCTCGGCCTGGTGCTGGGCAGCGGGCTCGGCCCCGTGGCCGAGGCGGTCTCCGGGGCCGTCGCCATCCCCTACGACGAGATTCCCGGGTTCCCGCGGCCGAGCATCGAGGGGCACGACGGCCGGCTCGTGCTCGGGCGCCTCGGCGGCCTGCCGGTGGCGGTCCTGCAGGGCCGCGCGCACTACTACGAGAGCGGCCGCGCCGACGCCATGAGGATTCCGCTGGCGGCGCTCGGAGGTCGGCCCGGGGAGCCTGATGCTGATCGCGGACCACATCAATTTCGGCGGCCCCAACCCGCTGATCGGCGTCACCGACGGCTCGCAGTTCCTCGACATGAGCGCCGCCTACGATCCGGCGCTCCGCCAGACTTTTCTGGAGGCCGCGGCTTCGCTCGACATGACGCTGCCCACGGGCACCTACATGTGGTTCTCCGGCCCGAGCTTCGAGACCCCCGCGGAGATTCGCGCCGCGGGCCTGCTCGGCGCCGATGCCGTCGGCATGTCGACCGTGCCCGAGGCGATCCTGGCCCGTCATGCCGGCCTGCGGGTCGCCGCGGTCTCGGTGATCACCAACCTGGCGGCGGGGATGGACGAGGCGGCACTGAGCCACGAGACGACCATGGCCGTGGCCGCGGGCGGCGCGGAGACGCTGCGCCGGCTGGTTGTCGCCTTTTGCGAGAGGGTGGCGCGTGAGGCGTGATTCAGGCATAGCGGCGCAGGGCCGAGTATAAATCAATGCTGGTCCAGGAAATCATCCGGCGCAAACGCGACGGCGCGGCGCTGAGCGAGCCGGAGATCGGGTTCCTGGTGCGCGGGATCACCGACGGCAGCATCGGCGACGGCCAGGTCGCGGCTTTCGCGATGGCCGTGTTCTTCCGCGGCATGACCATGGACGAGCGGGTCGCCCTGACCCGCGCCATGACCGCATCGGGCGCGGTGCTGGACTGGTCCGGCCGCCGCCTCGACGGACCGGGCCTCGCCGGACCGTTGCTCGACAAGCATTCGACCGGCGGCGTCGGCGACAAGGTCAGCCTGGTGCTGGCGCCGCTGGTCGCGGCCTGCGGCGGGCTGGTGCCGATGATCTCGGGCCGCGGCCTCGGGCACACCGGCGGCACCCTGGACAAGCTGGACAGCATCCCGGGCTACGACACGGCCCCGGATCTGGACCTGTTCCAGCGGGTGACCGAGCAAGCCGGCTGCGCGATCATCGGGCAGACCGCGGAGCTCGCGCCGGCGGACCGCCGTCTCTACGGCATCCGCGACGTCACCGCCACGGTCGAGTCGATTCCCTTGATCACCGCCTCGATCCTGTCGAAGAAGCTCGCCGCCGGCCTCGACGGCCTGGTCATGGACGTGAAAACCGGCTCCGGCGCCTTCGCCCAGGACCAGGCGGGCGCGGTCGAGCTCGCCGAAAGCATCGTCGCCGTGGCCGAAGGCGCCGGCCTCCCCTGTGTCGCCCTGATCACCGACATGAACCAGGTGCTGGGCCGCAGCGCCGGCAACGCGCTCGAGGTCGGCGAGGCCATCGCCACCCTGACCGGCGCGGCGCGTGACCCACGGCTGCACGAGGTGGTCATGGCGCTGGGCGCGGAGATGCTGGTTCTCGGCGGGCTCGCCCCCGACCCCATGTCCGCGCGCGGCCGGCTCGAGGCGGCGCTCGATTCCGGCGCGGCGGCCGAACGTTTCGCGCGCATGGTGGCAGCGCTTGGCGGGCCGACGGATCTGATCGAAGATCCGGGCAAGCATCTGCCGGCCGCCCCGGTGGTGCACCCCGTCCTGCCGGAGCGGCCCGGCGTGGTCACCGCGATGGACCTGCGCCGGATCGGCCTGGCAATCATCCAACTGGGCGGCGGCCGCCGCGACACCGCGGACCGGATCGATCACGGCGTCGGGCTGGGCGAGGTCGCCGGTCTCGGCGAGGCGGTCGGACCGGAGCGGCCGCTCGCGCTGGTGCATGCGCGCAGCCGAGAGGCCGCCGAAGCCGCCGAACGGGTGATTCGGGACGCGATCACGCTCGGCGAGACGGCCGTGCCCGAGACCGAGCCGATCATCCGCAGACTGGCCGGTCCCGGACGATGAAGACGGCCGCAAGCAGGAGGGAAACCCGGTCATGACTCCACGCCCTATCGTGATCGATACCGACCCCGGCCAGGACGACGCCCTGGCGATCCTGCTGGCGCTGGCGTCGCCGGAGCTGGCGGTCCTCGGCATCACCGCGGTCGCGGGCAACGTGCCCTTGCCGCTGAGCGAATCCAACGCGCGCCGCATCTGCGAGTTGGCTGGAGCCCGCGATGCCAAGGTCTTCGCCGGCTGCCCCCGGCCGATGGTGCGGGCCCTGACCACGGCGGAGGAGGTGCACGGCCAGACCGGACTCGATGGCCACGATTTCCCCGAACCCACCATGGCGCTTCAGCCGGACCACGCGGTCGACTGGATGGTCGAAACCCTGATGGCGGCGGGCGAGCGCGAGATCACCCTGTGCGCCCTGGGCCCGCTCACCAACCTCGCCATGGCCATGGTCATGGAGCCGCGCATTCGTTCCAGGATCCGGGAGATCGTCATGATGGGTGGCGGCTTTTCCGATGGCGGCAACGTGACCCCGGCGGCCGAGTTCAACATCCACGTCGATCCCCACGCCGCGCAGGTCGTTTTCACCAGCGGCTGCAAGCTGACCCTGATACCGCTCGACGTGACCCACCAGGCCTTGACGACGCCGGCCCGGCTCGAGCGCTTCCGCGCGATCGGGACTCCGGTCGGACGCGCCTGCCACGGCATGCTATCCTTCTATCGTCGCCACGATATGAGCAAGTACGGCACCGACGGCGGCCCGCTGCACGATCCTTGCGTCATCGCCTATCTGCTCGCCCCGGAGATCTTCGACGGTAAACACGTCGCCGTCGAGATCGAGATCTCATCCGAGAAGACCATGGGCACGACCCTGGCCGACTGGTGGGGCGTGACCGGCGCGCCGCCCAACTGCACCGTCATGAACGCGATCGACGACGCGGCCTTCTACGACCTCCTGATCGAGCGGATCGCCCGCCTATGAGCCCGGAGGCTCGGAGAGACCCCGCGTCGATCGTGGTCTCATCCCAAAGGCCTTATCAGCGCTGCTCGGTATCAGGCGACTTCGGCGTAGCCGAGCGCGCGCGCCTGCGCCTCCATCGCCAGGATCGGCTGATAGGCCGAAATCGGCAGCACCTCGGCACCGGCGAGGAGCAGCGCCTCGCGCGCGGCCGCCAGATCCGGATCCTCGAGCGCGGCGAACAGCGCGGCGCGCAGGCGCGCCACCAGCTCGTCGTCGGCCGCGGCCCGGGTGACGTAGGGCAGGCCGGGCGCGGCCGGCGAGCGTGCCAGCACCCGCAGGCCGTCCAGGGCCTCGGGCCGGTGGCGCGCGAGGAGCGCATGGGTCACGCAGTCGGTCGCGCAGACGTCGACCTCGCCGGCGGCCACCAGGGCCAGGCTGTTGGGATGGCCGCCGCTCTCGACGACCTTCCCGAAGAAGCGGCCCTGATGGGCCAAATGCGCGACCGTCGCGCGCAGCGCGCTGTAGCCGGACTGCGAGGCCGTGTGGGTGACCGCGGCGGTCCGGCCGCGCAGGTCCGAGAGTTCCCGCGCCGGATCCTCCACCCGGACCACGATCAGGCTGACGTAATCGGTCCCGTCGCAGCCCGGTGCGTCGTAGATGGGGGTCGCGACCAGCCGGAACGCGTCCTTGTAGGCGTGGGTCAGGGGATAGCCGCAGGTCTGGCTGAACAGCAGCTCGGGACTGCGCCAGAGCCGGTCGAGATCGACGCCGCGGGTGAGCGCCCCGGGCGCCCCGTCCAGCCCCTCGCGCGCCAGCGCCCGGGCCATGCCGGACCACAAGGCGTCGTTGGCGGCCGCGACCTCGGGCAGGTCGTACATGGCGAGGTTGGCGATGGCCATGGTTCAGGCCTCCTTTCCACGCGCCGCCAAGCGCTCAGTCGCCATGGCCTTCGGGCGAGGCCTCCAAGCCGCCGGCGATCTCGTAATAGTCGCCCTTGTGGGCGGTGAAGACGTGCCGGATGGTCTTGAGCCCGCTGGGCGCGTCGATGCCGCCGGCGGAGATGGCGATCCGGTCCTCGCCCGCCGGCTCCCAGAACAGGCTGGCGCCGCAGTCGCCGCAGAAGCCGCGCCGCGCGGCCTTCGAGGAGGCGTACCACTTGAGCCCGCGATCCTCGGTCAGCACCAAATCCGCGCGCACCGCCGAGGTGTAGGCGGCGACGTGGCCGTGGGTGCGTCGGCACTGGCCGCAGTGACAGTTCACTACGTCACGCAGCGGCCCATGAATCTGGTAGCGCACCGCGCCGCAGAGGCAGCCGCCGGTGGCGCGCGGTCTGGCGTTCGGATCAGCGGGCATCGGCCTTTTCCTTGGTCCGCGCGACCGGGGTTTCACCGGATTCGAGCTCGCGCAGCAAACCCTGGAGCACCTGGATCACCTCGGTCGGCTGGACCACGGCGGCGCGGATCAGGTCGTCGAAGTGCCGGGTCAGGACCTGGATGTGCTCGGTCGAATTGAGCACCAGGTACATGTTGCCGACGTAGATCGCCGCGCGCTTGGGCCCGAACAGGGTCAGCGGCACGGAGTAGCGCTGCAGGCCGTCGAACAGGAACCAGCGGAAGGTCGGGTAGAGCTCGTCGAGCAGCACGGTCATGGCGTTGAGTTGCGCCGCCCGGCTGTCCACCGAAAGCCCGCTCCACACGCCGTGGCCGCGGGCGAAGTCCTCGATCCCCTGCAGCGATGAGCAGACCTCCATGTCGGTCTCGGGCAGGCGGCTGTAGGCGAGCCGCTCCTCGGCCTGCTCGATACGCGCCTTGGGCACCCGGTCGCCGAATTCCTGATACTCGTAGCGGATCACTTCCTCGGTCCGGAGCAGGTCGGGCAGGGTCGCGGGCACGTAGCGGATCTTGTAGCCGACCGCCTCTTGGTGCCAGCGCGCCAGCCGCGCATCCGCCGGCGAGGCCGCGCCGGGCTCGATCTCGAGCGCCGGCGCCAGGATGTCGGCGCCGAGCTGGCCCTCCTGGCTCAGGCCGAGCAGCCAGTCGACGCTGACCTGCTCGCGCGCGGCGATGGCGGCGATGGTTTCGGCGCGCGGCAGCCGCTGGTTGCCCGGCGCCAACAGCTGGGACAGGGTCGAACGGTCCAGCCCGGCGCGCCCGGCGAAGGCCATGCGGCTCAACCCACTGCGCTCGATCACCTCGCTCAGGCGCTCGCGAAACGCCGCCACGGTCTTGCGTCGGTCCATGACCCCTTCCTCCCCGCCCCCCGGGCTCCCCGGGCTCCCCGGGATATCGCCGCCATGATAGCCGACTGTTGCGAGTTATCAACATATGATGCTTTTGGTGACCATTCGCAACGGATTGTGCGTGTATTCTCGTTGTCCCCCAAACCCACGCCTGTTATCGGGGAACAGGGAAACGCAGCCGGGCTCGACAGGGCGCGGCCCCGGGAGACGAAACCGGGACAAGGGCGAGGGGCGATCATGGCGGAGTGGGTCACGGGCGCGGACGCAGCCAGGCGGCCCGAACGCGTCGAGTGGCCGACGCTGGCGGTGGCCGCGGCGGTTTACGGCGGCTTTGGGCTCGCGACCTGGTACCACGAGGCGCTGCCGTGGTGGCTGCTGCTGCCGCTGGGCGGCTATCTGGTCGCCTGGCACGGCTCGCTCCAGCACGAGGCGGTGCACGGCCATCCGACGCCCTGGGCCTGGGTCAACGAGGCCCTGGTGTTTCCCAACCTGGGTCTGTGGCTGCCGTTTCGGCTCTACCGGGTCAGCCACCTGACCCACCACAACGACCAGGATCTGACCGAGCCGGCGCGCGACCCGGAGTCGTTCTACGTCGCGCCCGCGGACTGGGACCGTCTGGGGCCGCTGGGGCGCGCCACCTTCTGGACCGTCAACACCCTCGCCGGGCGGCTCCTGATCGAGCCCCTGCGCTGCGTCTGGCGGGTGCTGGCCAGCGAGATGCCCCGCCTGGCCCGTGGCGACGCCGCCAACCTGACGCCGTGGCTGCTGCACCTGGCCGGCGCGGCCCTGGTGCTGGTTTGGACGCTCTGGGTCTGCGCCATGCCGCTGCTCGACTACCTGGTGTTCTTCGCCTATCCGGGCCTGGCTCTGACCCTGCTGCGCTCGTTCCTGGAGCACCAGGCGCGGCCGGCGCAAGGCGCGCGTTCGGTGCTGGTCGAGGCCGGCTGGCCGCTCGCCCTCATGTTCCTCAACAACAATCTCCACGCGCTGCACCACGCCGAGCCGGGCCTGGCCTGGTACAAGCTCCCGGCGCGCTACCGCGCCCGGCGCGAGCAGCTGCTCGCCGGCAACGGCGGCTACCGCTACGGCGGCTACCTGGAGATCGCGGCCCGCTACCTGCTCAAGCCCAAAGAGCACCCGCGCCACCCGCTCCCAGCCAGTCCCGAGGCCACGCCCACAGGTTAGGGCCGGCCCCGGCGCCTTTGCGGATCGGGGTGCCGATGCTATATGACAGCGCAGTGCGTCCCGGCCCCCGGAAACGGCGCCCGACCCCTCCGCGTGCCCGGTTGCCAAGCCGTAAAACCCCCATCGTCAGCACATTAAGCGAGCTTTCATGTCGTCAGGCCATCGCCGCCGCCGCACCTTCGCGATCATCTCCCATCCCGACGCCGGCAAGACCACCTTGACCGAGAAGCTGCTGCTGGCCGGCGGCGCGATCCACCTGGCCGGCGACGTGAAAGCGCGCGGCGACCGGCGCCGGGCGCGCTCGGACTGGATGAAGATCGAGCAGGACCGCGGCATCTCGGTGACCAGCTCGGTGATGACCTTCGAGCACGCGGGGCTGGTGTTCAACCTGCTCGACACCCCGGGCCACGAGGACTTCAGCGAGGACACCTACCGCACCCTGACCGCGGTCGATTCGGCGATCATGGTGCTGGACGCGGCCAAGGGCATCGAGAGCCAGACCCGCAAGCTGTTCGAGATCTGCCGGCTGCGCGACATCCCGATCATCACCCTGGTGAACAAGGTCGATCGCGAGGGCCGCGACCCCTTCGAGCTGCTGGACGAGGTCCACGATTCGCTGCAGCTCGACATCGCGCCGCTGGTCTGGCCGATCGGCATGGGCTCGGTGTTCGCCGGCTGCTACGACCTCGAAGGCGACCGCTTCCTGACCTCGTCAAAAGGCAAGGGTGGCGCTTTCGACACGGTGGTCCCTTGCAGTGGCCTCGACGACCCGCAACTCGACGAGCGGGTCGACCCCGATACCCTGGCGGCGGCGCGCGAGGAGGCCGCCCTGGCGCGGGGCGGCTATGCCGAATTCGACCGCCAGGCCTACCGCGAGGGCAACCTGACGCCGGTGATCTTCGGCAGCGCGCTCAAGGGCCATGGCGTCGAGTTCCTGCTCGACCTGGTCGCGCGCCACGCGCCGGACCCGCGCCCGAGCCCGGCCGATGTCCGCACCATCGAGCCGGACGAGCCCGCGATGACCGGCTTCGTGTTCAAGGTCCAGGCCAACATGGACAAGAACCACCGCGACCGGGTCGCCTTCCTGCGGGTCTGCTCGGGCCGGCTGCGCCGCGGCATGAAACTGCGCCAGGTGCGCACCGGCAAGGACATCATGATCCACCGCCCGGTCACCTTCCTGGCCCAGGACCGCGAGCTCGCCGCCGACGCCAGCCCCGGCGACATCGTCGGCATTCCCAACCACGGCACGATCCGGGTCGGCGACACCTTTACCGAGGGCGAGACCCTGCGCTTCACCGGCCTGCCGGCGTTCGCGCCCGAGATCCTGCGCCGCGTGCGCCTCGGCGACACCACGCGCATCAAGCAGTTGCGCCGCGTGCTCGAGGACATGGCGGAGGAAGGCCTGATCCAGGTGTTCCGGCCGTCGCTCGGCGCGCAGTGGATCGTGGGCGCGATCGGCGTCCTCCAGCTCGACGTGCTCGCCTCTCGCGCGCGCGAGGAGTACCGCATCGAGATCGAATTCGAGCCCGCGCCCTACGTCGCGGCGCGGTGGCTGCGCGCGGCCGACGACAAGGACCTCCAGGCCTTCATCAAGGCCCACGAGAGCAGCGTGCTGCGCGACCGCGACGGCCAGCCGGTGTTCCTCGCCGCCAGCCCCTGGGAGCTCGACTACCGGATCAAGAACAACGAGCGCATCGAGTTCCTGAAGACCAAGGAACTGGAGTGATGCCAAGGAGCGCCGCCATGACACTTCGGATCGTACCGCTGAGCGAGGCGCTGGGGGCGGAAGTCACCGGCCCGGACTGGGCCCAGCCTTTGGACTCCAGGACCGTGGCGGCCCTCGAGGCCGCGTTTCTCGAATTCCATCTCTTGTGTTTGCGTTCCGAGACCCTGACATCTTTGGCATTCCTCGGGCTGGCCCGGCAACTCGGCACGCCGCAGACCCAGCTTATCGCCGAGGGGCGTCAGGCGGACGCGCCGGAGGTATCCCGGCTCGAAACCACCTACCGATCGATGGCGGACAAGCCGGACGACATGCGGTCGGTCCGGCTGTCCGGCTGGCATACCGACGATTCCTACTTTCCGGTCCCCGCCAAGGCGACCTTGCTCCAGTCACTGGCGATTCCCGACAGCGGCGGGCAGACCCGTTTCGCCAACATGCAGACCGCATACCGGGATCTTCCCGAAGAGATGAAGGCGCGCATCGAGGGTTTACGCGCCGTACATCGCTACGACACGCGGCGCGCCAAGGCGCCGCCGATCGAACTCACCAGGGAAGAGGAAGCGGAAACCCAAGAGGCGGTGCACCCCTTGGCGCGCCGACATGAAGACACCGGCGAAACGGCGATCTACTTCAACGCCAACAGGACCGATAGAATCGTGGGCATGTCGGCGGCGGAAAGCGATTCCCTGCTCGACCAACTCGACCGGCATACGATCCAGCCGAAGTATCAGTATCATCACACCTGGCGCGTCGGGGACATATTGATCTGGGACAACCGCTGTCTGATCCATTCGGTCAACATGGATTTCCCGGTTGGCCAGCGCCGCATCCATCAGCGCATCCTTCTGGCCGGCGCGGCGCCGGCTCACACCAAAGCTCCTTGATATCAAGCCGCGGCGACGCCGCCTTCTTCCGTGCGCCGGGCGACGAAGGCCTCGAGTTCCTCCTTGACCGCGGGGTCGAGGGGCGGCGGCTCGAACTCGGCCAGGACCCGCCGGTAGATCTTGTGGGCGCGCTGGGTCGCGCTCTCGGCGCCGCTCTCCTCCCAGGTCTCGTAGTTGCGCCAGTCCGAGATCAGCGGCGCGTAGAACGCGGTCTCGTAGCGCTCGAGGGTGTGGGCGGCACCGAAGAAATGGCCGCCGGGCTGGACCTCGCGGATCGCCTCGAAACCGAGCGTCGCCTCGTTGACTTCGATCGGACGCAACAGCTCGGCCATCATCTGCAGCAGCTCGACGTCGAGTATGAACTTCTCGAACGAGGCGGTCAGCCCGCCCTCCATCCAGCCGGCGCCGTGCAGCACGAGGTTGGCGTGGCCCATCACCGCGCCCCACAGCGACATCTCGGATTCGTAGGCGGCCTGGGCGTCGACCAGGTTGGCGGCGTTGGCGTTGGACGAGCGGTAGGGTAGACCGTAGCGGCGCGCGAGCTGGCCGCCGGCGAACGCGGCGCGGGTGTATTCCGGCGTGCCGAAGGCCGGCGCGCCCGACTTCATGTCGACGTTCGAGGTGAAGCCGCCGTAGACCACCGGCGCGCCCGGGTTGACCAGCTGGGCCAGCGCCAGGGTCGCCAGCGCCTCGGCGTTCTGCTGCGCCAGCGCGCCGGCCAAGGTCACCGGGCTCATGGCGCCGGCCAGCGTGAACGGCGTCACCACCACCGGCTGGTTGCGCCGCGCCATCTCGATGATGCCCTCGATCATCGGCGCGTCCAGGCGCAGCGGCGAGGAGGTGTTGATGACCGAGTACAGGCTCGGCTCGCGGGCCAGTCGGTCATCGTCGATGCCGCGGGCGATGCGGGTCATCTCGATCACGTCGAGGATGCGCCGGCGGCCCAGCGAATAGCCGTGGTAGGCCTTGTCCGAGAGCGTGACGAAAGCCAGCGTCGCGTCCAGGTGCCGGGTCTCCGGCGGCAGGTCGATGGGCTCGACCGGATAGCCGCCGAGGAGATGGACCGTATTGAAGAACTGGGCCAGGCGGATCAGGTCGCAGAAGTCGTTGTAGTTGCCGTCGCGCCGGCCGCCGGCCAGGTCGGAGGCGTTGACCGCGCTGCCGACGGTGGCGAAGTTGACGTGGTTGCCGCCGATGGTCAGGTCGTGGGCCGGGTTGCGCGCGTGCAGCGTGAACTCGGCCGGGGCGTGGCCGACGGCTTCCTCGATCAGGCCGCGGTCGAAGCGCACCCGCTCGCTGCCCGGCTCGACCTCGGCGCCCGCGCGGCCCAGGATCTCGCGCGCCTCGGGGTGCAGGAAGTCCATGCCGATCTCTTCCAGGATCTGCATGGAGGTGTCGTGGATCGCCTCGATCTGCTCGGCGCTCAGCACCTCGATCGGCGCATAGGGATTGCGCAAGGCTCGCCACGGCAGTTGGGTCAGGGCCGCGACCTCGCGCCGCTTGCGTCCGCGCCGTTTGGTGCCGCCTCGCGCCATGGAGCCTCCCGAGAAAAACCTATCGTCCCTCTTACAGCCAGTTGCCCGATCCACCAATACGGAATTGCCCGATGCGGATTCGCCCGATGCGGATTCACGGGGGAAACTTACGGCGCGCGGGCGGCGATGATGGGCTGGTGGAAGCCGGTCGCATCCGGCTCGTGCCAGGCCAACTGCTTGAACCCGGCCTTGTCCAGCAGGCTCTCCAGGCGCGCCCGGGTGAGCGGCCAGTAGCGGCTGGTGAAGACCTGGGTCTCGGCGCCCCGGCCATCGCGGTAGCGGACGAAGTAGAGGTGCAGCCGGTAGCTGGCGCCGTCCGCCGCCCAGTCCCAGACCTGGAACACCACGCGGTGGCCGTCGGGCTCGTCGATCACCCGCGGCGTCTCGACCCGCGGCCGGTCCTGCAGCAGGGCGTCGTAGTCCCGGACGCTGGCCAGAAACAAGCCGCCGGGCGCCAGCAGCGCGGCCAGGCGCTCGAGCGCCTCGGAAACCTCGACCTCGCCCTCGAGATGGGGCAGCGCGTTGTCGAGCACGCAGACCACGTCGAAGGGACCGCCCACGGCCTCGGTCAGTTTGCGCAGATCGGCGACCTGGGTCGAAAGCGCGACGCCCAGGCGCGCCGCCTCCTTGCACGCGCGGGCCACGGCGGCGGGACTCAGGTCGGTCCCGGTGACTTGGTGGCCGCGCTGGGCGAGGCCGATCGCCTGGGTGCCGATGCCGCAGGCCGCGTCCAGCACCCGTTTCGGCCCCGGCCCCAGAAGCTCGCCGATGAGGCCGTCCACTACCCGACCGTGACGCGCGACCGCCTCGTCCCAGTCGGCGAACAGCAGATGATACCGGGCGCTGAGTTCGTCGTAAAACTCGGAGACCTCGTCCATCGTTACTCACCCCTTTTTTCTCGCCGCTACCCCGCGACGTTCACCCGGTCAGCTCCGCGACCGCGGATTTGTAGGTCGCCAGGATTTCCACCTCCCGGGCGTGCCGGCCCTCGCGCACCACCCAGTCGCCGCCGACCATGACCCCGGTCACCGGGTTGTCGTTGCCGGCGAAGACCAGGGCGTCGAGGAACAGCGCGCCGGTCCGGCCGGTGAGGTTGGGCCGCTCCGGGTCGATCACCAGCAAGTCGGCGCGGGCGCCGGGCGCCAGGCGTCCGATCGGGCGGCCCAGAGCCTGGGCGCCGCCGGCCAGTGCGTCCTCGAACAGGCGCGCGCCGACCGAGGCGCCCCCTGGGACGTCCTCGGGACCGCGCGCCAGCAGGTTGCGCCGCCGCGAGGTCAGGCGCTGGCCGTACTCGAGCCAGCGCAGCTCCTCGATCGGGCTGACCGAGATGTGGCTGTCGGAGCCGATGCCGAAGGCGCCGCCGGCCGCCAGATAGGCCGGCGCCGGAAACACGCCGTCGCCCAGGTTGGCCTCGGTGGTGGGGCAGAGCCCGGCCACCGCGCCGCTTTGGGCCAGGCGCCGGGCCTCCTCCTCGGTCACCTGGGTGGCGTGCACCAGGCACCAGCGCGGCCCCACGGCGGCGTTCTGGAGCAGCCACTCGACCGGGCGCAGGCCGCACCACGCGATGCAGTCGCGCACCTCGCCGTGCTGCTCGGCGATATGGATGTGGACCGGCGCCCCGGCATCGAGGGCGTCGAGGCCCGCGAGCGCGGCGGCCAGCGTCTCCGGGGTGACCGCGCGCAGGGAGTGGGGCGCGATGCCGACCCGGACGTTCGGATCGCCGCGATATTCTTCGATCAACCCCTCAACCAGTTTCAGGAACCTATCGGGATCATTGAGGAAACGCCGCTGCCCGTCGCCCGCCGCCTGGCCGCCGAAATCGCCATGGCCGTAGAGCACGGGAAGCTGGGTGATGCCGATGCCGGTCGCCCTGGCCGCCGCGATCACGCGCCGCGACATCTCGGCCAAGTCCGCGTAAGGGCTGCCGTCGGGATCGTGATGCAGATAGTGGAACTCGCCGACCGCGGTGTAGCCGGCCTTGAGCATCTCGACGTAGAGCTGGGCCGCGATCGCCTCGACCTGCTCGGGGGTCAGGCGCGCGACAAAGCCGTACATGACCTCGCGCCAGGTCCAGAAGCTGTCCTCGCCCGGGCCGGCGCGCTCGGCCAGCCCGGCCATGGCGCGCTGGAAGGCGTGGGAGTGCAGGTTCGGCATCCCGGGCAGCACCACGCCGCCCGCGCGCGGCGCGGCGCCAGGCGCGGCGCCGGAGGTCACTGCCGCCAGTGCGCCGTCGGGCGCGATCTCGAACAGCACGTCCCGGGCCCAGCCGTCGGGCAGCAGCGCGCGCTCGGCGAACACGGATGACTCGGTCATGAAGGTTTGAAAGCGCCTCGCGGTTTCCCGGTGCAAGCTTATGCCGTAAGACTGGGCTTGTATAGACGAGGACGCGGAAGAACAGCATGTGGGACGCGATCTGGCTGAACGGCCGCCTGGCCACCATGTGTGGCGGCGCGCCCTACGGCGCCATCGAGGACGGCGCCATCGCCGTGGCGGAGGGGTGCATCGCCTGGGTCGGGCCGCGCGCCGAGCTGCCGGGGGCGCCCGAGAGCCTGGCGCGCGAGGTCCACGACCTGGAGGAACGCTGGCTCACGCCCGGGCTGATCGACTGTCATACCCACCTGGTTTACGGCGGCGACCGCGCGGCGGAGTTCGAGCTGCGCCTGAAGGGCGCCAGCTATGCCGAGATCGCCGAGGCCGGCGGCGGCATCGTCTCGACCGTCGCGGCCACCCGCGCCGCCAGCGAGGACGAGCTGCTTCGCGCCGCGCGGCCGCGGCTCGACGCGCTGCTCGCCGAGGGCGTGACCGCGGTCGAGATCAAGTCGGGCTACGGCCTCGACCTGGCGAACGAACTCAAGCAACTGCGGGTCGCGCGGGCGTTGGGCGAATCCCGGGCGGTCACGGTCAAGACCACGTTCCTCGGCGCCCACGCCCTGCCGCCCGAGTTCGCCCAACGCGCCGAGGACTACATCGACGCGGTGGTGGCCATGCTGCCCGAGGTCGCGGCCTCGGGACTGGCCGATGCCCTCGACGCCTTCTGCGAGACCATCGCGTTTTCGCCCGAACAGACGACACGGGTGTTCGAGGCGGCGCGCGCCTGCGATCTGCCGGTCAAGCTGCACGCCGACCAGCTCACCGACCTGGGCGGGGCGGCGCTCGCCGCGCGCTTCGGCGCGCTCTCGGCCGACCACCTGGAGTACACCAGTGCGGCCGGCGTTGCGGCGATGGCGGCGGCGGGCACGGTGGCGGTGATCCTGCCCGGCGCCTTTTACGTGCTGCGCGAGACGCAAGCACCGCCGGTGGACGCACTGCGCGCGGCCGGGGTGCCGATCGCGCTGGCCACCGATTGCAACCCGGGCAGCGCGCCGGTGACCTCGCTGCTGCTGATGCTCAACATGGGCTGCACCCTGTTCCGCCTGACCCCGGAAGAGGCGCTGGCCGGGGTCACCCGCCACGCCGCCACGGCGCTCGGCCTCGGCGCGACACACGGCACCTTGGAGGCCGGCAAGGCCGCCGACTT
>JACZVL010000219.1 GCA_022572685.1 Pseudomonadota bacterium
CGGCTAATACGACGCTGGCGTGGGCGCGCAGGTCGGAAACTTCGATCGCCACCACGCCGCCAGTCCCGGGATCGCCAGTCTCGGGATCGCCAGTCTCGGGATCGCCAGTCTCGGGATCGCCAGTCTCGGGATCGCCTGCCTCGGGGTCGCCTGCCTCGGGGTCGCCAGTCTCGGGGTCGTTATTTGCCTGGCCGAGCCCCAGGGCGTGGGCGCGGCGCCCGGTCAGTACCAGGTGGATGCCACCCTCCGACAGCGCGTCCAGGCGCGCCAGGCTCTCGTCGCCGGCCTGCTCGGCGGCCAGGATCAGCGCCGCCGGGCCGTCTGCGTCGTACAACAGGACCGGCTCGCCCCGGCGCAGCTCGGCGATGGCGCGTTCCACCGCCCGCAGCACGGCGGCATCGGTCGTGGTCTCGGTAGCGAGGGATTCAAGTATGGTCATGGGCCACTTTACGGCCTCCGCGCCCCTGTGTCATCGTCGCCGGCCGGCCAACCCCAGGGCCCCAGGGGACGCCACCAAGGAGCGCCACCGGCCACGCTTCCTGTATAAATGGGGTGGGTGGAAAGCAAGGCCAAGGAATTGGGAGAACCAAGGAATGCCGGACAGCCGCTACCGGGAGATGGGCCGGGCAGAAATAGACCGACAGCTCAACCTGCGCGAGCGCTGGCCCGAGCACGGCGCGTATTTTCAGCGCTGGGCCAGGGACAGCGCCGCGGCCCGGGCCCGGCTGAAAGGGCGCCTGGACCTGGCCTATGGCGAGACCGAGGGCGAGACCCTGGACCTGTTCTCCGACCCGGCCCGCTCCGAGCCGACGCCACTGCTCGCCTTCATCCATGGCGGCTACTGGCAGGGCCTGGACAAGGGCGACTTTACTTACCTGGCGCCGCCCTTCGTCGACGCCGGAATCGCCTTCGCCTCGATCAACTACGATCTGGCGCCCAAGGTCGGGGTCGGCGAGATCGTCGGCCAGGTGCTCAAGGCGATCGCCTGGCTGGCCGAGGCGGCGCCGGACCACGGCGTCGACCCGGAACGCATCTTCGTCGCCGGGCACTCCGCCGGCGGCCACTTGGCGGCGCTGGCCATGGCCGCGGAGCCGGTCAAGGGCGGCTGCTCGATCTCCGGGATCTACGAGCTCGAGGTGATGCGCCTCAGCTACCACCAGGAGGTGCTCAAGCTCGACCCCGAGACGGTGCGCACCATGAGCCCGTTGCGCAACCCGCCGGCGCGCGCCGGGCCGTTGATCTGCGCGGTCGGCTCCGAAGAGACCGAGGAGTTCCTGCGCCAGCAGGACGAGATGGTGGCGGCCTGGCGCGGCCGGGGGCTCGATGCCCGGGTGGTGGACCTGCCCGGGCGCAACCATTTCTCGGCGGTCGACGCGCTGGGCGATACCGGCCAGCCGCTGTTCGCCGCCGTCCGCGATTTGGTGCTGGGCGAAGGCTAGCGGTTCCGGGGGCGGCCTTGGCTTGTGCCAAAATTCCGCCGGTGCTATCTCAAGTTCTGGAGGGTAGGGCGGAAACGACCGAGGGACGCACCATGACGGCGGCCGCGGCCAAAAAGATACTGCTGGTCGACGACGACGACGCGCTGCGCCAGTCGCTGGGCGAGCAGCTGCGCCTGCACGAGGAGTTCGCCACCGTCGACGTCGATACCGGCGCCGGCGCGCTGGAGGCGGTCAAGGGTGAATACTTCGACGCGATCCTGCTCGACGTCGGCCTGCCCGACATGGACGGCCGCGAGGTCTGCCGCCTGATGCGGCGCAACGGCGTCAAATCGCCGATCATCATGCTGACCGCGGCCCAGACCGATGCCGACACCATCCTCGGCCTCGACTCCGGCGCCAACGATTACGTCGCCAAGCCGTTCCGGCTCTCGGTCCTGCTGGCCCGTCTGCGCGCCCAGCTGCGCCAGCACGAGCAGAGCGAGGACGCGGTCTTCACCATCGGCCCCTACACCTTCCGGCCCAGCGCCAAGCTGCTGACCCACGGCGAGACCAAGAAGAAGGTGCGCCTGACCGAGAAGGAAACCTCGATCCTCAAGTACCTCTACCGCAGCGGCGCCAAGGTGGTCGGACGCGACACCCTGTTGGGCGAGGTCTGGGGCTACAACGCGGGGGTGACCACCCACACCCTGGAAACCCACGTCTACCGCCTGCGCCAAAAGATCGAGGCCGATCCCTCCAACGCCGAGATCCTGGTCACCGAGCCGGGCGGCTACCGGCTGGTGCCGTAACGCGCACCAGCTAGCGAGACCGCGAGAAAAATCCCGAGCCCGAGCGCGATCGTGGTCACCGTGCCGAAGATCGGCGCGGCCAGGTCCCAGGCGCCGGTCGCCTTGAAGGCCTGGCCGAGCAGCATCGGTCCGATCAGGACGCCCAGATTGCGTCCGGTCATGAGGATGCCGAGGGCCGGCGCCGCCACGCGCCCGCGGCCGACGATCACCCCCGGCATGGCGAACAGGCAGGTCGGGCAGATCCCCGCCGCGACGCCATAGGCGATCAGCGACAGCGCGCCACCCAGGCCGCCGCCGGTCACCGGCACCAGCCACCAGATCGCGGCCTGGGTGGCCAGGCCGCAGGCGAGCAAGGTGCCGACCGGGACGCCGGCGCGCAGCACCATCCCGACCACCACCGCGGTCGCGATCAGCACCGCGACCGGCACCATGTTGCCGAGCACCGCCATCGAGACCGAAAGGCCGTAGACCTCGACCAGGTACTGGGGCAGCCAGGTCATGTAGGCGAAGTACTGTCCCGACCACAGCATGAAAATCCCGGCCACGACGATCAGCTTGAGGCGCGTCGCGCCGGAAATCTCCACGTCCCGGTGGCGGCCCGGCTCCGGTTCCGCGCCACCGGTTCCGCCGGGCAGGGCCAGGGCCGGGCTGCGCCGCAGGCCGAGGGTCCAGGCCGCCAGCCCGCAGGAACCGAGGATCGCCACCACCCAGAGCAGCTGCCAGCCCATGCCGCCGCCCATGCCGACGCCCATGCCGGCGCCCTGGCCGGAGAAGGCGACCGGCGCCAGCAACATGGCGGCGAGCTGGCCGATCGGGATCCAGGCCGCCATCAGGCCGATCACCAGCGGCTGGTTGCGGACCGAGGCGTTGGCGCTGGCGAGCAGATGGCCGCAGATCGCCATGAAGGCGAAGCCGATCCCCTCCAGCCCGCGGCCGAGCAGGACCAGCCAGCCGTATTCGGGCCGCCACAGGACCAGCAGGCTGCCCAGGATGGACAGCCCCAGCGCGCCGAGCGTCGGCGCCACGGGGCCGCGACGGGCCAGCAAGCGGCCGAACACCATCGACAGCAGCAGGCCCGCCACCGCGTAGACCGACATGAAGGCGCCGGCCAGGGTGCGGTCGTAGTGGTAGGTCTCGAGCAGCACCGGCAGCACCGGCGGCAGCTTGAACTGCTGATAGGCGGCGAAGCTGGCCAAGGTGAGGCCGAAGGCGATGCCGGTCCGGTTGCTGCGGTGCGGGGTCATGGTGCTCCCAATGGCGCTCCCAAGGGCGCTCGGCGCGGTAATTTTTGTTTGGGTCCGGCGGGATGCTACTCTAAATATGATGGACTAGGGGGCAGGGCTGACACAAACCGGGGCGACACAAACGGGGCGATCCGACGTGGCCGAGCATTCCGAGTTCATGGTGCGGTTCTGGGGCGTGCGCGGCTCCATCGCCTGCCCGGGCGACAGCCATCGCCGATACGGCGGCAACACCTCCTGCCTGGAGGTGCGCTGCGGCGAGCACCTGCTGGTGTTCGACGCCGGCACGGGCCTGCGCCCGCTCGGCGAGCACCTGGGCGGCCGCACCGCGCTCCGCGGCGATCTGTTCCTGACCCATACCCATCTCGACCACGTGGTCGGCCTGCCGTTCTTCGGACCGCTGTATAACCCCGACACCCGGTTCCGCCTCTGGGCCGGGCACCTGCTGCCCGATCTGACCCTGCACGAGGCGCTGTCCCACCTCATGATGGCGCCGTTGTTTCCGGTGCCGCCGGAGGTCTTCGCCGGCAACATCACCTTCCACGATTTCCGCGCCGGGGAAACCCTGGAGCCGCAGCCCGGCGTGATCCTGCGCACCGCGCCGCTCAATCACCCGAACCACGCCACCGGCTACCGGATCGAATTCGACGGCCGCTCGATCTGCTACATCACCGACACCGAGCACCTCGTGGACCAGCCCGACCAGAACATCCTCGGCCTGATCGAAGGCGCCGATATCGTGATCTACGATTCCAGCTACACCGACGAGGAGTTCCCCGACTATCTGACCTGGGGACACTCGAGCTGGCAGGAAGGCGTGCGCCTGGCCGCCCGCGCCGGGGTCAAGCGCCTGGTGATCTTTCACCACGACCCGAGCCACGACGACGCCTTCATGGACCAGGTGGCGCGCGACGCCGAGGCGATGCGCCCGGGCACCCTGGTGGCGCGCGAGGGCATGGTGCTGTCTCCGTGATGCGCCAGGGTCCGACGGGCGCGAGTCCGGCCGGCGGTTCCGGCCCGGCGCCACGGGCGCCGGCGCGCGCGCTCCGGCGCCGGCTCTGGTTCGGCCTGCTCACGCTCAGCGGCCTCGCCCGGCGCGGCTTCTTCATCCCCAGCCGCCATGC
>JACZVL010000220.1 GCA_022572685.1 Pseudomonadota bacterium
GCGCTACCTGCGCCGCCCCTAGAGCCTGGAAGACCTCCTGCCATGGCTGTATCTGAAGGGCATCTCCACCGGCGACTTCAGGGATGCCTTGGCGGCGCTCCTGGGGACGCAAGCGCCGGGGCTTTCGGCCAGCAGCATCACCCGGCTGAAGGAGGTCTGGGGGGTTGAGGCGGAGCGCTGGCAACGGCGCGACCTGACGGCTGCGCATTCCGATGAAAGCGGCCACCGATTCCGGATGAAAGCGGCCACCTGTTCCGATCCAAAACGGCCACTTTGGCCGGGGGTCGGTTTGGGCGGTGCGATCGTCGCCGCTGGGTGATCCTTTGATGTCATTTTTCTTGTGTATGGTCAATCGTGATGGGGCTGTTTTTATCGGCCAAGGTTTTCCTCATTGAAGGCCCGTCGAGGTCGATCCTGTGGGCGTTGTGGACGATGCGGTCGAGGATGGCGTCGGCGAAAGTGGGTTCGCCGACGATCTCGTGCCATTTTGACAGTGGCAGCTGGCTGGTGATTACGATGGCGGCGTTCTGGTATCGGTCCTCGATGATTTCCATGAGATCGCGTCGCTGATCCGCCGTGAAGCGCTCCGGGCCCCAGTCGTCGAGGATCAGCAGATTGGGTTTTGTGAGGGCCCGGAACAGACGTGGGTAACGGCCATCCGCCCGGCCCATCTCAAGTTCGGCGAACATTCTCGGCAGCCGTTTGTAGAGCACGGAGAAGTCGTCGCGGCAGGCTTTCTGGCCGAGCGCGCAGGCGAGCCAGGATTTGCCAACACCGCAGGGACCGGTGATGATCAGGTTCTGCTTTCTGGCGATCCATTGGCCGTGTGCCAGTTGCTGGAAGAGAGCTTTGTCGAGGCGGCGGGGACTGCGGTAATCGACATCTTCGATTGCGGCCTCGGGATGGCGCAGTCTGGCGTTCCTGAGCCGGTAGGTCAGGCGGCGGTCATCGCGCTCGGCCTGTTCGCGGTCGAGCAGCAGGGCGAGCCATTGGGCATGGTCGAGTTCACCGGCGCCGGTGTTGTCGCGCAAATCGGCGAAAGCGCGGGCCATGCCGTGCAGTTTGAGCTGTTTGAGTTGGTCGAGCGTGGGATGTTGCAGCATAAGTCTCCTCCTTACTGAAAGTAGTGCGGGCCTCGGATATTGGCGTGATCGATCGCCGGCCCCGTGGCGGCCCCCTTGGCTGACGGGCTTGGCTTGTGGCGATCGAGATTGTTTTTGAGAATCGAGACGACGGATGAATAGGACTGCGTTCCGATCTCCAGGGCCCGTTCGCAAGCCGCCTCCAATCGTTCGCCGCCATGGCTCTTGGCCAACCGCAATATGCCGATAGAGGCGCGGAAGCCTTGTTCGGGATGCGGCCTGCTGCGCAGTATGCGGTCAATCAGGGCCTTGGTATTGGGGCCATTTTCCGTAGCCTCGCGGCGGATCCGTTCAAGGGTCCAACTGGCGTAACGGCGGTGGGCTGAGGGCATATGTTCGGCCACCGTGGTGTGACGCCGGTTGCCGGAGCCGCGCATATGCGCCGCCACTCGCTTGCCCTTGTGGAAGATCTCGACCGTGCGTTCGGTGATCCGTGCCCAGAGCTTCTGCTTGGCCAGGCCATGGGGTACGGAATAGTAATGCTTGGCGACCTCGACATGGTAATCGAGACCGGCGCGGCGCTGCTTCCATTCAGCGTATTCATAGGCTTGTGTGGGCAGCCGCTTGAGCGCGGGGATGTCGAGCGTCTCGAAGAGCTGCCGGCGCGACGCGCCCAGATGCTTCGTCACCCGGCCATTCAGTTTCTCCAGCAGTTCCCGGATGGCTTGGTTCAACTCGGCGAGGGAGAAGAAACGGCGGTTACGCAGGCGCGCCAGGATCCATCGCTCGACGAGTTGGACGCCGACCTCCACTTTCGCCTTATCCCTCGGCTTGCGTGGCCGCGCCGGCACGATCGCGGTGCCGTAATGGGCCGCCATGTCGGCATAGCTGCGGTTGATCTCGGGATCGTACAGGCAGGCCCTGGCAACACCGGACTTCAGATTGTCCGGCACCACCTGGCCCGGCACGCCGCCAAAATAGGCAAAGGCGCGGGCATGGGAGCCGATCCAGTTGGGCAAGCCTTGCGTCCAGGTCGCTTCCGCATAGGTGTAGTTGGAGGCCCCCAAAGTGGCGACGAAGATCTGGGCTTCGTGGACCTCGCCGGTCTCCGGGTCGATCACCTCGGCCGTGGCGCCGGCGTAATCGACGAACATCTTCTCGCCGGCCACATGGCTCTGGCGCATGGTTACGTCGAGCCCGCCTTTCCAAGCCCGATAGCGCGCGCAGAATTGGCTGTAGCCATATCCATCCGTCTGCACGGCGCGGTATTCCTCCCACAGCAGCGACAGGGTGACGCCGGGCCGCTTCAGTTCGAGATGCAGCGCCGGCCAGTCGGCGGGCGGGCGTCCCTGCGGAGAAACAACCGGCGCCGGCGGGAACAGCAGGCGATCCAGATCTTCGTCAGAAAGACCCCCGGCCAGTGGCCAGACCAGACCGGCGTGCTTGGCGCGGCTGATATAGTCTCCGACCGCCGTGCGGCCGATAGTCAAACTGACGGCAATCCGTCGCTTCGATAATCCCCCGGCATGCAGCCGCAGAACATCGCGTATCTTGCGCATGGGCAATCTCTCCCTGGGCATCCTCGCTCCTCTTGGAAAAGGCGCGAGGGTAGCCCTTCAAAGGATCACCCAACGAATACGATCACTGACCCATTCAGACTGGCCGCTTTGCGTCGGAACAGGTGGCCGGATTAAATCGGAATCGGTGGCCGCTTTGGATCGGAATCACTGGCCGCTTTGCGTCGGAATGCGCACCAGGTCGACCTCGGCCGGGTTCCGGGCCTCAAGACTGACAAAATCGAACGATTACGCGCCCATGGCGTGATCTCGTGACGGCTCACCGGTCGGCGGCAAAGGCCTCGGCGAGAAACTCTCCACCCATTTCCAGGCCGGGTCCGTCGATGCCATGGCCGAGCCCCTGCCCGACGTGGTGGCGAACCGAAACGTCATGACTGCCGAGCATCTGGACCGCGGCGTCGAGCGAGGCGAAGGGCACCACCGGGTCGGCGTCGCCGTGGGCGAGCAGCATGGGCGGCCGCGAGCGAATTTCTTCAGCCAGGGTCTCGGCGCCGATCAGCGCCCCTGAATAGCCGACCACGCCGGCGCAGGGCCGGTCGCGGCGCAGGGCGATATAGATCGCCAGCATGGCGCCCTGGCTGAAGCCGACCAGGGCGAGCTGGCCGTCACTCAACGCCAGGCGTTTCAAATGATGGTCGAGAAACCGGTTGATGATCCTCGCCGCCTCGGCGGCGGCGACGGCGATCTCATCGGGATCGCGGCCCTGAAAGCTGAACCACTGGCGCCCCGCCGGGTTGGCGTCGCAGACATCGGCGGCGTGCGGCGAAATGAAATGGGCATGGGGAAGCACCTCCGACCAGGGCTCGGCGAGACTGATGAGATCATTCCCGTCGGCGCCCCAGCCATGCAGAAAGACGACCAGTTGCCTGGCGGCCCCGTCCTTCACCGGCGATTTCTCGGGACCGGAGATCATCGGTAGTTTGTTCATTCTGAGTTTCCACTAGAGGCCAAAAATTTGCTATAACCGCGCGCGAATCCCGAGGTTCGTACCTACAGTACATGACCATCCCCGTCGATGATAATCCCACTGCGACCGCCGCCGTCCTGGCGCCGGTGGAGTCGCGGCAGACTGTGCGTTTCGCACCGTCGCCGAGCGGTTATATGCATCTTGGGCACGCCTATTCGTCGTTGATCGCCTGGCGCAACGCACAAGCGTCGGGAAGTCGCTTTTTGCTTCGCATCGAGGATATCGACAGCTCACGCTGCCGCCCCGCCTTCGAACAGGCGATCTTTCACGACCTCGCCTGGCTGGGTATCGATTGGCAGCTCCCGGTACGGCGTCAATCGGAGAGCATGAGCGACTATGCCGACGCCTTGAAGACCTTGGCGTCACTCGGCGTGCTCTATCCCTGCTTCTGTACGCGATCGGAGGTCCGCGCCGAGATCAAAAGCGCCGACGCCGCGCCCCACGGCCCCGACGGCCCTCATTATCCCGGCACCTGCCGAAGCCTGGGGCGGGCCGAGCAGAACCGCAATATTCGCGCCGGCAAGGCCCACGCTCTGCGCATCGACATGGCGAAGGCCACAAGGATCGCAACAGAAATCGCCGGCCCCTTGAGCTGGACAGACCGCAAGGCCGGCCGTATCGACGCCGACCCCCTGTCGGCGGGCGACGTGGTGCTGGCGCGCAAGGACATTCCCACGAGTTATCATCTGGCGGTGGTGGTGGACGATCACTTGCAAGGGGTAAGCCTGGTGACCCGAGGCTGGGACCTGTTTCACGCCACCCATGTTCATCGCCTGCTCCAGGCTCTGCTCGATCTCGATACGCCGCTTTATTATCATCATCCGATGATCACCGATCCGAACGGTGTGAGATTGGCCAAGCGTAACCGGGCGGTGACTCTGCGCGCCCTGCGCAATTCGGGAAAGACCGCGGCGGATGTCCGGCGCATGGTCAATCTC
>JACZVL010000002.1 GCA_022572685.1 Pseudomonadota bacterium
CTCTGGGAGGGGCCGGTCGAGGCCCTGACCGAGGACAGTGCCGAGGCGCTGCTGGATGAGGCCGAGGTGGTGATCGACGCGCTGTTCGGGGCCGGATTGTCGCGGCCCTTGGCCGGCGCCGCGCGCCGGGTGGTCGAGGCGCTTGCACCCCCCCGGGCCACAGTGGTCGCGGTCGACGTGCCGAGCGGAGTCTCGGGCGACAGCGGCGCGGTCCTGGGCGCGGTCGCGATTCAGGCCGCGCTCACGGTCACCTTCTTCCGCAAGAAGCCCGGCCATCTGCTGCTGCCCGGGCGGCTGCGCTGCGGCGAGGTGGTTCTCGCCGAGATCGGCATTCCGGAACAGGTGCTGGCCGAGATCGCACCCCGGACCTTCGAGAACGGGCCCGGGCTCTGGGGCGCCGGATACCCCTGGCGCGGGCTCGGCGACCACAAATACGACTTCGGCCATGCCCTGGTGCTGGGCGGGGCGACCCTGACCGGGGCCGGGCGGCTGGCGGCGCGAGCGGCCCTGCGGGCCGGGGCGGGGCTGGTCACCGTGGCCTGTCCGCCCGAGGCCCTGCCGATCTACGCGGCCTCGACGCCGAGCGCGATCACCGCGCCGATCGCGACCGAGGCGGACTTCGCCGCCCTGCTGGCCGATGGGCGCAAGACCGCGGTGTTGCTCGGGCCGGGCAACGGCATCGGCCCGGAGACTCGCGCGCGTACCCTGGCCGCGCTGGCCGCCGGCAAGGCCACGGTCGTCGATGCCGATGCTCTGACCTCGTTCCAGGACCGGCCCACGGACCTGTTCGAGGCGGCGGGCCCTTGCGTCCTGACCCCGCACGAAGGCGAGTTCCGGCGCCTGTTCCCGGACCTCGAGGGCGACAAGCTGTCGCGCGCCCGGGCGGCCGCGGCCCGCAGCGGCGCGGTGGTGCTGCTCAAGGGCGCCGACAGCGTGATCGCGGCGCCGGACGGGCGGGCCGCGATCAACGCCAACGCCCCGGCGGCGCTGGCCACCGCCGGCACCGGCGACGTGCTCGCGGGTTTGGTCGTCGGCCTCTTGGCTCAGGGAATGAAATCCTTTGACGCCACCTGTGCGGCGGTTTGGCTGCACGGCGAGGCTGGCGCCGCGTGCGGGCCGGGGCTGATCGCCGAGGATCTGAGCGAGGCCCTGCCCGGGGTCCTGCGAGCGCTCGGAGAAACGCTGGGCAGGGGATACCACCGGACGCGCGGGGATTCCTGAAGTACCGGCGGGTTACACCGTTAACCGGTGTTTAAGCTGTAATGCGGCATACTACCGACAGTGACACGCGCAAGCTCGGTAAGGGCAGTTCGATCAAGCCGGGTTCATGAAAGGTATTCATTATGTTTGCGCAGCAGATTGGTCAGTGGTTCAAGTCCGGTGTCGACCGAACGGACGTCAAGATTGGCGGCGTGTTCCGGAATATCCGCAAGGGCAACATCATCGAGACCGCCCGGGTGCTCGATATCGTGCCCGATCCCATGGGTGTTCCGCACGTTCATTTCATGGTTTCCGTGGGGAGCTCTCACCAAGAGTGCTTCCAGGAGCACCGCACCCTGGGGCTGGCTACCTTCGCGGAGAGGTTCCCGAGAGCCTTGCCGGCCTGACGCCGGTCAAGGAACGAGACCTCTTCCAGACCCGCGCCGGCCCAGGGGCCGGGCGCGGCGGCGACCTATTTTTGATCGCTCGAACGGATCGACAGCCGCGCCAATCAGGCGGCGGTGTTGCACGACTATATCGTATATTTAACAGTTGGTTCTGATAAAATACTGATCTAAAAAATCACCTAAATTGCCGCGTCTTGCCGGGACCGGCGACGGGCCCGGCGGGGCGCCGCCGTTGGCTTCCCGGATCGAAACCCTGTCGACTCGCGCTCCTTGGTATCGGTCCCGGACCGGAATTAATGTCCGACTATCGGCATGAGGCCGGCGCGTGGGCCGGCGCCGGGTCTTGAGCGGACGCCCAAGCTCGTGAATAGTGCGCGCTTGCGCCCGGCCCCCGCGATTCGCGCGGCCATCCGCGGCGCCGTTGGGAGCATGGCGGCCATGAGCGAGTCCCCGGCAATGCGGTCCGAAGCCGGCCGGCCCAGCCCGGCGGCCGAGCGGCTCGCCTGCCTGCGCGAGCTGGAGCGCAAGGTGCTGTGGCTGTCGACCTGGACCATCCACAACGCCAACCACCTGCGCCCCAATCGCGACGGGCTCAAGGTCGGCGGCCACCAGGCCTCCAGCGCCTCCCTGGCGACGCTGATGACGGCGCTCTATTTCGACGTGCTGCGGCCCCAGGACCGGGTCGCGGTCAAGCCCCATGCGAGCCCGGTGTTCCACGCCATCCAATACCTCCTGGGCCAACAGAGCCGGGACCGGCTGGAGCGCTTCCGCGCCTATGGCGGCGCCCAGTCCTATCCCTCGCGCACCAAGGACGTGGACGACGTCGATTTCTCGACCGGCTCGGTCGGCCTCGGGGTCGCCATGACCACCTTCGCCAGCCTCGCCCAGGACTATCTGCGGCTCAAGGGCTGGGCGCCGGAGGACCTGCCCGAGGGCCGCATGGTGGCGCTGGTGGGCGATGCCGAGCTCGACGAGGGCAACGTCTACGAGGCCCTGTTCGAGGGCTGGAAGCACGATCTGCGCAACGTCTGGTGGGTCATCGACTACAACCGGCAGAGCCTGGACGCGGTGGTGCCGGACCGGCTGTTCGGGCGCTTCGACCAGATGTTCACCAACTTCGGCTGGCGGGTCGTGACCATCAAGTACGGCAAGCGCCTGGAGGCGGCCTTCGCGCGCCCGGGCGGGGCGGCGCTCCGGCGCTGGATCGACGACTGCCCGAACTCGCTCTATTCGGCGCTGGTGTTCCAGGGCGGCGCGGCCTGGCGCCGGCAGTTGGAGGCCGATCTCGGCGCCGAGCCCGGGGCCGAGCCCGGGGCCGAACCCGGGGCCGAACCCGGGGCCGAATCCGGGATCGCCGCGATCCTCGCCGACCACGACGATCCGGCCCTGGCCGCGCTGATGACCAACCTGGGCGGCCACGACATGGAGAGCGTGCTGGAGGCCTTCCACGCCGTCGAGGACGACCAGCCGACCTGCTTCATCGCCTACACCATCAAGGGCCTGGGGCTGCCCTTCGCCGGCCACAAGGACAATCACGCCGGGCTCATGAACCCGGACCAGATGGCGGAGTTCCAGCGCCACAACCGGATTCCGGAGGGCGCGGAATGGGACCCCTTCGCCGGGCTCGGCCTGCCCGAGGCGACGCTGCGGAACTTCCTCGACGCCGTCCCCTTCGCCGCCCGGGGTGCCCGGCGCTACCACGCCGCGCCGATCGCGGTGCCGGCGGACTTCCCCAGGCCGACAGCTCCCAAGTCCAACGGCGGAGTCATGTCGACCCAGGACGGTTTCGGTCGGATCATGGCCGATCTGGCGCGCGACGGCGGCGCGCTGGCCGAGCGCATCGTCACCACCTCGCCCGACGTGACCGTCTCGACCAACCTGGGCGGCTGGGTCAACCGGCGCGGCATCTTCGACCGCCACCCGCGCGCCGACGTGTTCAAGGAGCAGAAGGTGGTCTCGGCCCAGCGCTGGGGCATGTCGCCCGAGGGCCAGCACATCGAGCTGGGCATCGCCGAGAACAACCTGTTCATCCTGCTCGGCGCGCTCGGCCTGTGCCACAGCCTGTTCGGCGCCCGCCTGCTGCCGGTCGGCACGCTCTACGACCCCTTCGTCCAGCGCGGCCTGGATGCGCTGAACTACGCCTGCTACCAGGACGCCCGCTTCATGGTGGTGGCGACCCCCTCGGGGATCACGCTGGGGCCGGAAGGCGGCGCCCACCAGTCGATCTCGACGCCGCTCATCGGCATCGCCCAGGACGGCCTGGCCAGCTTCGAGCCGGCCTTCGTGGACGAGCTCTCGGCGATCATGGCCTGGGCCTTCGACTACATGCAGCGCGGCGGGCAAGGGGCTGACCAGGGGGCTGGCCAGGGGGCTGACCAGGGGGCGGCGGGCGGCGCCGGGACCGCCTGGCTGCGCGATGCCGCCGGCGGCGCGGTCTACCTGCGGCTCTCGACCCGGCCCCTGGCCCAGCCGCCGCGCGCGCTCTCGGCCGCCCTCGCCGAGGAGGTGATCGCGGGGGGCTATTGGCTACGGCCGCCGGCGCCCGGCGCGGAGCTGGCCATCGTCTACAGCGGCGCGATCGCCGCCGAGGCCCTGGCCGCGCACCAGGAGATTCTGGACGACCTGCCCGGCGCCGGCCTGCTGGCGGTGACCTCGGCCGATCGGCTCAACGCCGGCTGGCACGCCGCCGAACAGGCGCGCCGGGGCGGCGGGGGGGCGGCAAGCCGGGATACCTTGGCCGCGGTCGAGCGCCTGCTCGGCCCGCTCGCGCCCGATGCGGCCCTGGTCACGGTGATCGACGGCCATCCGGCCACGCTGTCGTGGCTCGGCGCGGTACGCGGCCATACGGTTCAGGCGCTCGGTGTCGAGCATTTCGGGCAGTCGGGCGATCTGGCGGATCTCTACCGCCACCACCATATAGATACGGAGGCGATCCTGGACGCCTGCGCCGCGGCCTGCCTGTCCCGACTCCGCTAGTGCGGCCGCCGATACCGGCTCGGGCAGGACGATTCGGGCGGATATCTGCGGGCTTGCGCGCTTCGGCGCTATGTTATAAACGGGCAACCGCCAGCGGCGTGGGCCTGGGGCAGGGGCGTGGGCCTGGGGCGCGGGCGTGGCGGAATTGGCAGACGCGCTGGCTTTAGGTGCCAGTGGAGCAATCCATGGGGGTTCGAGTCCCTCCGCCCGCACCACGCGCCGATCCGTTAAGCGCCCGAGCGGGTCTCGCGCGGCGGCCCGGGTGACGATCGAGGGACAGGATGCGACCCCGACTCAGGACAGAAAGGCCGATCCGCCGATGCAGGTGACCGAGACCAACGCCGAAGGCTTGAAGCGGGCCTTCAAGGTCCAGCTCGAAGCGCGCGAAATCGACGAGAAGTTGACCGGCCGCCTGGTGGAGCTCGGCAACAACGTCAAGGTGCCCGGCTTCCGGCCCGGCAAGGTGCCGATCCAAATTCTCAAGCAGCGCTTCGGAAAATCGGTCATGGGCGAGGTCCTGGAGCGCGCGGTCACCGACAGCTCGAACCAGGCGCTCAGCGAGCGCGGCCTGCGCCCGGCCATGCAGCCCAAGATCGAGATCACCTCCTTCGACGAGGGCAAGGACCTGGAATACACCATCGAGCTGGAGCTGCTGCCCGACGTCGTGCCGATGGACTTTTCGCAGATCGAACTCGAGCGCACGGTGGTCGAGGTCGCCGAGGCGGCGGTCGAGGAGACCATCGCGGACCTGGCCAAGTCGCACAAGAAGACCAAGCCGCTGGAGGCGCCGCGGGAGGCCCGGCGCGGCGACGTCCTGGTGATCGATTTCGCCGGCACGGTCGACGGCGAGGCCTATCCCGGCATGTCCGGCGAGGACCACCATCTGGAACTCGGCTCGAGCAACTTCATCGCCGGCTTCGAGGACCAGTTGATCGGCGTCGGGATCGGCGACACGCGGGAGGTCAAGGTGACCTTTCCCAAGGAATACGTCAACGAGCGCCTGGCCGGCCAGGACGCGGTATTCAAGGTCACCATCAAGGACATGCTCGAATCGGTCCCCATGGCGATCGACGACGAGCTCGCCACGACGCTGGGCGAAGCCGACCTGGCGGCGCTCAAGGCGCGCGTGCGCGAGCGGATCTCGGCCGAGTACAAGGAATTCGGCCGCTCCCGCCTGAAGCGGCAGTTGCTCGACCGCCTGGCCGAGGGCCACGATTTTCCGGTCCCCGAAAGTATGGTCGACGTCGAGTTCGACGCGATCTGGAAACAGATCGAGCAGGACAAAGAGGCCGGCAAGCTCGACCCGGAGGACGCCGAGAAGGACGAGGACGATCTCAAGAGCGACTACCGGGACATCGCGGTACGCCGGGTTCGCCTGGGCCTGCTGATCTCCGAGGTCGGCCGCATCAACGCCATTGAAGTCACCGAGGAAGAGGCCAACATGGCACTCTACCGCGAGGCGCAGCAGTATTCGGGCAAGGAGCGCCAGGTTTTCGAACACTATCAGAAGTCGCCCGAGGCCATGGCCAACCTGCGCGCGCCGCTGTTCGAGAACAAGGTGGTCGATTTCATTATCGACCTGGCCAAGGTGACCGAGCGCAGCCTGACCGCGGAACAGCTGCGCGAGGAGATTGAGGCGGAGGCTGCCGACGGGGCCGAGCCGAAGAAGAAGCCGGCCGAGAAAAAGGCGGCCGGGAAAAAGGCGGAGAAGTCCGACCAAGAAGCAGAACCGAAGAAGAAACCGGCCGAGAAAGCTGCCAAAAAGAGCTCCTGAGTGGGATCATGCTTTGTTGGCGGCTCCGGAACAGGCTCTAGGGAAAAGACCAAACCGATGACCGATGCACGCGACACCTACATGAACACCCTGATTCCGATGGTGGTCGAGCAGACCAGTCGGGGCGAGCGCGCCTACGATATCTATTCGCGCCTGCTGAAGGAGCGGATCGTCTTTCTGACCGGCCCGATCCACGACATGGTGGCCAGCGTGATCTGCGCGCAGTTGCTCTATCTGGAATCGGAGCATCCGAACAAGGACATTTCCTTTTACATCAACTCGCCCGGCGGGGTGGTGACGTCGGGCCTGGCGATCTACGACACCATGCAGTACATCCGGCCGGATATCTCCACGGTCTGCATCGGCCAGGCCGCCTCGGCGGGTTCGCTGCTGCTGATGGCCGGCGCCAAGGACAAGCGCTACGCCCTGCCGAACGCGAAAATCATGGTGCACCAGCCCTCCGGCGGCTACGAGGGCCAGGCGACCGATATCGAGATCCACGCCCGCGAGATCCTCAGTACCCGGGCCCGGCTCAACCAGATCTACGTCGACCACACCGGTCAGGATTTGAAGGTGATCGAGGAGGCCATGGAGCGGGACAAGTTCATGCAGCCCGAGGAGGCCAAGGCCTTCGGCCTGATCGACCATGTGGTGGTCAAGCGCCCGCCCTCGCTCGGCGATCCGGACCAGGAAAAATCGGAAGGCGACGGTAAGGGTAAGGACTAGACGAAGCCCCGCGCGTTAACCGAATCGTAACCAACGTTAAGGGATAAGGTTAACTTCCCCTGGGCGAGAGGCGCTGCATTAAGACAATGTTGAACACGACCGCCTACAGTGGGGATGGCTCAGGAAAGGCCCTTGCGCAATGCGGAAACATGCTGAAAACGACGTTGATTTTTGCCGATTTTGGCGTTGTGTGGCCGCAGCGCGTATGTCTAACATGATCTGGCTGAATCCGGGTTCGAGGCGGTTTAGGGTATGACCAAATCTAGCGGAAGCGACTCGAAGAACACCCTGTATTGCTCTTTCTGCGGCAAGAGCCAACACGAGGTGCGCAAGCTCATCGCGGGACCGACCGTGTTCATCTGCGACGAATGCGTCGAGCTGTGCATGGACATCATCCGCGAGGAGCACAAGACCACGCTGGTCAAGTCGCGCGACGGGGTGCCGACGCCGCACGACATCTGTTCCGTGCTGGACGACTACGTGATCGGCCAGGACCACGCCAAGCGCGTGCTCTCGGTCGCGGTCCACAATCACTACAAGCGCCTGGCCCACGATTCCAAGGCGTCCGATGTGGAGCTGTCCAAGTCGAACATCCTGCTGATCGGCCCGACCGGTTGCGGCAAGACCCTGCTGGCCCAGACCCTGGCCCGGATCCTGGACGTGCCCTTCACCATGGCCGACGCCACGACGCTGACCGAAGCGGGCTATGTCGGCGAGGACGTGGAGAACATCATCCTCAAGCTGCTGCAGTCGGCGGACTACAACGTCGAGCGTGCGCAGCGCGGCATCGTCTACATCGACGAGGTCGACAAGATCAGCCGCAAGTCGGACAACCCCTCGATCACCCGCGACGTTTCGGGCGAAGGCGTGCAGCAGGCGCTGCTCAAGATCATGGAGGGCACCGTCGCCTCGGTGCCGCCCCAGGGCGGACGCAAGCACCCGCAGCAGGAGTTCCTGCAGGTCGACACCACCAACATCCTGTTTGTCTGCGGCGGCGCCTTCTCCGGGTTGGACAAGATCATCGCCCGGCGCGACCGCGGCACCTCGATCGGCTTCGGCGCCGACGTGCGCGCGCCGGAGGAACGCGGCACGGGCGAGATTCTCAAAGGCGTGGAGCCCGAGGACCTGCTCAAGTTCGGCCTGATCCCCGAATTCGTCGGCCGCCTGCCGGTGGTCGCGACGCTCGACGACCTGGACGAAAAGTCGCTGGTCGAGATTTTGACCAAGCCCAAGAACGCCCTGGTCAAACAGTACCAGCGCCTGTTCGAGATGGAGGACGTGGGCCTCGATTTCACCGACGACGCCTTCAAGGCGATCTCCACGAAGGCGATGGCCCGCAAGACCGGCGCCCGGGGACTGCGCTCCATTATGGAGGCGATTCTGCTGGAGACCATGTTCGAGTTGCCGGGCCTCGATGGGGTCGAGGAGGTCGTCATCAACCGGGAGGTCGTCGAAGGCCGGGCGCAGCCGCTCCACATCTATACCGACCGGCGCGAGGATCTGGAATCCAGCGCCTGAGACCGGGGGCGTCGGGGCGGTTTTGACGCTAGGCTTGAACTTGCCCGCGAGGCTCCCGATTTGATGCTGAATGGACGGCACCGCCGCGGCGGGCGCCCGTCCCGGTTCGGCGCCGCGGGTCGGGGCCGACGATAGGCCGCAGAAGAGGTATCATGCTCGAAATCCCGGGTGGCAATCTGTACCCAGTCCTTCCGCTCCGCGACATCGTGGTGTTTCCCCACATGATCGTGCCGCTCTTCGTCGGCCGCGAGAAATCCGTGCGCGCCCTCGAGGACGTCATGAAGGACGACAAGCAGATTCTCCTGGTGACCCAGAAGAACGCGGCCCAGGACGACCCGACCCCCGCCGACATCTACACCGTGGGTACGATCGGCACGGTGCTGCAACTGCTCAAGCTGCCCGACGGCACCGTCAAGGTGCTGGTCGAGGGCAGCCAGCGCGCGGCGATCACGAAGTTCACCGATCTGGAGGACTTCTTCCAGGCCTATGCCGAGGTGGTCGAGGATGCCGTCGGCGACGACCGCGAGATCGACGCGCTGGCGCGTACGGTGATCTCGCAGTTCGAGCAGTACATCAAGCTCAACAAGAAAATTCCGCCCGAGGTCCTGGTCTCGATCAATCAGATCGACGAACCCAGCAAGCTTGCCGACACCATCGCCTCCCATCTCTCGCTCAAGATTCCGGAGAAGCAGGAGTTGCTCGAGTGCGGGACGGTGAACGAGCGCCTGGAGAAGGTCTACAGCTTCATGGAGGGCGAAATCGGCGTTCTCCAGGTCGAAAAGCGCATCCGCAGCCGGGTCAAGCGGCAGATGGAGAAGACTCAGCGCGAGTACTATCTCAACGAACAACTCAAGGCGATTCAGAAGGAGCTCGGCGAGGGCGAGGACGGCCGCGACGAGCTGGCCGAGCTCGAGGAGAAGCTGGCCAAGACCAAGCTGACCAAGGAAGCGCGCGAGAAGGGCCAGGCCGAGCTCAAGAAGCTGCGCTCCATGAGCCCGATGTCGGCCGAGGCCACGGTGGTGCGCAACTACCTGGACTGGCTGTTGAGCATCCCGTGGAAGAAACCGTCCCGGGTCAAGAAGGACATCAGTCACGCCGAAAAAGTGCTTCACGCCGATCACTACGGCTTGGACAAGGTCAAGGAGCGTATCCTCGAGTACCTCGCCGTGCAGCAGCGCACGCGCAAGGTCAAGGGGACGATCCTGTGCCTGGTCGGGCCTCCCGGCGTCGGCAAGACCTCGCTCGGCAAGTCGATCGCCCGGGCCACGGGGCGCAACTTCGTGCGCATGAGCCTGGGCGGCGTGCGCGACGAGGCCGAGATTCGCGGCCACCGCCGCACCTATATCGGCTCGATGCCCGGCAAGGTCATCCAGTGCATGAAGAAGGCGAAGACCTCGAACCCGCTGTTCCTGCTCGACGAGATCGACAAACTAGGTTCGGACTGGCGCGGCGATCCCTCCTCGGCACTGCTCGAGGTCCTGGACCCGGAGCAGAACCACACCTTCAACGATCACTATCTGGAGGTCGACTACGACCTCTCGGACGTGATGTTCGTGACCACGGCGAACACGCTACGCATACCGCAACCCTTGCTCGACCGCATGGAAGTGATCCGTATCCCCGGCTACACCGAGGACGAGAAGGTCCAGATCGCCCGGCGCCATCTGATCGAAAAGCAGATGAAGAACCACGCCGTCGAGAAGGCCGAGTGGTCGATCTCGGGGCCGGCGCTGCGCGACCTGATCCGGCTCTACACCCGTGAGGCCGGCGTGCGCAACCTGGAGCGCGAGATCGCCAACCTGATCCGCAAGGTGGTCAAGGAGATCGCGGTCGGCAAGACCAAGCGGGTGCACGTGACCCTGCGCAACCTGGAAAAGTACGCCGGCGTACCCCGCTACCGCCATAGCGAGACCGAGCAGGAAGACATGGTCGGCGTCGCCACCGGCCTGGCCTGGACCGAAGTCGGCGGCGAGTTGCTCACCATCGAGGCGGTGACCGTGCCCGGCAAGGGCAAGGTGATCTCGACCGGCAAGCTCGGCGACGTCATGAAGGAGTCGATCCAGGCCGCCGAATCCTACGTCAAGAGCCGGGCGCTCGAATACGGCATCAAGCCGCCGCAGTTCGAGAAGAATGACATCCACGTGCACGTGCCCGAGGGCGCGACGCCGAAGGACGGACCTTCGGCCGGCGTCGCCATGGTGACCACCATCGTCTCGGCGCTGACCGGCATTCCGGTGCGTCACGACCTCGCGATGACCGGCGAGGTGACGCTGCGCGGACGGGTGCTCGGGATCGGCGGCCTCAAGGAGAAGCTGCTGGCCGCCTTGCGCGCCGGGATCAAGACCGTGCTGATACCGAAAGATAACGAGAAGGATTTGGCCGAAATACCCGACAACGTGCGGCGCGGGCTGGAGATCGTTTCGAGCGACTCGGTCGATGAGATTCTGCGTCATGCACTGGTCAGGGAGTTGACGCCGATCGAATGGGTCGACCCTTCCGACGTCGAGGCCGCGCGTTCGGTGCAAGATAAAGGCGAGCGTGGTGGTGTCATTACGCACTAGCTCGACGCCGCGAATCGTGCCACTCTTGTCGACGGAATCTTTGTAAAAGCCACGGATTCCCTGTGTTCTCACGTTGACGCGGGCGTGTGCTGCGATCTACAATCGCCGCTCGATCACCGTGGCTTTGCTGATTCTCACCATCCCGTTTTCGTTCACCGAGGGGGGTTTAGACGTGAACAAGAATGACCTCATAACAATCGTTGCCAGCAAGACCGATCTGTCCAAGGCGGACGCGGCGGCAGCCGTCGATGGCGTTTTCGATGCGATCTCCGAGGCCCTCACGGGCGGTGGCGAAGTTCGCCTCGTCGGCTTCGGGACGTTCAGCATCACCCATCGCCGCGCCACCGAGGGGCGCAACCCGCGCACCGGCGAGAAGATTCATATCCCGGCTTCGAAGCAGCCCAAGTTCAAGGCCGGCAAGGTCCTCAAGGAAGCGGTCAACCACAAGTAACGCAGCGATACGAGAGTATTGCATCACGGCCGCCCCGCGTTGACAGCGGGGTGGCCGTCGCCTTTTATGGACCCATGCCAGGGATCAGGTTCCGGTCGCGGTGGTGCGCGGTCCCAAACATCGCCTCCCCGCCTGGTGGCGCATACGCGCGGGGCGCGGAGGCCGCCGGGCGGTTAGCTCAGCTGGAAGAGCGCTTCGTTTACACCGAAGGGGTCGGCGGTTCGAGCCCGTCACCGCCCACCACCATCCCGGCACCCGCTCCGCGATTCGCGAATCGGTGGCTTGGCAGCGCGCGGGGGGCGCGCGCCGAATTGGCCCGGATCAGCAGGTTGTTAACCGCGCCCACGCGGTCTCCATGGGTCGATATCAAGGACCTTAGGCATAACGCTAACCCAGGCCCGGAAACCTCGCGCCCAGGCGTTGCGCGCGGCCGATCGAACCCCAGATAACCGGCAGGGATTCCTGGCCGAGGGCCGCTTGACACCTCGCGGGGGCTGGAGTACATGACGGCGGCCCGCGGTGCCAGATTTGGGCCTTTTCCGGGGGGTGTAGCTCAGTTGGTTAGAGCGCCGGCCTGTCACGCCGGAGGCCGCCGGTTCGAGTCCGGTCACTCCCGCCACTCATTTTCCGCCGCGGTTTCTTGGAACTTTCCGGTCAGCGTCCAGAAACAAAAAATGGCCGCAATGCAAGGGCTTTGGTGCTTTTCAGGGCTGGCGGCTGGACGTATAGTTCGGGCCGATTCGGATCGCGGGCCGCGGGTGTCCGTGTTCTACTTTGCGGCGCGACGCAACCATGCCGCCGCGCGGCGCGGGGCGCGTCAGAGGCCTAATACCAAAGGTCTTAGCAATGACTCATAGAGACGGCTTCCCCCATGCTTCCAGGTTGGGGCTTTCTGCCAGGAGCGCGTGGCGCGGCGATGCGGGGCACCGCGAGCCACGGGCCCCGTCCACAAGCATGGGGCTGCCCGAAAACCCCCGCCCACAAGATTTGGGGAAGCCGCCGTGCCGGTCGCGCGGGCGAACCGGCAGTGGGCGAACCGGCAGTGGGCGAACCGGCAGTGGGCGAACCGGCAGTGGGCGAACCGGCAGTGGGCGAATCGGGGGCGTCGGGAAGCCTTGACGATGCCCGGCATCGCCGGCGGCTCCTCTCCTGCCCGCCCATTGGCCCGCCCCTTGGCCCGCCCCATGGCCCGTCGGATCGCCCACGCGATCTCCATGGGTCATTACTAAGGACCTTTGGTATAAGATATGGAAGGCTTGTTAGCCGAGTATCTGCCGATCCTGATCTTTCTCGGCATCGCGATCGGCATGGCGGCGCTCATGGTCGTGGCCTCCTACATCGTGGCGCGCCAGCGGCCCGACTCGGAGAAGGACTCGGCCTACGAATGCGGCTTCGAGGCCTTCGACGACGCACGCGGGCGCTTCGACGTGCGTTTCTACCTGGTCGCCATCCTGTTCATCATCTTCGATCTCGAGATCGCCTTCCTGTTCCCCTGGGCCGTGGCGCTGGGTGAGATCGGCGTGTTCGGCTTCTGGTCGATGATGATCTTCCTGGGGATCTTGACCATCGGGTTCATCTACGAATGGAAGAAGGGCGGCCTGGAATGGGATTAGGCGCTGCGGACCCCGGACAGGTGCCCGGGCAGGTTCCGGTATTCCAGAGCGTCAGCGACGAACTCGCCGACAAGGGCTTCCTGGTCGCGCAGCTCGACAAGCTCGCGGCCTGGGCCCAGACCGGATCGATGTGGCCGTTGAGCTTCGGGCTCGCGTGCTGCGCGGTCGAGATGATGCACGTCGCCTGCAGCCGCTATGACCTCGACCGCTTCGGCATCGTGTTCCGGCCCAGCCCGCGCCAGGCCGACGTCATGATCGTGGCCGGCACGCTGACCAACAAGATGGCGCCCGCGCTGCGCAAGGTCTACGACCAGATGGCCGAGCCGCGCTGGGTGATCTCCATGGGCTCCTGCGCCAACGGCGGCGGCTACTATCACTACTCCTATTCGGTGGTGCGCGGTTGCGACCGCGTCGTGCCCGTCGACATCTACGTGCCGGGCTGTCCGCCGACCGCGGAGGCCTTGCTCTACGGCATCCTGCAGTTGCACAAGAAGATCAGGCGCGGCGCCGGAATCGCGCGCTGAGGCCAATCGGTAAGACAGGTAAAACACCCGGCGCACAGCCCCATGGACCAGGCCCTGAGAGAACTCGGAGACTATATCGACGCCGGCAATGCGGGCGCCGTCCTCGGCATCGAGGTCGCCTATGGCGAGCTCATGGTGACCGCCGAGGCCTCGGCGGTGCCCAAGCTGCTGACGTTCCTGCGCGACGATCAGAACTGCCAGTTCAAGCAGCTGGTCGACGTGACGGCGGTCGACTATCCCGACCGGGAGGCGCGCTTCACCGTGGTCTACAACCTGCTGTCCCTGCGCCACAATCAGCGCGTTCGGGTCAAGACCGCGGTCGCCGATGGCGTCCCCCTGGCCTCGGTCGTGGGCGTGTTCAGCTCGGCCAACTGGTTGGAGCGCGAGGTCTGGGACCTGTTCGGGGTGGCCTTCTCGGGCCATCCGGACCTGCGCCGCATCCTCACCGACTACGGCTTCGAGGGCCACCCGCTGCGCAAGGATTTCCCGCTCACCGGTCACGTCGAGGTGCGCTACGACGAGGACCAGAAGCGCGTCGTCTACGAGCCGGTCAAGCTGACCCAGGAATTCCGCAACTTCGATTTCATGAGCCCCTGGGAAGGCATGCTGCAAACCCCCGACGATGACCAGGCGGACCCCGACGCCGGAGCCGATGGGGCCGGGGAGGGAGGTTCGTGATGGCCGATCCGCTGATCAAGCCGATGATCCTCAACTTCGGCCCGCAGCATCCGGCCGCCCACGGCGTGCTGCGCCTGGTGCTCGAGATGGACGGCGAGATCATCCAACGCGCCGACCCGCACATCGGCCTGTTGCATCGCGGCACCGAGAAGCTGATCGAATACAAGACCTACCTTCAGGCGGTACCCTACTTCGACCGGCTTGACTACGTCGCACCGATGAATCAGGAGCATGCCTTCGCGCTCGGCGTAGAGAAGCTGCTCGGCCTCGAGGTGCCGCCCCGGGGTCAGTACATTCGCGTGCTCTATTGCGAAATCGGGCGCCTGCTCAATCACCTGCTCAGCATCACCACCTTCGCCATCGACGTCGGCGCGATGACACCGCTCCTCTGGTCCTTCGAGGAACGCGAGAAGATGATGGAGTTCTACGAGCGGGCCTCGGGCGCGCGCATGCACGCGGCCTATTTCCGGCCCGGCGGGGTGCACCTGGACCTGCCGGCGGGTCTGCTCGAGGACATCGCCACCTTCTGCCGCGGCTTTCCCCAGCACATCGACGATCTCGAGACCCTGCTGACCGAGAACCGCATCTTCCGCCAGCGCACCGTCGACATCGGCGTGGTCAATCTGGACGATGCGTTCGACTGGGGCTTCAGCGGACCGATGCTGCGCGCTTCGGGCGCCGCCTGGGACCTGCGCAAGGCCCAACCCTACGAGTGCTACAGCGAGCTCGATTTCGACATTCCGGTGGGCAAGCACGGCGACTGCTTCGACCGCTACCTGGTGCGCATCGAGGAGATGCGCCAGTCGGTGCGAATCATGGAGCAGTGCATCGAACGCATGCCCGAGGGGCCGGTGGCCAGCCGGGACCACAAGGTCACGCCGCCCCCGCGCGCCGAGATGAAGCGCTCGATGGAGGCCTTGATCCATCACTTCAAGCTCTACACCGAGGGCTACCACGTGCCCGCCGGCGAGACCTACGCCGCGGTCGAGGCGCCCAAGGGCGAGTTCGCGGTGTACCTGGTCTCGGACGGCACCAACATGCCCTACCGCTGCAAGATCCGGGCGCCGGGTTTCGCCCACCTCTCGGCCATGGATTTCATGTGCCGCGGCCACATGCTGGCCGACAGCGTGGCGATCCTGGGCTCCATGGACATCGTGTTCGGCGAGGTCGACCGATGAAGGTGACGAGCTACCGTGCGGGCGAGGCCGGTGACTTCGCCTTCACCGAGGACAACGCGAAACGCGCCGCCGCCGCGGTGACCCATTATCCGGAGGGGCGCCAGGCCTCCGCGGTGATGGCGCTGCTCGACCTGGCCCAGCGCCAGAACGACGGCTGGCTGTCGCCGGAGGCGATCGAGTACGTGGCCAACACTCTGGAGATGGCGCCGATCCGGGTCTACGAGGTCGCCAGCTTCTACTCCATGTACAACACCAAGCCGGTCGGCAGACACCTGGTCCAGGTGTGCCGGACCACGCCGTGCTGGCTGCGTGGCGCGGCCGGGCTGACCGACACCTGCCGCGACCAGCTGGGCATCGGCCTGGGCGAGACCACCGGGGATGGCCAGTTCACCCTGGTCGAGGTCGAGTGCCTGGGCGCCTGCGCCAACGCGCCGGTGGTGCAGATCGGCGATGACTACTACGAGGACCTCTCGCCCGAGCGCCTGAGCGCGCTGCTCGGCGACCTCAAGGCCGGCAAGGAGATCGCGGCGGGCTCCCAGACCGGCCGCCAGTCCTCCATGCCCGACGGCGGCGCCGTCACGCTCACCGAGCTGCCGGAGCGCGCCCCCGCCGAACCCGGCCGCGCGGTTCCGGGCCCAGAGTTTGGGGACCCGGTGTCCCCGGGCCCCGTATCCCCGAGCGGGGAGGGCGCCTGATGCTGCGCGACCAGGACCGGGTCTTCACCAACCTCTACGGCCAGGACGACTGGCGCCTGCGGGCTGCTCTCGGGCGCGGCGTCTGGGACGGCACCAAGGGCATGATCGCGCTGGGCCGCGACGGGATCGTGCAGGTGATCAAGGATTCCGAGCTGCGCGGACGCGGCGGCGCCGGCTTTCCGGCCGGGCTCAAGTGGTCGTTCATGCCCAAGGAGAGCGACGGCCGGCCGCGCTACCTGATCGTCAACGCCGACGAATCCGAGCCGGGCACCTGCAAGGACCGGGAGATCCTGCGCAACGACCCGCACCGCCTGCTCGAGGGCTGCCTGGTGGCCGGGTTCGCGATGGGCGCCAGCGCCTGCTACATCTACGTGCGCGGCGAGTTCTACCGCGAGGCCGAGCGCCTGAGCCAAGCGATCGAGGAGGCCTACGAGGCCGGGCTGATCGGCAAGGACGCCTGCAAGTCCGGCTACGACTACGACATCCACGTGCACCGCGGCGCCGGCGCCTACATCTGCGGCGAGGAGACCGCGCTGCTCGAGAGCCTGGAAGGCAAGAAGGGCCAGCCGCGCCTCAAGCCGCCATTCCCCGCCGCCATGGGGCTCTACGGCTGTCCCTCGACGATCAACAACGTCGAAACCATCGCCGTCGCCCCCGAGATCCTGCGCCGCGGCGCGGCCTGGTGGGCCGGCCTCGGCCGACCCAAGAACACCGGCACCAAGATCTTCAGCCTTTCCGGGCACGTCGAGCGGCCGTGCACCGTCGAAGCGGTGATGGGCATCCCGCTCAAGGAGCTGATCGAGACCCACGCCGGCGGCGTGCGCGGCGGTTGGGACAACCTGCTGGCGGTGATTCCGGGCGGCTCCTCGGTGCCGCTGCTGCCCAAGTCGATCTGTGATTCCGTGCTGATGGACTTCGACTCCCTGCGCGAGGTGAAATCCGGCCTGGGCACGGCGGCGGTCATCGTCATGGACAAGTCGACCGACGTGGTCGCCGCGATCGCCAATCTGTCGCATTTCTACATGCACGAGAGCTGTGGCCAGTGTACCCCGTGCCGCGAGGGCACCGGCTGGATGTGGCGGGTCATGACCCGCATGGTCGAGGGCCGCGCCGGCGTGGCGGAGATCGACAGCTTGTTGGACGTGACCTATCAGGTCGAGGGGCACACGATCTGCGCGCTCGGCGACGCGGCGGCCTGGCCGATCCAGGGCCTGATCCGCCATTTCCGCCCGGAGCTGGAGCGCCGCATCATCGATTACAAGACCAGCGGCGCCCCGGCGGGCGCGTCCCAGGCGGGCGCGTCCCAGGCGGCGGCGGAATAGTAGGACGGAGCGATGCCGAAACTGACCATCGACGGCAAGGAGATCGAGGTTCCCGGCGGCCTGACCGTGCTGCAGGCCTGCGAGCTCGCCGGTGTCGAGATCCCGCGCTTCTGCTACCACGAGCGGCTTTCGGTGGCGGGCAACTGCCGGATGTGCCTGGTCGAGATGGGGCAGGCGCCCAAGCCGATCGCCTCCTGCGCCATGCCGGCGGGCGACGGCATGGTGATCAGGACCGATACCCCGGTGGTCAAGAAGGCGCGCCAGGGGGTCATGGAGTTCCTGCTCATCAACCATCCGCTCGACTGCCCGATCTGCGACCAGGGCGGCGAGTGCGACCTGCAGGATCAGGCCATGGCCTTTGGGGTCGACCACAGCCGCTACCAGGAGAACAAGCGCGCGGTGCCCGAGAAGTACATGGGGCCGCTGATCAAGACCATCATGACCCGCTGCATCCACTGCACGCGCTGCATCCGCTTCGCCACCGAGATCGCCGGGGTCGAGGAGATGGGCGCGCTCAACCGCGGCGGCCACGTCGAGATCACCACCCTGGAGAAGGCGATCGACTCCGAGCTTTCGGGCAACCTGATCGACGTCTGCCCGGTCGGCGCGCTGACCTCCAGGCCCTACGCCTTCACGGCCCGGTCCTGGGAGCTGCGCAAGACCAATTCGGTGGACGCGCTGGACGCGGTCGGCTCCAACATTCGCGTCGATGCGCGCGGACGCGAGGTCATGCGCGTGCTGCCGCGCCTGCACGAGGACGTCAACGAGGAGTGGATCTCCGACAAGACCCGCTACGCCTGCGACGGCCTGGCGCGCCAGCGTCTCGACCGGCCCTACCTGCGCAAGGACGGCCGGCTCCGGCCGGTGAGTTGGGACGAGGCCTTCCGGGCCATCGCCGCGCGCCTCGACGGGCTCGACGGCGGCAAGATCGCGGCACTGGCCGGGGATCTCTGCGACGCCGAATCGATGCTCGCGCTCAAGGACCTGATGGCCGCCCTCGGCTCGCCCCACCTCGACTGCCGCCAGGATGGCGCCAAGATCGGGGCCAAGATCGGGGGGGCGGGCCCGCGCGCGGGCTACCTGTTCAACACCACCATCGCCGGGATCGAGCGGGCCGACGCGGCGCTCCTGGTCGGCACCAACCCGCGCCACGAGGCGACGCTGGTCAACGCCCGCCTGCGCAAGCGTTTCCTCATGGGCGGCTTCCGGGTCGGACTGATCGGGGCGCCCTGCGACCTCAGCTATCCGGTCGACACCCTGGGCGCCGGTCCGGAGACGCTTTCTGAGCTGGCCGCCGGCACGGGCGCCTTCGCCGAGGTGCTGACGGCCGCCGAGCGGCCGATGATCGTGCTCGGCATGGCGGCGCTGGCGCGGCCCGACGGCGCGGCGGTGCTCCATCTGGCGCGCGCGCTGGCCGAGAAGTTCGGCATGATCGGCGAGGACTGGAACGGCTTCAACCTGCTGCACGGCGCGGCCGCGCGGGTCGGCGGGCTCGACCTCGGCTTCCTGCCGGGAGACGGCGGGCGCGACCGCGACGGAATTCTCGACGGCGTCCATGGCGGCGACATCGAGGTGGTCTACCTGCTCGGCGCCGACGAGATCGACATGGCCCGGCTCGGTCCCAATGCGCAAGAAGGCGCCTTCGTCATCTACCAGGGCCATCACGGCGACGCCGGCGCGCACCGCGCCGACGTGATCCTGCCCGGCGCCGCCTACACCGAGAAGAACGGCACCTACGTCAATACCGAGGGCCGGGTCCAACTCGGCCGCCTGGCGGTCTCGCCGCCGGGCGAGGCGCGCGCGGACTGGACCATTCTCCGGGCGCTGTCGGAGGTGGTCGGCCAGCGTCTGCCCTACGACGATTTGGGGGCGCTGCGCCAGCGCCTGGTCGCGGTCAACCCGGTGTTCGCCGCGGTCGACCGGGTCGAGGCCGCGCCCTGGGGCGAATTCGGGGAGCAGGGCAAGCTGGACGGCGCGCCCTTCGGCGTCGCGGTCGAGAATTATTACATGACCGATCCGATCAGCCGCGCCTCGGAGACCATGGCGAGTTGCGCCGAGGTCTTCGGGTCCGGCCGGGCAGGGGAGGCGACCGGCACCGATGGTTGATTGGATCGTCCTGTGGGACGGCTACGCCTGGCCCGGCATCATCATCGTCGCGCAGGTCCTGCTGATCGTGGTGCCGCTGCTGCTCGCGGTCGCCTATCTCACCTATGCCGAGCGCAAGGTGATCGCGGCCATGCAGCTGCGCAAGGGACCCAACGTGGTCGGTTACTTCGGCCTGATGCAGCCGATCGCCGATGCCGTCAAGCTGCTGTTCAAGGAGACCATCCTGCCGGCCGGCGCCAACAAGGTGGTGTTCATCATGGCGCCGATGCTGGTCTTCATCCTGGGGCTGGTCGGCTGGGCGGTGATCCCCTTCGACGAGGGCTGGGTGCTGGCCGACATCAACGTCGGCATCCTCTATCTCTTCGCGATCTCCTCGCTCGGAGTCTACGGCGTGCTCATGGCCGGCTGGGCGTCCAACTCGAAGTACCCCTTCCTGGGCGCCCTGCGCGCGGCGGCGCAGATGGTGTCCTACGAGGTCTCCATGGGCTTCGTGATCATCACGGTGCTGATCGTGGTCGGCTCGCTCAACCTCACCGACATCGTGCTCGCCCAGAAGGACCTGTGGTTCGTGGTGCCGCTGTTGCCGATGTTCGTGGTGTTCTTCATTTCGACCCTGGCCGAGACCAACCGCTCGCCCTTCGATCTGGCCGAGGGCGAATCCGAGATCGTCGCCGGGTTCTTTCTCGAGTACTCGTCGTTCACCTTCGCGCTGTTCTTCATGGGCGAATACGCCAACATGATCCTGATGAGCGCCATGACCACGATCCTGTTTCTGGGTGGCTGGCTGCCGATCATCGATGTCGCGCCGTTCAATTGGATTCCGGGAATCGTCTGGTTCGCCGGCAAGGTCGCGCTGGTGCTGTTCTGCTTCCTTTGGGTGCGGGCGACCTTCCCGCGCTACCGCTACGACCAGCTCATGCGGCTCGGCTGGAAGGTGTTCCTGCCGCTGTCGCTGTTCTGGGTGGTGCTGACCGCGGGTGTCGTGGTCGCCTTCGATCTGGTGCCGAGGAACTGACCATGGGAATCATCGACCGTGGCCTGCGCGGCCTGCTGCTGTCCGAGCTTCTGGGCGGCATGGCCCTCACCCTGCGCTATTTCTTCAAGCCCAAGGTGACGCTCAACTATCCCTACGAGAAGGGGCCGCTCAGTCCGAGGTTTCGCGGCGAACACGCGCTCCGGCGCTATCCCAACGGCGAGGAGCGCTGCATCGCCTGCAAGCTCTGCGAGGCGATCTGCCCGGCCCAGGCGATCACCATCGAGGCCGAGCCGCGCGCCGACGGCAGCCGCCGCGCCACGCGCTACGACATCGACATGACCAAGTGCATCTACTGCGGCTTCTGCGAGGAGGCCTGCCCGGTGGACGCGATCGTCGAGGGGCCGAACTTCGAGTTCGCCACCGAGACCCGGGAGGAGCTGTTCTACAACAAGGAAAAGCTGCTCGCCAACGGCGACCGCTGGGAGGTGGAGATCGCCCATAACCTCACCCTGGACGCGCCCTATCGCTAGGCGTGGCCCCTATCGCTAAGTGTGGGGGGTATGAATGAAGGGAAACAATAACTTGTGCGCGAAACTTGAGAGCATGGACGGGGGCCGGCGGTGATCATTCAGGCGCTCGCCTTCTATCTCTTCGCCGCCATCACGGTGGCTTCGGGCGTCATGGTGATCTCGGCGCGCAACCCGGTGCATTCGGTGCTGTTCCTGATCCTCGCGTTCTTCAACGCGGCCGGGCTGTTCGTGCTGATGGGCGCGGAGTTCCTGGCCATGATCCTGATCGTGGTCTACGTCGGCGCGGTGGCGGTGCTGTTCCTCTTCGTGGTCATGATGCTCGACATCAATTTCACCGAGCTGCGCCAGGGCTTCCTGCAGTACCTGCCGATCGGCGCGCTGGTCGGGATCATCCTGCTGGTCGAGTTGATTGCGGTGGTGGGCGCCTGGGTGGTGGCGCCGGAGGCGGGCCTGGCCACCAGCCTGCCGATCCCGCCGCCCGATCAGGTCACCAATACCCAGGCCTTGGGCGAGGTGCTCTACACCAAGTACATCTACCTGTTCCAGACGGCGGGACTGGTGCTGCTGGTCGCCATGATCGGCGCCATCGTGCTGACCCTGCGCCAGCGCGAGGGCGTGCGCCGCCAGAACATCGGCGAGCAGGTCTCGCGCGAGGCCACCGTCGAGGTCAAGAACGTCCCCAGCGGAAGCGGAATCTGAGCCATGTTCGAGATCGGCCTTTCCCATTACCTGACGGTCGCCGCGATCCTGTTCACGCTTGGAATCTTCGGCATCTTCCTGAACCGCAAGAACGTGATCATCATCCTGATGTCGATCGAGCTCATGCTGCTCGCGGTCAACATCAACCTGGTCGCCTTCTCGACCCACCTGAACGATCTGGTGGGCCAGGTCTTCGCCCTGTTCGTGCTCACCGTGGCGGCGGCGGAGGCGGCGATCGGCCTGGCCATCCTGGTGGCCTACTTCCGCAACCGCGGCTCGATCGCGGTCGAGGACATCAACCTGATGAAGGGCTGAGCCGGTCATGCCGACCACGATAGAAGCCCTTCTGCTCGTAATACTTTTTGTTGGGCCGGGATTCTTGTGCGCGCGCTTCGTGCGGGCGGAAATCCCTAGTAGCCTTACCGGAGAAAAAAATTCGATCATTCTTTCAATGATATTTAGCACACTGATTCATACAATATTATTGCCGTACACAATATTTATTCTACCAAATATTCAGGAATTTATTGCATCTCTTAATCAACCTAATAACAGAAATAACTTGTCCATTGATTGGTTGGTTTTTTGTTGGATTGTTATTGTCTTGTTTGTTGCGCCGTTGGTTACTGCACTTGCTTTGTCGTGGTTATGGCGTTTCGAGCCGATGCAACCGTTTCTCTCGAAGCTAGGCATGTCCGTAACGCAAACGATTCCTACGGCTTGGGATTGGGTTTTCCTTTCCCAAACAGACGGCTGCTGGATCGTTGCAGAGATGGAGGATGGATCGGTAGTGGGTGGAGAGTATGGTGCGGGTTCATTCGCTTCGCTATCTCCACACCGCAGTGATTTATTCTTGGAAAAAGAGTACGAGCTAGATGAGAATCACAACTTTCTTGACGTGCTTCCGGACACTGTTGGTGTCTGGATAAACGTAGAAAAGGTGAAACACATCCATCTTTATCGGGTATTGGAAGACGAAGGATGAGTCATGAGTAAGAAAGAACAAGCAAGCACACGCCGCACCCCGAGGGAAATAAATGTTGGTCGGGTGACTCAAGTTGGCAAAGGTGCACAGCCACTTTCAGGCGCTGGACCAAAGCCAAGCAGGAAGCCTGGAACTGGTACGGTTGTAAGCTCAGGTTCGGGTGTTGAAAAAAAAGAAAAATAGCCTTTTAAGAAGATTTCAGACGTAGAGCCTAGTCGAGACAATTTTCGCGATCGGGATGCGAGGACGGAAAAGTGGAAACGAAAAACCGAAGTGGCCGATTGGTTGAGGGTGCAAAACCATCGAAAAGTCCGGGAACGAAACCAGCCGAAAAAATTAAGCCACTAACATTTCGTGGGGGTGTTCAACCAAAAGCCCCTGCTGGCCCAAAACCGGCTGTCAAGCCAGGACCGAAGAAGTAAGTGTTCGAAATGACCGACGTCTGCCTGTTGCTGCAAGGCGCCACGACCACCGGGTGGCCAAACCGCTCGACGAATCTCCGCGGCTCGATCGCGGTCGAGGACATCAACCTGATGAAGGGCTGAGCCGGACATGCTGGAAACCGCCGTCGTCATTCTGCCGCTGATCGGCGCCGCCATCGCCGGGCTGTTCGGCCGCGCGATCGGCGGCCGTGGCGCCCAGGTGGTGACCTGCGCCCTGCTTGGCGTGTCGGCGCTGTTCGCGATGGTGGTGTTCAAGCAGGTCGCGATCGATGGCCAGACCCGGGTCACCGAGCTGTTCACCTGGATCGATTCGGGCGCCTTCGAATTCTCCTGGGCGATCAAGCTGGACACTCTCAGCGCGGTCATGCTGCTGGTGGTCACCGTGGTGTCCTGGCTGATCCACATCTATTCGATCGGCTACATGTCCCACGACAAGTCGGTGCCGCGCTTCTTCTCCTACCTCAGCCTGTTCACGTTTTTCATGCTGGTGCTGGTGACCGCGGACAACTTCGTGCAGCTGTTCTTCGGCTGGGAGGGGGTCGGCCTCGCCTCCTACCTGCTGATCGGCTTCTGGTACCACAAGCCGAGCGCCAACGCCGCCGCGATCAAGGCGTTCCTGGTCAACCGGGTGGGCGACATCGGCTTCGCGCTCGGCGTCTTCGGCACCTTCGCGCTGTTCGGCGCGGTCGGTTTCGAGCAGGTGTTCGCCGCCGTGCCGGGCCAGGCCGAGGCGACCTTCACCTTCCTCGGCATCGAGGGCCACGCGCTTACCATCATCTGCATCCTGCTGTTCATCGGCGCGATGGGCAAATCGGCGCAGATCGTGCTGCACACCTGGCTGCCCGACGCCATGGAGGGCCCGACCCCGGTGTCGGCGCTGATCCACGCCGCGACCATGGTGACCGCGGGGGTGTTCCTGCTGGTGCGGCTCTCGCCGATGTTCGAATACGCGCCCGTGGCGCTCGAGCTGGTCACCTACGTCGGCGCCGCCACCGCCTTCTTCGCCGCCACCGTGGGCCTGGTGCAGAACGACATCAAGCGGGTGATCGCCTATTCGACCATCTCGCAGCTCGGCTACATGTTCTTCGCCATCGGGGTCTCGGCCTACGGCGCGGCGATCTTCCATCTGATGACCCACGCCTTCTTCAAGGCGCTGCTGTTCCTGGGCGCGGGCTCGGTGATCCACGCCATGTCCGACGAGCAGGACATGCGCAAGATGGGCGGCATCTGGCGCAGGGTGCCGCTCACCTACGGGGTCATGTGGATCGGTTCCCTGGCGCTGGCGGGGGTGCCGCCGTTCGCCGGCTTCTTCTCCAAGGACATGATCCTGGAGGCCGCCTACGCGGCCCAATCCAGCCACGGCGCCTTGGCCTTCTGGCTCGGCATCGCCGCCGCCTTCATGACCGCGTTCTATTCCTGGCGCCTGTTGTTCATGGTCTTCCACGGGCGCCCGCGCGCGACGCCCGAGGTCATGAGCCGGGTCCACGAATCGCCCAAGGTCATGACCCTGCCTCTGATCGGGCTGGCCATCGGCGCGGTGTTCGCCGGCTACCTCGGCTTCGAGGCCTTCGTCGGCGAGGGCCGGGTCGAGTTCTGGGGCGCCGCGATCCTGGTGCTCGAGGGCAACGACGCCATCGAGGCGGCGCACCAGGTGCCGCTCTGGGTCAAGCTGCTGCCGCTCGGCATGGGCGCGGGCGGCATCGCGCTGGCCTGGATCATGTACGTGCGAATGCCCGCCATCCCGGCCCTGCTGGCCACGCGCTTGCGGCCGCTCTACCTGTTCCTGCTGAATAAGTGGTACTTCGACGAGCTCTACGACTGGGCCTTCGTGCGGCCCGCCCACTACCTGGGGCGCGGCCTGTGGAAGTCGGGCGACGGTGCGGTCATCGACGGGGTCGGACCCGACGGCGTGGCGGCGGTGGCGCTGGTGCTCGCGCGCCGGGCCAGCCGCCTGCAGACCGGCTACCTCTACCACTACGCCTTCGCCATGATGATCGGGGTCGCCGGCCTGATCACCTGGTACATCGTGAGCCATCTGTAGGCGGGCGCGGACATGAGCGACTTTCCGATCCTGTCGATGGTGACCTTCCTGCCGCTGCTCGGCGCGGGCATCATCCTGGCGTTCAACCGCGGCACGCCGGAGGAAACCGCGGCGCCGGCGCGCTACATGGCGCTCTGGACCTCGCTGATCACCTTCCTGCTGTCGCTGTTCCTGTGGTTCGACTTCGACCGCGGCACGGCCGAGTTCCAGTTCGTCGAGCAGGCCGACTGGCTGCCCGGTTTCAACATCTCCTACCACATGGGGGTCGACGGCATCTCGGTGCTGTTCGTGCTGCTCACGACCCTGCTCACGCCGCTCTGCGTGATCTGCAGCTGGACCGCGATCCAGAACCGGGTCAAGGAATACATGATCGCCTTCCTGGTGCTCGAGACGCTCATGATCGGCATGTTCTGCGCGCTCGATTTCGTGCTGTTCTACATGTTCTACGAGGCCGTGCTGATCCCGATGTTCCTGATCATCGGCATCTGGGGCGGACCGAGGCGAGTCTATTCGGCGTTCAAGTTCTTCCTCTTTACCCTGACCGGCTCGGTGCTGCTGCTGCTCGCGCTGCTGGCCATGTACTTCGAGGCCGGCACCACGGACATTCCGACCCTGCTCGCCTACAGCTTCCCGCGCGAGATGCAGATCTGGCTGTGGCTGGCGCTGTTCGCCTCCTTCGCGGTCAAGGTGCCGATGTGGCCGGTGCATACCTGGCTGCCGGACGCCCACGTCGAGGCGCCGACCGCGGGCTCGGTGATGCTGGCGGCGGTGCTGTTGAAGATGGGCGGCTACGGCTTCTTCCGCTTCTCCCTGCCCATGCTGCCCGAGGCCTCGGAGTTCTTCACGCCCTTCATCTATACGCTGTCGATCGTGGCGATCATCTACACCTCGCTGGTCGCGCTCGCCCAGGAGGACATGAAGAAGCTGATCGCCTATTCCTCGATCGCCCACATGGGTTTCGTGACCCTCGGCGCCTTCACCGGAAACCAGCAGGGCCTGGAGGGCGCGCTGTTCCAGATGCTGTCCCACGGCGTGATCTCGGCCGCCTTGTTCCTGATCGTCGGCGTGATCTACGACCGCGTCCACACCCGCGAGATCGCCGACTACGAGGGCCTGGTCGAGCGCATGCCCGCCTATTCGGTGGTGTTCATGATCTTCATGCTGGCCTCGGTCGGGCTGCCCGGCACCGGCGGCTTCGTCGGCGAGTTCCTGATCCTGGTCGGCGTGTTCCAGGTCAACACCTGGCTCGCGCTGCTGGCGGCCAGCGGCATGGTGCTGGGCGCGGCCTACATGCTCTACCTCTACCGCCGGATCATCTTCGGCACACTCACCAAGGACAGTCTCAAGTCGATTCTGGACATGAACCGGCGCGAGGCGCTGGTGTTCGCGCCGCTGGTGGTGCTGGTGTTCTGGATGGGCATCTATCCGATGTCGTTCCTCGACTTCATGTCGGTCTCGGTCAGCAACCTGATCGAGAACTACCAGGGCGCGCTGGCCGCCGCCGACGGCGTCCCCAATCTTGTGTCTCTGGGCGCAGCGCAGTGAAGGCGGGGAACCTGCGATGATACCACTCGATCTGATCACCGCCCTGCCGGAGCTGCTGCTCGCCTGCCTGGCCATGGCGCTGCTGATGTTCGGCGTGTTCCGGGGCGATGGCGCGACACCGATGGTGCTGTTGCTTTCGGTGGTGACTCTGGTCGTCCTGATCGGGCTGATCGCGCTCGGCCCGCGCGGCGAGGGCGTGGCGTTCGACGGACTCTTCATCTCCGACTTCTACGGCGACTTCATGAAGGTCCTGGTCCTGGTCGGCTCGGCCACCGCCATGGCCATGTCGCTGCGCTATTTCGAGGCCGAGGGGGTGGTGCGCTTCGAGTATCCGATCCTGATGCTGTTTGCGACCCTCGGCATGATGATGATGATCTCGGCCAACGACCTCATCGCGCTCTATCTCGGCCTCGAGCTGCAGAGCCTGTCGCTCTACGTGATCGCCGCGATCCGCAGGGATTCCCTGCGCTCCACCGAGGCCGGGCTCAAGTACTTCGTCTTGGGCGCGCTGTCCTCGGGCATGCTGCTCTACGGCGCCTCGCTGATCTACGGCTTCGCCGGCACCACCAACTTCGAGACCCTGGCCGACGTCTTCGCCGAGCTCACCGCGGCCGGTCACGGCCCCTCGCTCGGCGTCATCGTCGGGCTGGTGTTCCTGCTCTCCGGACTCGCCTTCAAGATCTCGGCGGTGCCGTTCCACATGTGGACGCCCGACGTCTACGAGGGCGCGCCGACCCCGATCGCCGCCTTCTTCGCGACCGCGCCCAAGATCGCCGCGATCGCGCTGCTGGCGCGGATCATGATGGGCCCGTTCATCGAGTTCGTGGCCCAGTGGCAGCAGATCGTGGTGGTGATCTCGATCGCCTCCATGGTCCTCGGTGCGTTCGCCGCGATCTACCAGACCAATATCAAGCGGCTGATGGCCTACAGCTCCATCGGCCACGTCGGCTTCGCGCTGGTCGGGCTCGCGGCCGGCACCGAGGAGGGCCTGCGCGGGCTGATCGTCTACATGTCGATCTATGTGATCATGAACCTGGGCACCTGGGGCTGTATCCTCTGCATGCGCCAGAAGGGGGTCATGGTCGAGGGCATCGAGGACCTGAAGGGCCTGTCCAAGAACCATCCCATGATGGCGCTGGCGCTCGGCATCTTCATGTTCTCCATGGCCGGAATTCCGCCCTTGGCGGGCTTCTTCGGCAAGCTCTACGTGTTCCTCGCCGCGATCGAGGCCGGGCTCTACGCGCTTGCGGTCATCGGCGTGCTGTCGAGCGTGGTGGGCGCCTTCTACTACCTGCGCATCGTCAAGCTGATGTACTTCGACGAGCCGGTCGAGGCCTTCGATACGCCGATCGGGCGCGAGATGACCGTGGTCCTGACCGGGACCAGCCTGCTGGTGCTGCTGTTCTTCGTGGTGCCCGGTCCAGTGATCCGCGGCGCGGCCGCCGCGGCCGCCGCGTTGTTCGCCGGATGACCGGGAACGCCCGATCGGCGGCGCTGCCCAAGCTGCCGCCGGCCTACAGGCTGGTGGCCCTGGAGACGGTCGGCAGCACCAACGACGAGGCCCTGCGCCTGGCGGCCGAAGGCGCCGAGGACGGCACCCTGGTCTGGGCGCGCGAGCAGACCGGCGGGCGCGGGCGCCAGGGCCGGAGCTGGTCGAGCCCGCCGGGCAATCTCTATTTGTCGCTGGTGCTCAGGCCGGACAGCGCGCCGGCCGAGGCCGCGCAACTGGGTTTCGTCGCCGGCCTGGCGCTCGGCGAGGCCATCGGCAGCGTCGCTCCGCCCCTGATCGAGGTCACCTACAAGTGGCCCAACGACTTGCTGCTCAACGGGCGCAAGGCGGCGGGGATTCTGCTCGAATCGCGCAGCGGCCCGGACGGGACGCTGGAGTGCCTGATCCTGGGGGTCGGCGCCAACGTGGAGCACTTTCCCGAAGACACCGGCTTTCCGGCCACCAGCCTGCACTTCGAGGGCGCGACCGAGGTGGGGGTGGTGGCGCTGCTCGAGGCCTTCGGCCGCCACTTCATGTCCTGGGCCAACCGCTGGCTCGACGACGGCTTCGCCCCGGTGCGCCGGGCCTGGCTCAATCACGCCCACGGCCTGGGCGAGGAGATCGAGGTGCGCCTGCCGCGCGAGACCCTGAAGGGCACCTTCAAGGACCTGGACGCGCGCGGCGTGCTGGTGCTCGAGCTGCCCGACGGCACACTCCGGGAGATCAGCGCCGGCGACGTCTATTTCGGCGATTAAGCGGGGGAGGGGCGCGATGCTGCTCGCGATCGACTCTGGCAACACCAACATCGTCTTTGCGGTCTACGACGCGGACGAGAAGCTGCGCGGCTCCTGGCGCGCCTCCACCGAGGCCAAGCGCACCGCCGACGAATACGCGGTCTGGCTGACCCAGCTCATGGCGCTCGCGGGGCTGACCCCGGAGGTTGTCGAGGGCGCGATCATCGCCAACGTGGTGCCGCCCACCATGTACGCGCTCACCGACCTGTGCACCCGCTACTTCAAGGTCGCGCCGCTGGTGGTCGGCGAGCCGGGGGTCGATCTGGGCATCGAGGTCCGCATCGACCGTCCCGACCAGGTCGGCGCCGACCGCCTGGTCAACGCGGTCGCCGCCTTCGCCGAGCATGGCGGCCCCTTGATCGTCATCGACTTCGGCACCGCGACCACCTTCGACGTGATCGGCGCGGACGGCGGCTACGAGGGCGGGGTGATCGCGCCGGGCATCAACCTCTCGCTCGAGGCGCTCGACCGGGCGGCGGCCAAGCTGCCGCGCATCGCCCTCAAGGAGGCGCCGCAGCGGGTCATCGGCCAGGCCACCGTGCCGGCCATGGAATCCGGCGCCTACTGGGGCTACGTCGGGCTGATCGAGGGCCTGGTGGCGCGCATCAAGGGCGAATATGGCCAACCCATGAAGGTGATCGCGACCGGCGGCCTGGCCTCCCTCTTCGCCCGCGCCACCGCGTGCATCGACGCGGTCGATTCGGACCTGACCCTGCGCGGCCTGCTCGCCATCCATCGCGCCAACCGCGGGGCCGGCTCTTGAGCCCTGGCCCCATGCGCGACCGGCCGCCCGGGGCTGACGAACTCTACTTCCTGCCGCTCGGCGGGACCGGCGAGATCGGCATGAACCTGAACCTCTACGGCCATGACGGAAAGTGGCTGATGGTCGATCTCGGGGTCACCTTCGCCGGGCCCGGCTCGCCCGGGATCGACGTGCTGATGGCCGATCCCGCCTTCATCGAGGCGCGCCGCGAGGACCTGGCCGGGCTGGTCCTGACCCATGCCCACGAGGACCACATCGGCGCGGTCGGCCACCTCTGGCCGCGCCTGCGCTGCCCGATCTACGCCACCGCCTTCACCGCCGAGATGGTCTATCCCAAGCTGGTGGAGGCCGGCCTGGAGGACCAGGTCGAGATCATCGAGGTGCCGCTTAGCGGGCGCTTCACCGTGGGGCCGTTCGAGATCGAGCTGATCACGCTCACCCATTCCATCCCCGAGCCCAATGCGCTGGTGATCCGGACCGCGGCGGGTTCGGTGCTGCACACCGGCGACTGGAAGCTGGACCCGGAGCCCTTGGTCGGAGACGACTACGACGAGAACGCGCTGCGCGCGCTCGGCGACGAGAATCTGCTCGCCATGGTCTGCGATTCCACCAACGCCCTGGTCGAGGGCGAGTCGGGCTCGGAGGCCGAGGTCAGGGCGGCGCTGATGGAGCTTCTGGGCGGCCTGAAGAACCGGGTGCTGGTCGCCTGCTTCGCCTCCAACGTCGCGCGCCTGGACACCATCGGCAAGGTCGCCGCCGCCCATGGCCGCCGGGTCGGGCTCGCCGGCCGTTCCATGGCCCGGGTGGTGAGCGCGGCGCGCAACAGCGGCTACCTGCAGGACTTCCCGCCGATCGTCTCCGACGACCACCTCGCCCTGCTGCCGCCCGAGGAGGTGCTGGTGATCTGCACCGGCAGCCAGGGCGAGCCTCGCGCGGCGCTGTCGCGCATCGCCAACGGCGAGCACCGCGACATCTCGCTCGATCCCGGCGATACCGTGATCTTCTCCAGCCGGATCATCCCGGGCAACGAGACCACGATCTTCCGGCTCCACAACAAGCTGGTGCGCCTGGGGGTCGAGATCATCACCGCCGACGACCATTTCGTCCACGTCTCCGGCCATCCGGCGCGCGAGGAGCTGAGCCAGATGTACCACTGGGTGCGGCCCCGGATCGCGATCCCGGTGCACGGCGAGGCGCGCCACCTGGCCGCCCACGCCCAGCTCGCCCGCGACTGCCAGGTGCCGCAGCAGATCCTGGCCGAGAACGGCAGCCTGATCCGGCTGGCGCCGGGGCCGGCGGAGATCGTCGATCACGTGCCGACCGGGCGCCTCGCGGTCGACGGCCGGCGCCTGCTGCCGCTCGACAGCCCAATCCTGCGTGCGCGCCAGAAGATGACCTTCAACGGCAGCGCCACGGTGACGCTCGTGATCGGCGCCGACGGGCTGTTCCAGGGCGCGCCCATCGTCACCGCCCAGGGCCTGCTCGACCCGGAGGCGGAGGGCGACAAGCTGGCGCTGATCGCCGAGGGGGTCGAGGAGGCGCTGCGCCGGCTGCCCAAGATCGACCGCCGCGACGACGAGGCCGTCAAGGAGACCGCGCGCATCGCCGTGCGCCGGGCGTTCCGGAAGATGCTCGACAAGAAGCCGGTCACCGATGTGCACCTGGTGCGGCTCGGGTAGACAGGGCGCGGGCGATTGCCATGGAGGACGGAGCATGATCGGCCGGTTCAATCACGTCGCCATCGCGGTGCCGGACCTGGCGGCCGCGACGGCCACCTACCGCGATACCCTGGGCGCCGAGGTCTCGGCGCCGCTGGCCCAGCCCGAGCACGGCGTGACCGTGGCCTTCGTCACCCTGCCGAACACCAAGGTCGAGCTGCTCGAGCCGCTCGGCGCGGGCTCGCCGATCGCCAAGTTCCTCGAGCGCAATCCGGCGGGCGGGGTGCACCACCTGTGCTTCGAGGTCGACGACATCATCGCCGCGCGCAACCGGCTCAAGAGCGCGGGCGCGCGGGTGCTGGGCGACGGCGAGCCGAAGTTGGGCGCCCACGGCAAGCCGGTGATCTTCCTGCACCCCAAGGACTTCTGCGGCACCCTGATCGAACTCGAACAGGCGTGAGTTCGGGCGGTGCGGACGGACAGCGGAGGACAGCTCCATCAACTGGGTTACCGGTCTCATGGTCTACGTGGTCATCTGGTGGGTGGTGATCTTCGCGGTCCTGCCGTGGGGCGTGCGCGTGCCCGAGACCCACGAGCCGGGCCACGCCACCAGCGCGCCCGAGAATCCCATGCTGGGGCGCAAGGCGGCGATCACCACGGCGATCTCGGCGGTCATCTGGCTCGGCGTCCACCTGATCGTCCAGAGCGACCTTCTGTCGCTACGCGAGCCCTGAACACGCGCGCGTGGGGAGGCGGACATGACCGGCTATTGCGACGCCGCCCCGGGCCATCCCCTGCACGGCCCCTACCACGACCGGGAATACGGCTTTCCGGTCACCGACGAATCCGTGCTGTTCGAGCGCTTGGTGCTGGAGATCAACCAGGCCGGCCTGTCCTGGGAGTTGATGCTCAAGAAGCGCGCCAACTTCGACGCCGCCTACCAAGGCTACGACCTGGACCGGGTGGCGGCCTACGGCGCGCGGGAGCGGGCGCGCCTGCTCGCCGACGCCGGCATCATCCGCAACCGGCTCAAGGTCGACGCGGTGATCGAGAACGCCCGGCGCGTGCGGGCGTTGCGCGACAGCCACGGCGGTTTCGCCGCCTGGATCGAGGCCCAGCATCCCCGGCCCAAGGCGGATTGGGTGACGCTGTTCAAGAACACCTTCAAGTTTACCGGCGGCGAGATCACCGGCGAGTTCCTGATGTCGATCGGCTATCTGCCCGGCGCGCACCGGCAGGACTGCCCGGTATTCGGGCGGATCGCCGTTCTCGGTCCGGCCTGGATGCGGGGCGCTTGAGGCACGAAAAAAAAATGGCAAGCCCAGTCATGAGCTTGCCATCGCCGTGTCGGCTGAGGTCTTTGTTGCGAGAGAGCTTTTCCGCCCCCTCGAACCGCCAGCCGGCGGTTCCTCCCTAAACTCGGGCCATGCTTCTTTTTCGCATGGATTATTTGAGCGGGGATGTTAGCCGGAAAACCCTACGCCGTCACCATGTTTCGTTGATATTTCAACCAGTACTAGCAAATTCTTAATGACAATACTCGCGTTATTACCTAAAGCAGGGCAAAACTTGAGTGCGAACGGCCGCGCGCGCTATTGAGTCACGATCAACGAAACTTGGATAAGTGTTTATTAAGGCGGCAAACCTAGCCTGATTCGATTATGCGCCACGGCATCGCCAGCTTGATCCGGGTCCCGCTGTTCCTCGCCGCGCTTCTCGCGGCTTCCCAGGCGCGCGCGCATGAGGAAGGAAAGGCGGAGGTGACCATCGCCAGGGCCGATTGCGCGCGCCTGGTCGAACACCTGCCCTCGCCCGACGTCGCCTATCGGCCCGGCGTCGACGCCTACGGCCGCGCGGTCGCGCCCGCGGACCTGAACGGCGGCACGCCGATCCAGGTCCCCGAGACCCTCCACATCCCGATCGAGATCGACCTCTTGGATCGCTTCGGCATCCCCGCCAACCCGGCGCTCTACGACGCCGACGTGCCCATCGGCGAGGTGCTCTACCGGGACGGCCGCCTGACTTTCGAGGGCCAGCCGCTCCAGGACGAGGCCGCGGCCGAGCTCACCAGGCGCTGCCAAGAAATCGTCTACGGCAAGCCGGAGTAGATGGCCCCGCCCGCCATGGACAAGGCGGCGGGCTTCCCATATACCAATCGCGGACTTTGCAGGGGGACTCGGCGGTAGATTTCGGCCGCTCCCGCGCGCCCCGAACGCCACCCAAGGACCGCCCAGGGACCGCCATGCGCCTTTCCGCCTATTTCATGCCGACGCTCAAGGAGACCCCCGCCGAGGCCGAGATCGTTTCGCACCGGCTGATGCTGCGCGCCGGCATGGTGCGCCAGGCCAGCGCCGGCATCTACTCCTGGCTGCCGCTGGGCTTGCGGGTGCTCAAGAAGATCGAGCGGATCGTGCGCGAGGAGCAGGACCGCGCCGGCGCCCAGGAGGTGCTGATGCCGACCATCCAGTCGGCCGACCTGTGGCGCCAGTCGGGCCGCTACGATGCCTACGGCCCGGAGATGCTGCGCATCGCCGACCGTCACGGCCGCGACATGCTCTACGGCCCCACCAACGAGGAGCTGATCACCGAGATCTTCCGGACCTCGGTCAAGAGCTACCGCGAGCTGCCGCGCATGCTCTACCACATCCAGTGGAAGTTCCGGGACGAGGTGCGGCCGCGCTTCGGGGTCATGCGCGGGCGCGAATTCCTGATGAAGGACAACTACTCCTTCGATCTGGATTACGAAGGCGCCAAAAAGTCTTACAACAAGATGTTCGTGTCCTACCTGAGAACCTTCGCGCGCCTCGGCCTGCAGGCGGTGCCGATGGCGGCGGACACCGGGCCGATCGGCGGCGACCTGAGCCACGAGTTCATCATCCTGGCCGACACCGGCGAGAGCGAGGTGTTCTGCCACCGCGACTTCCTCGACTTCGACGTGCTCGGCGCCGAGGTCGACTACGAGGCCGACCTCGAGCCCGTGGTGCAGGCCTGGACCAGGCTCTACGCACGCACCGACGACAAGCACGACCCGGCCGTCTTCGAGCGAGAGGTGCCGGCGGACAAGCGGGTGCAACGGCGCGGCATCGAGGTCGGCCACATCTTCTATTTCGGCACCAAGTATTCGGAGCCCCTGAAGGCCCAGGTGGCGACGCCCGGGGGCGAGTCCGTGGCCGTGCACATGGGCTCCTACGGGATCGGCGTCTCGCGCCTGGTCGGCGCCGTGATCGAGGCCAGCCACGATAAGGACGGCATCATCTGGCCCGAGGCGGTGGCGCCCTTCAAGGTCGGGCTGATCAACCTCAAGATCGCGGCCCCGGACTGCAACAAGGCCGGCGAGGAGATCTACGCCAAGCTGCAAGAAGCCGGCGTCGAGGTGCTCTACGACGACCGCGACGAGCGGCCCGGCGCCAAGTTCGCCGGCATGGACCTGATCGGCCTGCCCTGGCAACTGGTGATCGGCCCGCGCGGCCTCGACAAGGGCGTGGTCGAGCTCAAGCGCCGTGCCGGCGGCGAGCGCGAGGAGCTGTCCCTCGAGGCGGCACTCGCGCGGCTGACCGGTTAGCCGCCGGGCCCGGCCCCCAGGAACGCCCGATGATCTTCGGTCCCTTCGAACGAATGGTCGCCTTCCGCTATCTGCGGGCGCGGCGGCAGGAGGGTTTCGTCTCGGTCATCGCGGTCTTTTCGCTGCTCGGCATCGCGCTCGGCGTGGCGACGCTGATCATCGTCATGGCGGTGATGAACGGCTTCCGCCAGGAGCTGCTGTCGCGCATCCTCGGGGTCAACGGCCACCTCACGGTCTACGGTATTTCGAAACCGATCGAGGACTACGGCGCGCTGACCGACCGGCTCGCTGGCTTGGCCGGCGTGCGCCTGGTGACGCCCCAGGTCCAGGGCCAGGTCATGGTCGTGGCAGCCGGCGGCGCCTCGGGCGCGCTGGTGCGCGGCATGCGTCCCGCGGACCTCAAGGCGCGCGAGTTGATCGCCGGCAACATCACCGCGGGCGACCTCGGCGCCTTCACCGAGGACGGCGAGGCGGTGCTGATCGGCAGCCGCATGGCGCAGAAGTTGGGCCTCAAGGTCGGCGACAGCCTGACCCTGATCTCGCCCCAGGGCACGGCCACGGTGATGGGCACGATGCCGCGCATGAAGAGCTACCGCATCGCGGCGCTGTTCCAGGTCGGCATGTACGAATACGACAGCACCTTTATTTACATGCCGCTGCCCGCCGCCCAGTTGTTCTTCCGCCTGCCTAGCCAGGTCAACGGCATCGAGGTCTTCGTCGAGGACCCGGACCAGGTGCGCGACCTGCGCTGGCGCATCAACCAGGAGCTGGGCCCGGGCTACCGCACGCTCGACTGGCAGCAGGCCAACTCCAGCTTCTTCAACGCGATCCAGGTCGAGCGCAACGTCATGTTCCTGATCCTGACGCTGATCATCCTGGTCGCCGCCTTCAACATCATCTCCAGCCTGATCATGCTGGTGAAGGACAAGGGCCGCGACATCGCGGTGCTGCGCACCATGGGCGCGACCCGCGGCATGATCATGCGCATCTTCTTTTTGAGCGGCGCCAGTATCGGGCTGATCGGCACCCTGGCCGGCTTCGGCCTGGGGGTGGCGTTCAGCCTCAACATCCAGACCATCCAAGGTTGGCTCGAACGCTTGACCGGCACCGATTTGTGGAACGCCGAGATCCGCTTCCTGACCCAGATCCCGGCGGTCATGGACTGGGCCGAGGTGGCGACCGTGGTGGCCATGGCGCTCGGTCTGTGTTTCGCCGCCACCATCTATCCGGCCTGGCGCGCCGCGCGCCTGGATCCGGTGGAAGCGCTGCGTTATGAGTGAGGCGCGTTATGAATGAGGCGGGCTCCCGTCGCGCCGAGGGCGGTCTGCGCCTGGAGGACGTCGCCAAGACCTTCCGCCAGGGCGGCGAGGCGCTCAAGATCCTGGACCGGGTCAGCCTCCGGGTCGCGCCCGGCGAGCTGGTCGCCCTGGTCGGCCCCTCGGGCGCCGGCAAGTCGACCCTGCTGCACATCGGCGGCCTGCTCGAGCGCCCCGATGGCGGCGAGGTCACGATCGGTGGCCAGGCCGCCTCCAAGCTCGACGACGACGCGCGCACCGCGCTGCGCCGCAACGCCATCGGCTTCGTCTACCAGTACCATCATCTGCTGCCGGAGTTCTCGGCGTTGGAGAACGTGGTGGTGCCGCAGATGATCGCCGGCTGCCCCAAGGCCGCGGCGACGGCGCGGGCGCGCGAGCTTCTGGAGATGGTCGGTCTCACCTCGCGGGCCACCCATCGGCCGGCGCGGCTCTCGGGCGGCGAGCAGCAGCGCGTCGCCATCGCCCGCGGCCTGGCCAACGCACCGGCGATCCTGTTCGCCGACGAGCCGACCGGCAACCTCGACCCGCACACCGCCGAGGTCGTCTTCGACGTGCTGATCGAGCTGGTGCGGGGCGCCGGGCTGGCGGTGTTGATCGCGACCCACAACCTGGACCTGGCCGCGCGCATGGACCGCATCCTGCACCTCGAGGACGGGCACGTGAGCTGACGGGCCCCACTCACTTTCATTGCCGGGCGTGACCCGGCAATCCAGGGGGCTTGTCGAAGGAGCTGGACCCTGGGGTCAAGCCCGAGGGTGACAACGGACGGAGACCGTTATTCGAATTCGGCGCCCCCGAACTCCGCGTGGAGCGCGGCGATGTGCTCGGGGCCGATGCCGCAGCAGCCGCCGACGATGGTGGCGCCACACGCCGCCCAGTCGCGCGCGAAGCCGAGATAACCCGCGGGGTCCAGGTCGTCGCGCAGGTCGCTGAGCTCTTCGTTGGCCTGGGCGCTCTCGTCCTTGGGCGGGAAGGCGTTGGCATAGGCGCCGATTGGAATCTCCGCGCCGAGCGCGCCCAGGGTCCCGCGCGCGATCTCCAGCGCCATGGCCATGACCTCCGGCTGGCTGCAGTTGAACAGGACGGCCTTTGCGCCGCGCCGCGCGGCGGCGCGCACCGCCTCGGCGACCGGCTCGCCGGAGCGCAGGCGCGGAACTTCCAGGTCGGGCTTTTGGTCGGCCAGGGTGTAGGAGATCCAGAGTGGACGCGGGTCGTCGGCGAGGGCGTCCGCCACCGCCTCGGCCTCGGCGATTGCGCCGAGGGTTTCGCCGAGCCAGAGGTCGACGTGGGGCGCCAGGCCGGCCACCAGCGGCGCCAGCAATTCCGGCGCGCGCGCCGCATCGAAAAGGTCCGGGCGGTAGGAGCCGAACAAGGGCGGCAGCGCGCCCGCGACCCGGACCTTGCGGTCCGACACGGCATTCGGCACGGCGTCCGCGGCGGCGCGCGCCAGGCGCCCGGCCAGCTCCGCGAGCGCCCGGCCGTCCGTGGCGAAGCGCGCCTCGCCGATGTGAAACGGGACCAGCGCGTAGCTGCTGGTGGTGATCACCTCGGCGCCGGCCGCGATGAAGGCGGCATGGGCCCGCTCGACGGTCTCCGGCGCCTCCATCAGGGCCAGCGCCGACCACTCCGGTTGGCGGAACGGCGCGCCCCTGCGCTTGAGTTCGCGGCCCATGCCGCCGTCGAGCAAAGTGATGCGCGCCGCCATTCCTGGATCGCCTCCGTTTCGCGGGCCCGGGGCGCGCAGATTACCCGGCTATCCACCGATTGCAACGCGTGTGGATAACTCTGGTGCTGACAGGCCGGGCCATGCGTGGAATCTTTAAGCCATGCCGCACGCCGGATTCGTTCACCTCAGGGTTCATTCCGCCTATTCGCTGCTCGAGGGCGCGATCAAGATCGACGATCTGGTCGCGCGCTGCCGGCGCCAGGCCATGCCGGCGGTGGCGGTCACCGACAGCGGCAACCTGTTCGGCGCGCTCGAGTTCGCGCTCGCCGCAAAAGCGAGCGGCGTGCAGCCGATCATCGGCTGCCAGCTCGCCATCACGCGTGAGGACGCCCAGGGGCACGGCGGGCCGCTCGGCGGCCCCGCCGGGCGACCGGACCCGGACCCGATCGTGCTGCTGGTCCAGGACCAGGCCGGCTACCGCAACCTGATGCGGCTGGTCTCCAAGGCCTTCCTCGAGACCCCCTCCGGAGACTCGCCCCAGGTCGCGTTCGCCGATCTCGAAGCCATGAGCGCCGGGCTGATCGCGCTCACCGGCGGGCCGGCGGGGCCGGTCGGCCGCTGCCTGCTCGAGGGTCAGGACGCGGCCGCGGAGGCGGCGCTTGGGGCGCTCGCAAGGATCTTCCCGGGCCGGCTCTACGTCGAGATCATGCGCCACGGCACGGCCGAGGAGGCGCGCATCGAAGACCGCCTGGTCGACCTGGCCTACGCCCACGACCTGCCGCTGGTCGCCACCAACGAAGTGTTCTTCGCCGAGGCCGAGATGTACGAAGCCCACGATGCGCTGCTGTGCATCGCCGAGGGCAGCTACGTGAGCGAGGCCGAGCGCCGGCGCGTGACCCCGGAGCACCGCTTCAAGTCGGCGGCCGAGATGATCGAGCTGTTCGCCGATCTGCCCGAAGCGGTCGCCAATACCCTCGCGATCGCGCGCCGCTGCGGCTTCGTGCCCGGGGCGGTCGATCCGATCCTGCCGGCCTTCCCGACCGAGGCCGGGCGCAACGAGGCCGAGGAGCTGCGGGCCCGGAGCGAGGCCGGCCTGGAGGCGCGCCTGAGCGAGCGGGTCTACACCCCGGAGATGGACGGAGCGGCGCGCGCGGAGGCCGCCCGGACCTATCGGGAGCGCCTGGAGTACGAGCTCGGGGTGATCGTGCAGATGGGTTACCCGGGCTACTTCCTGATCGTCGCCGACTTCATCCAGTGGGCCAAGCACCAGGGCATTCCGGTCGGCCCCGGGCGCGGTTCGGGCGCCGGCTCGGTGGTGTCCTGGGCGCTCACCATCACCGATCTCGATCCCTTGCGCTGGGGCCTGCTGTTCGAACGCTTCCTCAATCCCGAGCGCGTCTCCATGCCGGACTTCGACATCGATTTCTGCCAGGAGCGCCGCGACGAGGTGATCCGCTACGTTCAGGACAAGTACGGCCGCGATCACGTCGCCCAGATCATCACCTTCGGCAAGCTGCAGGCGCGGGCCGCCCTGCGCGACGTCGGCCGGGTGCTGCAGATGCCCTATCCCCAGGTCGACCGCATCTGCAAGCTGGTGCCCAACAATCCGGCCAACCCGGTTGGCCTGCGCGAGGCCATCGCCGGCGAGCCGCGCCTGCGGGAGATGCGCGACCAGGACCCGACGGTGGCCCGCTTGCTGAGCATCGCGCTTCAGGTCGAGGGCCTGTACCGCCACGCCTCGACCCACGCGGCCGGGGTGGTGATCGGCGACCGCCGCCTGGACGAGCTGGTGCCGCTCTACCGCGATCCACGCTCCGACATGCCGGTGACCCAGTTCTCCATGAAATATGTGGAACTCGCCGGGCTGGTGAAGTTCGACTTCCTGGGCCTGAAAACGCTCACGGTGCTGGCGCGCGCCTGCGAGCTGATCGCCGAGCGCGGTCCCGCCCTGGATCTTTCGAAGATTCCGCTCGACGATCCGGGCACCTACGAGATGCTGGCGAGCGCCGATACGGTGGGCGTGTTCCAGCTGGAGTCCTCGGGCATGCGCGACGTGCTCAAGCGCCTCAAGGCCGAGCGCTTCGAGGACATCATCGCCGTCGTCGCGCTGTTCCGCCCGGGGCCGATGGACAACATCCCGAGCTTCATCGCGCGCAAGCATGGCGAGGAGGCGATCGATTACCTCTATCCGAGCCTCGAGGGCATCCTGAAGGAGACCTTCGGGATCATGATCTACCAGGAACAGGTCATGCAGATCGCCCAGGAACTGGCCGGCTACTCGCTCGGCGGTGCCGACTTGCTGCGCCGGGCCATGGGCAAGAAAATCAAGTCGGAGATGGAGGCGCAGCGCAAGACCTTCATCGAGGGCGCGGTCGCGCGCGCCGTGCCGGCGGCCAAGGCCGAGCAGATCTTCGAGCAGATCAACAAGTTCGCCGGCTACGGATTCCCCAAGGGCCACGCCGCCGCCTACGCCATGGTCACGTACCAGACCGCCTACCTGAAGGCCAACTATCCGGTCGAGTTCCTGGCCGCCTCCATGACCTTCGAGTTGGGCAACACCGAAAAGCTCAGCGTGTTTCGCGAGGAATTGAACCGCCTGGGCATTGCCCTGCTGCCGCCCGACATCAACCGCTCGACCGCCGAATTCGGGGTCGAGACGGTCGAGGCCAATGGCATAGAGGGGGGACGCCAGGCGATCCGCTACGCGCTGGCCGCGGTCAAGAACGTCGGCGAGGCGGCCATGAGGGCGCTGGTCGCCGAGCGCGACCAGAACGGGCCCTTCGCCAGCCTCGGCGATTTCGCCGGCCGGGTCGATATGCGCGCGGTCAACAAGCGCCAGATCGAGAACCTGGCCCGCGCCGGGGCCTTCGACGGGCTCAACCCCAACCGGCGCCAGGTCTTCGAGGCGGCGGAGACCGTGGTGCGCCACGCCTCGGCGGCGGCCGGCGAGCGCGACAGCGCCCAGGAGAACCTGTTCGGCGGCGGCGATGCGGCGCCGGCGCCGGATTTGGTCCTGCCCCCGGCCGCCGACTGGCCGGATATGGAGCGCCTGCGCCACGAGTTCGAGGCCATCGGCTTCTACCTCTCGGCCCATCCGCTCGACGCCTACGGCGCGGAGCTCCGGGGCTTGAAGGTGGTGACCTCGGCCGAGCTCGGCGCCGCCATGGCGCGCGATCCCGGGCGCAAGAAGCTGGCCGGGATCGTGATCGGCAAGCAGGAGCGGACCTCGCGCCAGGGCAACCGCTTCGCCTTCATCCAGCTCTCCGACACCAGCGGCGTCTACGAGGTGGTGGTGTTCTCCGATCTGCTGGCCCAGACGCGGGACTTCCTGGAGGGCGGCGAGCCCCTGCTGATCGCGGTGGAGAGCCGGGGCGACGGCGACGATTCGCGGCTCATGGCCCACGAGATCACGGCGCTGGAGGGGGCGGCCGCGGTCGCCGGGCTGGGGCTCAAGGTGATCCTCAGCGGTCCCGAGCCGCTCGGCAGCTTGAAAAGCCTGCTCGACCGGGAGAGCCGGGGCCGGGGCCGGGTCGCGCTGGTGCTGGACCTGGACGACGGCCAGGAGGTCGAACTCGACCTGCCGGCCGGCTACCGGCTCTCCGCCGCCGCCCGCCAGGCGATCAAGGCGGTCCCCGGGGTCACGGTCCTGGAGGTTTAACACACCGCTTCCGGAGCCCTGTTTTTGCGCGAAATTCCCTTGCCATCCGGGCGCTCCGGGGCTATCACCCGGCCCACCTGATTTCACACGCGGGCTTCGCGGCCGGTCGGGGGAGACATCCCCGGCGGTCGCTCCGGTGTCCGGATACCCCGGATACAAAGGGCCCGCGGCGGCACAACCGGAGAAAGATACCCCCATGGCGATACCCGACATCTCCATGCGCCAGCTCCTGGAAGCTGGCGTCCATTTTGGCCACACCACCCGTCGCTGGAATCCGAAGATGGCGCCTTACATCTTCGGCAAGCGCAACGGCGTCCACATCCTCGATCTCGAGCAAACCGTGCCGCTCTTGCACCAGGCACTGGTCGTGGTCCGCGACGTGGTCGCCGGCGGCGGCCGGGTGCTGTTCGTCGGCACCAAGCGGCAAGCCAGCGAGGCGATCGCGGAATCCGCCAAGCGCTGCGGCCAGTACTACGTCAACCACCGCTGGCTCGGCGGCATGCTGACCAACTGGAAGACCATCTCCAAGTCGATCAAGCGCCTGCGCGAGGTCGAGGAACAGCTCGAGGAGGGCGAGACCGGCTTCACCAAGAAGGAGCTGCTCAAGCTGACCCGGCAGCGCAACAAGCTCGACCGCGCGCTCGGTGGCATCAAGGAGATGGGCGGCCTGCCGGACGTGCTGTTCGTGATCGACACCAACAAGGAGCACATCGCCGTCGCCGAGGCCAAGGTGTTGAACATTCCGGTGATCGCGATCCTGGACTCCAATTCCGATCCGGACAAGGTGGCCCATCCGGTGCCGGGCAACGACGACGCGATCCGCGCCATCGCGCTGTACTGCGAGCTGGTCTCCGGCGCGGTTCTGGATGGCATCCAGGCGGAACTGGAGGCGAGCGGCGGCGACGCCGGCGCGGCGCCGGAGGGCCCGGTCGAGGTCCTGCCCGAAGCCCCGGCCCCCGAAGCGGCAGCCCCCGAAGCGGCGGCCAGCGCACCGGCGGCTAGCGTACCGGCGGCCTCCGAAGCTGCAGCCAGTGAACCGGTGGTGGTGGAACCGCCGGCCGAACCCGCCGCCGAACCTGCCGCCGAACCTGCCGCCCCAGCCGAGGAGGCCTCCAAGCCCACCGCCACCGAGGCGCCGGCCGAACCTGCCGCCCCAGCCGAGGAGACCCCCAAGCCCGCCGAATAAGGGGCCGCCGTTCGGGTCGCGCGATCGACATTCTGCAACTGACAAGCTGAGGAGCGGATCGAGACATGGCCGAGATCACCGCTGCATTGGTCAAGGAGCTGCGTGGAAACACCGGCGCCGGCATGATGGACTGCAAGAAGGCGCTCACCGAGACCGCGGGCGACGTGGAAGCCGCGATCGACTGGCTGCGCAAGAACGGCCTCGCCGCGGCCGCGAAAAAGGCCGGCCGCGTCGCCGCCGAGGGCCTGGTCGGGGTGGTGACCGAGGGCAACCACGGCGCCCTCGTCGAGGTCAACTCCGAGACCGACTTCGTCGCCCGCAACGAGGCCTTCCAGGATTTCGTGAGCCAAGTCGCCACCTTGGCGCTCGAGGCCGGTGGCGATCTGGAGGCGCTCGGCGCCGCCACCTATCCGGGCGGGGGCACGGTCGGCGAGGCGCTGACCGGGATGATCGGCACCATCGGCGAGAACATGAGCCTGCGCCGCACTGCCGCGCTTCGGGTCTCACAGGGCGTGATCGCCGCCTATGTTCACAACCAAGCGGCTCCGGGGCTGGGCAAGATCGGCGTGCTGGTGGCGCTGGAATCCGCCGGCGATGCGGACAAGCTCGCCGCCTTCGGCAGGCAGCTCGCCATGCACGTGGCGGCCGCCGCGCCCCAGGTGGTCAGCGCCGAGGACGTCGACGCCACGGCGCTGGAGCGCGAGCGCAGCGTCCTGGCCGAGCAGGCCCGCGCCAGCGGCAAGCCCGAGGACATCGTCGAGAAGATGGTCCAGGGGCGCCTGCGCAAGTACTACGAGGAGGTCTGCCTGCTCGACCAGAGCTTCGTGATCGACAGCGAATCCAAGGTGCGCCAGGCGGTCGAGGCCGCCGGCGAGGATGCCGGCGCCCCGGTCGCGGTGACCGGGTTCCACCGTTTCCAGCTCGGCGAGGGCGTCGAGCGCGTGGGGAGCGATTTCGCCGCCGAGGTGGCGGCCACGCTGGGCCAGTAGGTGCGGCGGGCTGCGCCGGTCCGGCGAATCGTGTAAACTGGCCGGCGATTTACGCCGCCCAAATTTTGCCGCACTGGGCGGCGATACTCCGGCCCCACCGTCAGGGGCACCTACGAGGCGCGGCCGAGTGAGCGGATGACCGAAACACCGAAATACCGGCGGGTACTGCTCAAGATTTCCGGCGAGGCGCTGATGGGCGCGCGCGACTGCGGCCTCGACCCCGAGGTGGTGGCGCGGGTCGCCGCCGATGTGCGCCAAGTCCGCGATATGGGCGTCGAGGTCTGCCTGGTGATCGGCGGCGGCAACATCTTCCGCGGCCTCTCGGCGGCGGCCGAGGGCATGGAACGGGCGACCGCCGACTACATGGGCATGCTGGCCACGGTGATCAATTCGCTGGCGATGCAGAGCGCGCTCGAGAGCCTGGGCGTGACGACCCGGGTCCAGTCGGCGATTCCCATGGCCACGGTGGCCGAACCCTATATCCGCCGCCGCGCCATCCGCCACATGGAGAAGGGCCGGGTGGTGATCTTCGGCGCCGGCACCGGCAACCCCTTCTTCACCACCGACACCGCGGCGGCGCTGCGCGCCTCCGAGATGGGCTGCGATGCCCTGCTCAAGGGCACCAAGGTGGACGGGGTCTACGACGCCGATCCGCTCGAGGTCCCGGACGCCAAGCGCTACGAACGGCTGGACTACATGGAGGTGCTGACCCAGGATCTGGCGGTCATGGACCACGCGGCGATCTCCTTGGCCCGTGAAAACAACATTCCAATTCTGGTATTCTCGATCTATGAGTCGGGTGCCTTCGCCGAGGTTCTGTGCGGGCGGGGGCGCCACACCATCGTCCAGAACGAGGAATGAGCCGTGGCCGAACCCGATCTTAGCGACATCGAGCGGCGCATGGACGGTGCCCAGGAGGCGCTGCGCCGGGAATTCTCCGGGCTGCGCACCGGGCGCGCCTCGGCCAGCCTGCTGGAGCCGATTACGGTCGACGCCTACGGTGCGTCGACGCCGCTCAGCCAGGTGGCGACCATCGGCGTGCCGGAACCGCGGATGATCACGGTACAGGTCTGGGACCGCGGCCTGGCCGGCGCGGTGGAAAAGGCGATTCGGACCGCCGAGTTGGGCCTCAATCCGGCGTCCGAGGGCCAGCTGATCCGGGTGCCCATCCCGGCGCTGTCGGAGGAACGCCGCGTCGAGATCACCAAGATCGCCAGCAAGTACTCCGAGCAGGCCCGGGTCGCGGTGCGCAACGTCCGGCGCGACGGCATGGAGATGCTCAAGCGCATGGAGCGGGACCACGAACTCTCCAAGGACGATCACCACTTCTGGAGCGAAGAGATTCAGACCATGACCGACGAGCACATCAAGGCGATCGACGCGGCCCTCGCCCAGAAGGAGCAGGAGATACTCCAGGTGTAGCGAAACATGGACGTTATTCAGCCACTTCCGGGCGACGACGCCCCCCCCGACGCCCCCAACCACGTCGCCATCATCATGGACGGCAACGGGCGCTGGGCCAGCGCGCGCGGGCTGCCGCGCGTGGCCGGCCATCGCCAGGGCGCGGAGGCGGTGCGCCGCACGGTGGCCGGCGCCATCGAACTCGGCATTTCCTACCTGACGCTCTACGGCTTCTCCTCGGAGAACTGGAAGCGGCCGGCGACCGAGGTCGAGGACCTGATGGGCCTGCTGCGCCGCTATTTGCAGGGCGAGATCGCGGAGCTGCACAAGAAGGGCATCCGCCTGCGGGTCATCGGCGAGCGCGCGCGCCTGCCCCGCGACATCGTCCGCCTGATCGACGACGCCGAGGCCCGGACCGCCGGGATGGACCAGCTCGATCTGGTCATGGCGATCAGCTATGGCGGGCGCCAGGATATCTTGGCGGCGGCCCGGCGGCTGGCCGAACAGGCGGCGGCCGGCAGCCTGGACCCCGCCCGGATCGACGAGCAGCACCTCTCCGAGGCCCTGTCCACCCATGGCATCCCGGACCCCGACCTGGTGATCCGGACCAGCGGCGAGAAGCGCATCAGCAATTTCCTGCTGTGGCAGTCGGCCTATAGCGAGCTGGTCTTCGTCGACAAGCTGTGGCCCGATTTCGGCAAGGACGACTTGGCCGCGTCGATCCTGGAATACCAGCAGCGCGATCGCCGCTACGGCGCCGCGGCCGAGTCCGGCTAGGCCGCGGGGAGCGCCGGGCTTGGGGGCGCTTGGAGTCCGCAGTCTATGGGCGCTGATTCTGGCGCCGCCGGCGCTTGCCGCACTCTATTTCGGCTCCCCCTACAGCGATATCTTGATTTTCGCCGTCGGCGCCGTCGGCGCCTGGGAGTGGGCCCGGCTCTGCGGTGGCGGCACGCCGGGGCTGTCGGGCGCGATCGTCATCGCCACGGTGGCGGCCGCGGTGATCGCCGGCATCCTGGGCGCCCACGCGGTCGGTGGCTGGCTGGTGGCGGCCGGTGCCATGGCGGCGACCCTGGCGGCGAGCCGCGAGCGCCCGGCGAGCGCGCTGTGGTACGGCGTCGGCGCGGCCTACCTGGGGTCGGCCTGCCTGGCCTTCCTGTGGCTGCGCGCCGATTTCGACCGGGCCCTGGTGCTGTGGCTGATCGCGGTGGTCTGGGCCACGGACATCGGCGCCTACCTGGTCGGTCGCAGCCTGGGCGGACCCAAGATGGCGCCGGCGATCAGCCCGGGCAAGACCTGGTCCGGGCTGGCCGGCGGGGTCGGGGCCGCAGGTCTGGCCGGCCTGGGGGCGGCGATTCTGCACGATCGGGGCTGGGTCGTGGAGCTGGTCGCGGCAAGCATGGCGCTTGCGCTGGTGGCCCAGGTGGGCGATCTTTTCGAATCGGGCCTGAAACGGCGATTCGGCGCCAAGGACTCGAGCAACCTGATCCCGGGCCACGGCGGCGTGCTGGATCGGGTGGATGGGGTATTGGCGGCGGTATTGGCGCTGGGGGGCGCGCTCTGGTTGACTGGAATTGGTTTCTGACATGGCGGTCGCATCGCCCAAGACCGACGCCTTGGCGGCGCCGCGCAGCGTCACCATCCTCGGCTCCACGGGATCGGTCGGCTGCAACACCCTGGACTTGATCGCGCGGCAGCCCGAGGCCTTCGCGGTCGAGGCCCTGACCGCGAACGGCAGCGCCGTCCGCCTCGCCGAGCAGGCCCGGCGGGTCGGGGCCAAGCTGGCCGTGGTCGCCGACGAGACCCGCTACCAGGACCTCAAGGAGGCGCTGGCCGGCAGCGGCATCGAGGCGGCGGCGGGCGCCCTGGCGCTGACCGAGGCGGCCGCCCGGCCGGCGGACTGGGTGATGGCCGCCATCGTCGGGGCGGCCGGGCTCGCGCCGACCCTGGCGGCGGTGCGCCGCGGCGCTATCGTCGCGCTCGCCAACAAGGAGACCCTGGTCTGCGCGGGGTCGCTCATGATGGCCGAGGTGACGCACCACGGCGCGACCCTGCTGCCGGTCGATTCGGAGCACAACGCCATCTTCCAGGTGCTCGACTTCGAGCGCCTCGACACCGTCGACCGGATCATCCTGACCGCCTCCGGCGGCCCGTTCCGCACGCTGTCGCGCGCCGCCATGGCCGAGGTCACGCCGGCTCAGGCGATCGCCCATCCGAACTGGGACATGGGCGCGAAGATCTCCGTCGACAGCGCCACCATGATGAACAAGGGCCTCGAGCTGATCGAGGCCCATCATCTTTTCGGCCTGCCCGAGGCGCGCATCGAGATTCTGGTGCATCCACAGTCGGTGGTGCATTCCATGGTCGCCTATTCGGACGGTTCGGTCCTGGCGCAGATGGGCCAGCCGGACATGCGGACCCCGATCGCCTACACCCTGGCCTGGCCGGAGCGCATGGCCACGCCGGTGGCGCGGCTCGATTTGGCCGAGATCGGGCAGCTCACCTTCGAGGCGCCGGACAGCGAGCGCTTCCCGGCGCTGCGCCTGGCTCGTCAGGCCTTGCAGACCGGCGGATCGGCCCCAACTGCATTGAATGCGGCCAACGAGGTCGCGGTCGCGGGGTTCCTGGACGGCCGGCTCGGGTTCCTCGGCATCGCCGAGGTGGTGGAGCGGACCCTCGAAAGGATCGATGCCGTACCCCTCGGTGGGCTGGACGATGTCTGGCGGATAGATCGGGAGGCGCGGCGAATCGCCGCCAGCATGTTCAACTGAGTCCTCTGGACTCCGTCGAATCCGATTGGAATCGTTCACTTTCAATTCCCGGAATTCGGTGGTATTAGGAAGGCTTTGGGCCTTGCTGCCGACTGTGGACAGGGGCTAGATTGAGCCCTTCCCCGGTAAGCGGCTCACAAATAGCGGGTGCCTTGAGTATGGAAGTCGTCAACGCGATTCTGGCTTTTCTGGTGATTTTGACCGTGCTCGTGTTCGTGCACGAGATGGGCCATTTCCTGGTCGCGCGGCGCAACGGCGTGCGGGTGGAGGTGTTCTCGATCGGCTTCGGCAAGGAGATCTTCGGCTGGACCGATAAATACCAGACTCGCTGGAAGTTCAGCATGATCCCGCTGGGCGGCTATGTGAAGATGTTCGGCGACGCCAATGTCGCCAGCCAGCCCTCCGGGGAGACCGCCGAGCTGAGCGCCGAGGAGCGGGCGGTCGCGTTCCACACCAAGCGGCTCGACCAGCGTTTCTGGATCGTGGTCGCCGGGCCGTTGGCCAACTTCCTGTTCGCCTGGGTGATCCTGGTCGGCCTTTTCGTCACCGTGGGCCAGCAGTTCACGCCACCCGAAGTCGGCGAGGTGATGCCCGGAAGCGCCGCCGCCGCGGCCGGATTGCTGCCGGGCGATCGCATCCTCGAGCTCAATGGCGTGACCATCGAGCGCTTCGAAGAGGTGCAGCGGATCATCCGGCCGAACCCGGAGGTGCGGGTCGAGATCCTGGTGCTGCGCGACGGCGAGCGCATCGCCTTGACCGCGGTGCCCAGGCTGAGCGAGCTGACCAACAACCTCGGCATGACCCAGAAGATCGGCCTCTTGGGAATATCGCGCGGCGGGGTGGAGTACGTGCGGCACGGCTTCGCCGCGGCCATCTGGCGCGCCGGCGGGGAGGTGCTGTTCCTGTCCCAGGCGACCCTCGAGGCCCTGGGCCAGATCATCGTCGGCAACCGCAGCGCCAAGGAGTTGGGCGGGCCGGTCAGAATCGCGCAGATGTCGGGGATCTTCGCCGAAGCGGGGCTGGTGCCGACTCTCGGGTTCATGGTGATGCTGTCGGTGACCCTCGGGCTGATCAACCTGTTTCCGATCCCGATGCTCGACGGCGGTCACCTGCTGTTCTACCTCATCGAGTTCGTGCGCGGCCGGCCGCTGGGCGAGCGCGCCCAGGAGTACGGTTTCCGCATCGGCATGGCCCTGGTCCTCAGCCTGATGATATTTGTGACATTGAACGACTTGATTCAGTTGGAGGTTTTTGACTTTATCAAGAGATTGGCGACCTAAGGGACTCGGCGGAAGCTCGGCGGGTCTGATCCTGGGTTGCCCGTGCCGCGGAAGCGGCAGTGTGGGGGGTACAAGGCTTGTTTAGGGGGCGGGTCTCGACATTCGGCGGCGTTGTGCTGCTGTGGCTCTGCCTGGTGGCCGGCGCGGTCGCGCCCGAACCGGCGCTGGCCCAGTCGCTGATGTCGGGCGGGATCATCAAGGAAATCCGCATCGAGGGTGTGCAACGCATCGAGCCGGAGACGGTGCGCACCTACATGGGCGTCAATCCGGGCGATCCCTTCGATCCGCTGCGCCTGGACAAGTCGCTCAAGAAGCTGTTCAGCTCCGGCCTGTTCGCCGATGTCACCCTGCGTCGCGAGGGCGACGCCCTGATCGTGACCGTGGTCGAGAACCCGATCATCAATCGCATCTCCTTTGAAGGCAACGACCGCCTCGAAGACGACGCGCTCGGGGCCGAAATCGCGCTGCGTCCGCGCATCGTGTTTACCCGGACCAAGGCGCAGAGCGACACCCGGCGCCTGCTGGAAATCTACCGCCGGTTCGGCCGCTACGCGGCCACCGTGGAGCCCAAGGTGATTCAGCGCGCGCAAAACCGCGTCGATCTGGTATTCGAGATCAACGAGGGCCCCTTGACGACGATCCAGTCGATCAACTTCATCGGCAACCGGGTGTTCTCCGATTCAAAGCTGAAGGACCAGATCACCACGATCGAGACCGCCTTCTATCTCATCCTGACCTCCAACGACACTTACGATCCGGACCGCTTGAACTTCGACCGCGAGCTGCTGCGCCGTTTCTACCGGAAGGAGGGCTATGCCGATTTTCGCGTGCTGTCGGTGATCGCGGAACTGCTGCCCGACCGCGAGGGCTTCATCGTCACCTTCACGATCGAGGAGGGTGAGCGTCAGAAGTTCGGCAAGATCAAAACCACGGCCACGCTGCCACGGCTGGAACCCGAATCTCTGCGCCGGTACGTGACCGCCGAGGAGGGCGAATGGTACAACGAAAAGGAGATCGAGGAGACGATCAATAACCTGACCGAGGTGGTCGGGAACATGGGCTACGCCTTCGTCGACATCCGGCCCCGGGAAGATCGCGATCGTGAAAACCGCCTGATTCACGTAACCTTCGAGATTCAGGAGGGACCGAAGGTCTTCGTCGAGCGCATCGACATCCAGGGCAACGAGCGCACCCTCGACCGGGTGATCCGGCGCGAGTTCCGGCTGGTCGAGGGCGACGCCTTCAACGCCGCCAAGCTGCGCCGGTCGCGCCAGCGCATCCGCAACCTCGGCTTTTTCGGGTCCGTCGACATCCAGACCCAGCAGGGCAGCGCGCCCGACAAGACCCTCATCGGTGTCGCGGTCGAGGAGCAGTCGACCGGCGATTTGACCTTCGGCGCCGGCTTTTCGACCAGCGTGGGACCGCTCGGCAACATCGGCATCCGGGAACGCAACCTGCTCGGGCGCGGCCAGGACCTGCGCCTCAGTTTCACGCTGTCGGGCGCGCAGAGCCAGATCGACCTGAGCTTCACCGAGCCCTACTTCCTGGGCCGAAATCTTGCCGCCGGTTTCGACCTCAGTCACAAGGTGATCGACGACGACAGGATTCCCTTCGACGAAACGCGTACCGGCGGGTCGCTCAGGGCCGGGTTCTCCTATAACGAAAACCTGCGCCACCTCGTGCGCTATACGGTCGAGCAGCAGACGATCGAGAACGTCGATGCGGACGCCTCGTTCCTGGTCCGGGAAGAGGAGGGGCAGTCGCTCAAATCGACGATCTGGCACGAGTTGAAGTATGACACGCGGGACAGCCGCTTCAACCCGCGCGAGGGCATGGTGCTGCGCCTGCGCAACGGGCTGGCCGGCGTCGGCGGTGATGTCTTCTACATCAAGTCCTCGGTCGGCGGCGAGTACCACTACCCGCTGACCGAGGACTGGACCGTCAGCGTCGGTGGCGAGCTCGGCAACATCGTCGGTCTGGGCCAGGATACCCGGATCAGCGACCGTCACTTCATCGGTGGCGGCAACTGCCGCGGCTTCGAGCGCGCCGGTGTCGGCCCGCGCGACCGTCCGACCGGGGACGCGCTCGGCGGCAAGAACTTCTACACCGGCACCCTCGAGTTGGGCTTCCCCTTGGGGCTGCCGGATGAGTTCGACATCCGCGGACGGATTTTCACCGATATCTGCTCGTCCTGGGATCTGGACAAGACCAATGCGGATGTCCTGGACGAGGCCGCCCCACGGGTCTCCGTGGGCGCCGGTATTTCCTGGAAGTCGCCCTTCGGTCCGATTATTCTGGACCTCGGTTTCGCCGTGGTGGACGAGCCATTCGACCAGACTGAACTGGTGAGCTTCAGTTTAGGAACCCAATTCTGATGCCCGCAATGCGGCTTCGGGACGTCTTGCTGCCCATGCTGGCGGTAGGGCTGTTCCTGCTTCTCTGGACGGCGGACCAGGCGGCGCCGCGCGCTCAGGAACTGGCGCCACCGGTTCTCGCGATCATCGACATCCAGAAGGTGCTGCGCGAGTCGACCGCGGTGCGCGCGCTTTCCCGGAAAATTGGGGAACAAAAGGCGCAGCACCAGCAAGAACTGCGCGAGCAGGAACGGGCCCTGCGTGACGCGGATCAGGAACTGGCGCGCCAACGCTCCATCCTGTCCCCGGAGGCCTACGCCAAGAAACGCGGCGAACTCGAGCAACGGGTCGCGACCCAGCAACGAGAGGCCCGGAACCGAAAACGGGGGCTGGACAAGGTTTTTACCCAGGGCATGATCAAGGTGCGGACCGAACTCGTCAGGGTCGCCAAGGAAATCGCCGAGGAGCGGGGTCTCGATCTGATCCTTTCCAAGGCGACCGTGGTGCTGGTGAAGGCCAAGTTCGAATTGACTCAGGAGGCCGTGCGGCGGCTCAACGCCCGATTGCCCGACCTGCCCGCGGCCCCGCCCCAGAATTGACGCCATGGCCGATCCCCGGTTCTTCGCGGTCGCGGGCCCCTTCAGCCTGAAGGAACTCGCCGAGATTTGCGGTGCCGAGATCGGCGGCGGCGCCGATCCCGCCATGACCGTCGCCGACGTCGCGCCGCTCGACCGGGCCGGGCCCACGCAAGTCAGCTTTCTCGACAACAAGCGCTATATCGAGCAGTTCCGGGTCAGTGCGGCGGGGGCCTGTATCGTCGAGGCCAAGTACGCCAAGCAGGCGCCCGCGGGCATGGCGCCGCTGATCACCTCCAATCCCCACCGCGCCTATGCGCTGGTGGCGCAGGCCTTCTATCCGGCGCCCGCGCGGCGGTCCGGCCGGCACCCCAGCGCGGTGGTCGATCCCAGCGCCCGCATCGGCGAGGGCGCCGAGATCGGCCCCGGCGTGGTGATCGGCGCCGGCGCGGAAATCGGGGCGGACTGCCGGATCGGCGCCAACGCGGCGATCGGCGACGGCGTGGTGGTGGGCGACGCCACCGAGATCGGCGCCAACGTGACCTTGAGCCATTGCCTGGTCGGCAAGGACTGTCAGATCCATGCCGGGGTCTGCATCGGCAACCGGGGCTTCGGCTTCACACTGGACCCGGAGGGCTACCTCGACGTGCCCCAACTCGGCCGGGTCATCATCGAGGACGGCGTCGAGGTCGGGGCCAACAGCACTATCGACCGCGGGTCCGGTCCGGACACGGTGATCGGCGCCGGGTCGAAGATCGATAATCTGGTGCAAATCGGGCACAACGTGACCTTGGGCCGGTCTTGCGTGCTGGTCGGCCAATCGGGCATCGCGGGCAGCGCCAAACTCGAGGATCACGTTCTCATGGGGGGCCAGGCGGGGGTCGCGGGGCACCTCACGATCGGCGCGGGCGCGCGGATTTCGGGGCAGGCCGGGGTCGTGCGCGACGTTCCGCCCGGTCTGGCGGTGGCCGGTGCGCCGGCCATGCCGATCAAGGAGTTTTTCCGCCTTAGTGCGATATGGCGGCGGCAGGTGAAGGCGAGAGGCAAGGGCGATGAGTGAGCAGCCCACCGCGAGGGACGTGGTGGAAACCCTCGACGTGATGCGGATCATGGAGATGATCCCGCACCGCTATCCGTTTCTCATGATCGACCGGGTCGTCGATCTGGTGCCCGGGGTGAGCGCGGTCGGCATCAAGAACGTCACCATCAACGAGCACTACTTTCAGGGCCATTTCCCGCGCCGGCCGGTGATGCCCGGGGTGCTGATCATCGAATGCATGGCCCAGACCGCGGCGGTCCTGGTGGTCGAGACGCTGGAAGGGGCGGCGGCCGGCAAGCCGGTCTACTTCATGAGCATCGAGGAGGCCCGATTCCGCAAACCGGTGGTGCCTGGCGATCGGCTCCACATCCACGTCGCCAAGCTGCGGCGACGCGGCGCCGTATGGAAGTTCAGCGGGGAGGCACGGGTCGACGGCGTGCTCATGGCGCAGGCGCGCTTCACCGCCATGATCATGGACGACTGATGACCACGGTTCACGCGACGGCCATCCTCGATCCGCGGGCGCGGCTCGGCGCGGGCGTCGAGATCGGCCCCTACTGCATCGTCGGCCCCGACGTCGCGCTGGGTGACGGCGTGATCCTGCACAGCCATGTGGTGGTCGCGGGCCGCACCCAGGTCGGCGCCCGGACCCAGATTTTTCCCTTCGCCTCGATCGGGCATCGGCCGCAGGATCTGAAGTACGCCGGCGAGCCCTCGGAGCTGATCATCGGCAGCGACAACATGCTGCGCGAGCATGTGACCATGAACCCGGGCACCGAGGGCGGCGGCATGATCACCCGGGTCGGCGACCGCGGCCTGTTCATGATGGGCGCCCACGTGGCCCACGACTGCCAGATCGGCGACCGGGTGATCCTGGCCAACAACGCCACCCTCGGCGGCCATGTCGTGATCGAGGACCATGCGATCCTCGGCGGGCTCTCGGCGATCCACCAGTTCGTCCGCATCGGCCACCACGCCATGATCGGCGGCATGTCCGGGGTCGAGCACGACGTGATCCCCTATGGCCTGGCCACCGGCGAGCGGGCGCGGCTCCAGGGCCTCAACGTGGTCGGCATGAAGCGGCACGGCCTGGCCCGCGCCGATATACAGACCCTGTCCCAGGCCTATGCGCGGCTGTTCGGCCCGGAGGACACCCTGGCCGAGCGGGTCGAGCGCCTGGCCGATGAGTTCGGCGATGCGGCCGGCGTCGCCGACATTGTCGCCTTCGTGCGCGCCAAGTCCTCGCGCGCCCTGTGCCGGCCTAAATAGACAACCAAGTCTCGTTGAAAATGACCCATAGAAACGGTTGCCCAAGGTTTTCGGCCGGGACCGCGTGGCGCCGGCGGCCCTGGCTCCGCCGGAGGCTTCGCCGAGGTGCCTGCGGGGTATCGCCAGCCCCGGGCGACGCGGTCCGAAAGCCATGGCCCACAAGACTTGGGGAAGCCGCCTCCATGAGTCATTACTAGGGACCTTTGGGATAAGTCATGACCGGGGACATGAGCGACATCAAGGAACTGCTCGGCGTGGTCGCGAGCGGCCGCGCGCTCGACGCGGCCGGGGCCGAGCGCGCCTTCGACATCATCATGTCGGGCGACGCCACCCCGGCCCAGATGGGCGGCTTTCTGATGGCGCTCAGGGTGCGCGGGGAGACCGTGGCCGAGATCACCGGCGCCGCGCGCGCCATGCGCGCCAAGATGTCGACCCTCGAGGCGCCGGAAGGCGCGATCGACACCTGCGGCACCGGCGGCGACGCCACCGGCACCTTCAACATCTCGACCGGGGGCGCCCTGGTGGTCGCGGCCTGCGGCGTGCCGGTCGCCAAGCACGGCAACCGGGCGCTGTCGTCCAAGGCCGGAGCGGCCGACGTGCTGACCGCGCTCGGCGTCAACATCGACGCCGACATGAGCCTGGTAAAGAAGGCGCTGTGGGAGGCCGATATCTGCTTCCTGATGGCGCCGCGCCACCACAGCGCCATGCGCCACGTCGGCCCGGCCCGGGTCGAGCTCGGCACCCGGACCATCTTCAACCTGCTCGGCCCGCTGTCCAACCCGGCGCGGGTCAAGCGCCAGACCATCGGCGTGTTCTCGCCCGACTGGGTCGAGCCCATCGCCCAGGTGCTCAAGGGCCTGGGCCACCAGCGCGCCTGGGTGTTCCACGGCGCCGGCGGCCTCGACGAGCTGTCCACGATCGGCCCCTCCCGGGTCGCCGAACTCAAGGACGGCGCGGTCACCACCTTCGAGGTCATCCCGGCCGACGCCGGGCTCGCGACCGCCACCCTGGACGACCTGAGGGGCGGCGATGCCGAGCACAACGCGCGTGCCATGCGCGCCCTGCTCGACGGCGCGCCCGGGGCCTTCCGCGACATCGTGATCCTGGCCAGCGCCGCCGCCCTGATCGTCGCCGGCAAGGCCGCCGACCTCGGGGAGGGCGCCGCCCAGGCCGCCGAGGCGATCGACAGCGGCCGCGCGCGCGACACCCTGGCGCGGCTGATCGCGATCACCAACCAGCCCGCGCCGAGTGCGGAGTCGTGAGGAGGCCGGCGTGAGCGACGTCCTGGCCCGCATCTGCGCCGACAAGCGCGAGCTGGTCGCGGCGCGCAAGGCCAAGCTGCCGCTTGCCGATTTGGAGTTGCTCGCCCGAAGCGCGGAACCGCCGCGCGGTTTTCACCGCGTGCTGGCCGATCGAGTGGCCTCTGGACGCTTCGGCCTGATCTGCGAAATCAAGAAGGCCTCGCCGAGCAAGGGCCTGATCCGCGCCGACTTCGATCCGCCGGCCTTGGCCCGGGCCTATGAGATGGGCGGCGCGGCCTGCCTCTCGGTGCTGACCGATGAGCCGTATTTCCAGGGGTGTGATGAAGACCTGACCGCGGCACGCGCCGAAGTGGACCTGCCAGTGCTACGCAAGGACTTCATGTTGGAGCCTTATCAGATCGTCGAATCGCGTGAGCTTGGCGCCGATTGCGTGCTGCTCATCTTGGCCGCGCTCACCGACACGCAGGCGAAGGAGTTGGAGGACACCGCGTTCGACCTCGGCATGGACGTGCTGATCGAGGTGCATGATGGCGAGGAGCTGGACCGGGCTTTGCGCCTGGACTCGTTGCTCATCGGCATCAACAACCGGAACCTCAAGACGCTCAAGGTCGATCTGGACACCACCAGGACGCTCGCGCCGCGCATCCCCGATGACCGCTTGCTGGTGGCGGAGAGTGGGTTGTCCACGTCCCGGGACTTGGCGCGGCTGCGCGAGACCGGCGTCGGGGCCTTCCTGATCGGCGAATCGCTGATGCGCCAGGACGACGTCGCCGCCGCCACCGCCGCACTTCTGCGCGACCCGGCGAACGCCTGAGTTGGGCGGGAAAGGCAAGGCACCCATGTCCGGATTCACCCACTTCGACGAGCACGGCAAGGCGGTGATGGTCGACGTCTCCGACAAATCGGAAACCGAACGCGTCGCCGTCGCCCAGGGCTCGGTGGTGATGCGGCCCGAGACCCACGCGCTGATCCGCGAGGGCGGGGTCGAGAAGGGCGACGTGCTCTCGGTCGCGCGCCTGGCCGGGATCATGGGCGCCAAGCGCACCCCCGAGTTGATCCCGCTGTGCCACCCGCTGGCGCTGACCTCGGTCAAAGTCGACCTCGCCCTCAGCGCGACGCGCCCCGCCGTCGAGATCACCGCGACCTGCAAGCTGACGGGCAAGACCGGGGTCGAGATGGAGGCCCTCACCGCGGTCGCCATCGCCGCGCTCACGGTCTACGACATGTGCAAGGCGGTCGACCGCGCCATGCGCATCGAAGACATCCGCCTGACCCACAAGTCCGGCGGCAAGTCCGGCACCTTCGAGGCGCCGTAGGTCGGGGTGTCATGAGCGCGGCCTCAGGCCGACATAACCAAGGGCACCAATAGCGGTGAAACCGGCGATGGTCAGAGCCAGCGGCCAGGCGGAGCCGTCGTGGAAGCTGCCCACCAGCAGGCCGGCCAGACTTGCCGCCGTCAGTTGGAGAGAACCGACCAAGGCGGAAGCCGAGCCGGCCGGCCCGTCCCCGGCCGCATCCAGCAGACAACTGGGGCCGCTCGCCAAAATCAACCCCATCCCGAAAGTCAGCAGCATCATGCCGAGCAGGATGGCGGCGAGGCTCTCATGGCCGGCCAAGAGTGGCGCCACCAGAACCACGCTCCCCAAACAGGAAAAAGAGATGGCGCCTTGCACCAAACGGTCGGCGCTCGCTCTGCCGGCCAGGCGGGTCACCGTCAGACTGCCGGCCATGAAGGTCAGGATGAGCAGGCCATAGTAGAGCCCGTAGTCCTCGGTCGCGACGCCCAGCCGGTCGATCAGCAGGAAGGGGCCGGCGGTGACGAACGCGAAAAAGGCGCCGAATACCATGGCCAGCGGGATCAAATATCGAAGATAGGCGCGTCGCCCGAGGAGAGCCAGGTAACCGCGCAGGATTTGCCGAGGCTGGATCGCGCCGCGATCCTTGGTGCCGGTTTCCGGCAACAGCCAGCGCACCAGAAGAAAGACCCCGGCGGCAAGTCCGGCAAGCAGCACGAAATTCATGCGCCAGCCCGCCAGGACGTAGACATATCCCCCAATGAGGGGACCGATTGCCGGCGCCATGCCAATGGCCATGCCATAGTAGCCCATGATCCGGACGGCTCTTTTTTTGTCGAACAGTTCGCGAATCATCAAGATCACCACCACCGAGGACACGCTGGCAAAGAGGCCCTGAGCGATCCGCCCGGCCAAGAGCCCGCCGATGGTCTGCGCGGCGGCACAGATCAGGCTCGTCACCACGAAGCCGAACATGCCAACCAGGAGCAGCCGGCGTCGGCCAAAGCGGTCCGCCAAGGGGCCGTGCAGCAGTTGTGCAAAAGCATAGGCGGCGAGATTGAGGCTCAGGGTCAGTTGCACGGTCGCCGCGTCGCTCGCCAGCAAGCGCGGCAAATGAGGCAGGCTCGGCGTATAGAGGTCGGTCGAGAGAATACTGACGCTGGAGCAGGCGACCAGCACGGCGGGGATAACCCAGGGGGCACGCCTAGGGGTTTCGCGGCGCGAACCGGTCAAAAATACCTCCTTGGCCGATATTCCCCGGATAGCCAGGCGACCGACTCTGAGATTGGCCGTAAGAAAACAGATTCACCGTCAAGGCGCAAACGCAGGAAGAAGCTATTGAAATTCTTTGTGTCTTGGTGTCTTTGGGGCGAGAATTCAGCCATCGATCCGGGAAACTTTCCGTTGCAACAGAACACTGACATGCTCTCGGTCGCCGAGGCCCTGGCGCGCATCACCGCGGCCTTTGCGCCGCTGCCGGCGGAGACCGTGGGCCTGACCGAGGCGCTGGGGCGGGTGCTGGCCGAGGACGTGGCGGCGCGGGTTACCCAGCCGCCCACGGACGTTTCCGCCATGGACGGCTACGCGGTGCGCGCCGCCGACGTGGCTCAGGTCACAGCGGGGGCCCCGGCCCGGCTCGAGGTGGTCGGCCGGGCGCCCGCCGGCGGCGCCTACGAGGGCGTGGTCGGGCCCGGCCAGGCGGTGCGCATCTTCACCGGCGCCCCCCTGCCCGAGGGCGCCGACGCCATCGTCATCCAGGAGAACACCGAGACCGAGGGCGACACGGTCATCGTCAAGGAGGGCGCGCCCGAGGGGCATTACGTGCGCCCGGCCGGGCTCGACTTCCGCGCCGGCCAGGTCGGGCTCGAGGCCGGCCGGCTGCTGAGTGCCCGCGACGTCGGCCTGGCCGCGGCCATGGACCGCCCCTGGCTGCGCGTGCACCGGCGCCCGCGCGTGGCGCTGCTGGCGACCGGCGACGAGGTGGTGCTGCCCGGCGACCCGCGCGGGCCGCACCAGATCGTCAGCTCCAACGGCTTCTCGCTGGCCGCCTTCGTCCAGGCCTGCGGCGGCCAGGCGATCCACCTGGGCATCGCGCCCGACGACGTGGCCGCCCTCGAGACCCTGGTCGAGGGCGCGCGCGGCGCCGACCTCCTGGTGACCACCGGCGGGGTCTCGGTCGGCGAGCACGACCTGATCCGCGACGCCCTGGACCGGAAGGGCCTGGATCTCGATTTCTGGCGCATCGCCATGCGCCCGGGCAAGCCGCTGCTGTTCGGGCGCGTCGGCGAAACCCCGATCCTCGGCCTGCCCGGCAACCCGGTCTCGAGCCTGGTCTGCGCGACCCTGTTCCTGCGCCCGGCGATCGAGGTCATGCTCGGGCGAAAAACCCGGGACCAGGCGCCCGAGACCGCCATCCTGGGCGCCGACCTGGATGCCAACGACCGGCGCCAGGACTACCTGCGCGCCCGAATCGAGGTCGATTCGGCGGGCCGGCGCCGGGCCGTGCCCTTCGCGCGCCAGGACAGCTCCATGCTGGCGACGCTGGCCCAGGCCGACTGCCTGATCGTGCGCAAACCCCTGGCCGCCCCGGCCAAGGCCGGCGAAGTCGTTGAAATCGTGCCGCTTTCCGGCGGCGTGCTGGGCATCTGACCGGGCCGCTCTCCGGCGCCGGCCGGGAATTCGGATTTCCGCTCACAAAGAGCGCTTGACGGCCGACCGGAACCAAACTAGAACATGTGGTGACGTTTTTGTTTTGTTCTACATGTTGTGGGTGCAAACCGCTCAGGGGCTAGAAGCGCGATGCTGACACGCAAACAGCACGAATTGC
>JACZVL010000221.1 GCA_022572685.1 Pseudomonadota bacterium
GCCCTCTCTTGGCCTTTGCCCAGGCCTCATCCATCTGCTGCGCGGTCTGTTTCCTGGCTATCTCGGCTGCCTTCGCATCCGGCGGCTTCCCCAAGGGGGCACTGCCGCTCGGCGGCGTGCCGAGCCCTGCCACGACCTCGTCAATCTTTTGACCCGTCTTAGCGACCTCGTCGTGTCCTTTCTGGCGCGCCTTCTCGGCCTCCTTGAAATACTCGGCGGCCTTCTTGCCACGCGCGCCGGCATTTCTGGCCTCGCTCTCGGCGCGTTTAAAGTCTCCGTTATTGGCGGCCCGGATGGCACTCTCGAGGGCCTCCTTTTCCTCAGGATCGTCGGACTTGAGGAAACTCTCGAGGGCACTGGCGATTCCCAGTCCCTTATGTTTATCGGCGGCGGCATAGGCTTGCGATGCGGTCTTGGACAACTTACGGACGTCATCGGCCGCCGCTTCCATATCGCCGCTCTCAGCGGACAGATAAATATCCTCGAGCGAGCCGATCTTTTCCTTGGCCCGGTCTTCGATGGTCTTTTGCAGTGCCAGTTGTGCGTCTTCCTGTGCCCGTTTGGCGCCCGAAAACAGTTTCTGGGCCGCCTCGCCAACCTTGCCGGCCTTTTGGGCGTAGGCGATGGCTTCTTCGATCTGATTCTCACGGGCCGCGGCTGACGCCTGCTCGAGCAGCTCCTGCACCTTCGGATCCTGTTGCTTCTGCGCCTGGTACCAGGCGTTCTCGGCACCTTCGCGCAGCTTCTGTTCGGATACGATCAACGGCGCCAACGCCTCCTGCGCCGCGGGTGTTCTGGCCACCAGTTTCTGCGCCTCCTCGATGCGCCCTTCCTGCACCAGATCATGCGCCTTTTCGAGGTTGATGTCGGTCTTTTTATCGGGCAGGTTCAGGGCGGTCTCAAGGTGCTCCGCGGCATCATCACGTGCCTGCCGGGCCCCCTCCAGTTCCTCGAGCAGCTGCTTGGGAGATCCGATCTTCTGCAGCTCACTGCGCGCGTCGTCGAAATTGCCCATCTTCATAAAATTTTGGAAATTGGCCAGCGCCTCTTTCTTGGCGGGATCCTTCATTGCCGGGCTGCTCATCATTTGCTGTGCCGCCTTCATGGCGTTGGCCACATGCTCCTGAGCGTCGTGCATGGAGTCCAGGGCTTTTTCGGTATCGGGGCTGTCGGCGGCTTCCGCGGCGGCGGCTTCCGCGGCCTCGGCTTCGGCTTCGGCCTTGGCGGCCTCGGCCTCGGCGGTCTCGGCGGCGGCATGGGCTTCGGCCGACTGCATCTCCTTCTTGGCCTCGGCCTCGGCGGCGCGGCGTTCCAACTCCCGCTTCTTGGGCAGGTGCTGCTTGGTCTGCTCGCGCCGCACCGGCATCGGGATGATGTTGGCCTGGCCCAGGAAGCGGGCGACCCGGTCGCTCGGCGTGGCGCCGACCGAGAGCCAGTGGCGCGCGCGGTCCTCGTCGAGGCGCAGGCGCTCCGGGTGGTCGCGCGGCACCATCGGGTTGTAGTGGCCGATCTTCTCGATGAAGCGGCCGTCGCGGGGGCTGCGCGAGTCGGCGACCACGACCCGGTAGAAGGGGCGCTTCTTGGTGCCGCCGCGGGCCAGTCGAATTCTCAGGGACATGGCGTTTCCTTTTTCCTCTCTTCGTTCGAAGACTGTTTCGTCGATACCAGTGAGCTCGTGTTCCGATTCCAACATTTCGTACCCGATGGGCGGGAAAACAGATTCACCACAGAGGCACAGAGGCACGGAGAACCAACAAGAACTTTATGGTTGCGCGCTTCGCGCGCTGAAATCCTGTTTCGTGTCTTGGTGATTCGCCTTATTGTTTTCTGGTTCTCTGTGTCTCTGTGTCTCTGTGGTGAGTCTTTTCTTTCTGTCTTGGTGGTGAAAATTCAACCGCCAGCATCGGGAACCTTTTGTTAGAAACACAACACTAGCGCGGGAAGCCGCCGCCGGGCATGAGTCCGGCCAGGCCGCCGCGCAACAGGCCCTTCTTGCCCATCTTCTGGACCCGCTTGACCATGCGGCTGGCCTCCTTGTGCTGCTTCATGAGCTTGTTGACCTCCTGCACCGTGGTGCCGGAGCCGGCGGCGACCCGCTGCTTGCGGCGCGCCTTGATGATCTCGGGCCGGCGCCGCTCGTCCGGGGTCATGGACGACAGGATGGCGAGCTGCCGCGCGATCATCCGGTCGTCGATGTTGGCCTTCTCCAGCTTGGCCTGCTGGACCTTGGACATGCCGGGCAGCAGGTTGAGCATGTCCGAGATTCCGCCCATCTTCTGCATCTGCTTGAACTGCTGGCCCAGGTCGTCGAGGTCGAATTTGCCGCGCTGGAGCTTCTTGGCGAGCTTCTCGGCGGTTTCCTGATCGAGGGTCTCGGCCGCCTTTTCGACCAGTGAGACCACGTCGCCCATGCCCAGGATGCGCGAGGCGATGCGGTCGGGGTGGAAATCCTCGATCGCCTCCAGCTTCTCGCCGACGCCGAGCAGCTTGATCGGGCAGCCGGTGACCGCGCGCATCGATAGCGCCGCGCCGCCGCGGGCATCGCCGTCGACCCGGGTCAGCATGATCCCGGTCAGCCCCACCTTGTCGTGGAAGCTGGCGGCCACGGTGACCGCGTCCTGGCCGGTCATGGCGTCGGCCACCAGCAGGGTCTCGTGGGGCCTGGCGGCGTCGCGCACGGCGGCCGCCTCGGCCATCATCTCCTCATCCACCGCCAGGCGCCCGGCGGTATCGAGCAGCACCACGTCGAAGCCTTCCAGCGCGCCGGTCTGCATCGCCCGTTTGGCGATCGCCACCGGCGGCTCGCCGGGTACGATCTCCAGCGTCCGCACGTTCGCTTGCAGCCCGAGCACCTTGAGCTGCTCTTGCGCTGCCGGGCGGCGCACGTCGAGCGAGGCCATCAGCACCTTCTTCTTGGACCGCTGGGTCAGGCGCAGGCCGATCTTGGCGCAGCTCGTGGTCTTGCCCGAGCCCTGGAGGCCGACCAGCATGATCGCCACCGGCGGCGGCGCGTCGAGGTCCAGCGGCACGGCCTCCGTGCCGAGCATCTCGATCAGGTGGTCGTGGACCACCTTGATCACCATCTGCCCGGGCGCGATCGAGCGCAGGACCTGCGCGCCGATCGCCTTTTCCTTGACCGTCTCGACGAAGTCCTTGACCACCGGCAGCGCGACATCGGCCTCGAGCAGCGCGATCCGGACCTCGCGCAGCGCGGCGGTGACATCGGCCTCGCTCAGCGCCCCGCGCCGGGTCAGCTGGCCCAGAACCTCGCCCAGGCGCTCCTGCAAACTGTCGAACATGGCCGGTCTAGCTCGTCCTCAAATCCATCGCTCCCGCCAAACGGAAATCGCGCCAGTGCGCGAAACTCGCGGACTGGCGGGGCTCCCTGGGGCTACCAGGGTCGCCGGGGACCTACCCATGGCGGCTGTCGCGGCGGAACATAAGGACCCCCCGGCCCCGGGTCAAGCGGGCCTGCTGCGTCCGTAGGGGCAAATTCGACCTTTCGCCCACCTCTCCACAATTAAGATATCCCCGATGACTCGTCGCCCTCGGGGGCAGTCTTATTGGTAACTTTCCACGTCCCGCGCTCGCCAATGACGTCGCCACTATTCTTGAGGCGCGTGATCTGCGGCGACAATGACGTACGCTTCAACTCGCCCCGCCACCATCGCCGGTTCAGTCGATCAAGAATCTCCAGCGCCGTCAGTCCCATTGGGTAAACCTCTTCAAGCAACTGGATGATGCCTTCCTTGATGGTTGGTCGCACAGATTGTACGGACAGATTAAATGGAAGTATTGCTTCGCCACTCCCAGCTCCGCTCTGGCGATACACGCGCTCAGCAGCCTCAATCTCCTCTAACTCCTTGCGGAGGGCGGCTTTCCGCCGTTTCACGTATTCGAGAAAGTTGTCCATAACTGCCAGTATAAGCGCAGTAGATTCTGATTTCAACGTCTATGCCAATAATTCTTGCGTTGGTCGCCATCTATACAACGGGGGAGAATCGCGAACATCGGCAGAAATATCCCGGATTCTAGCCGCTCGCAAAAAAAGAGTTTACACTGCGTCCGTATATTTGTTAGAGTCCTCTCAACCCTGGTCTGCCCTCTGGCGGGCCCGAGACCATTGAAAGGAATGAGACCATGAAGAAACCTCGAAAGCAGACTTCCGATAGGGTGTCTTCTCTCGCCTCCGACGTTTTGGCCGGGCGCAAGAAGCCGACAGTCGCGGAGACCAAAACCTTGGCGGCATCAGCCCTCGGCCAAGACGAACACAAGGGACCGCGGGGCCCGAAGCGGGGGCGCTAATGCGGCACCCGCAGCTTCGCGATTTTTGTCACGCATCGGGCAGGGATGCGGATGACGCCGGACGCCTGTGCGTCCGGCTCATTCGTTTGCGCCAGGCGGGGGCGGGAAGCCCTATTGGCCGTGGACTTTCTCCGCGCCATATAACCCGGGGTCATGAGCTTGCGTCCCTTCATCAAGATGCACGGGCTGGGCAACGACTTCGTGGTGGTCGACGC
>JACZVL010000222.1 GCA_022572685.1 Pseudomonadota bacterium
GGCCCGCACCCCCGCCCGGCCGCCCATATGATACTGTCGTGGGGCGGCCGGGCGGGGGTGCGGGCCGGTGCGGACTGCGTTGAAAACGCTCTAGGGAAGGCAGGCGAAGCACATGAAAGTCGTGATCACCGGGGGCACTGGATTCATCGGCCGCATGCTGGCCCGCGCGATTCTGGATCGCGGCGCCCTGACCGGGCCTTCGGGCGCCCAGGAGGAAGTCGACGCGATCGCCCTGTTCGACGCGGTCGCGCCACCGGCGCCGCTCGCGGGCCTGGACGATCGCGTCGAGATCGTGATCGGCGACATCTCGGACCGGGACCGGGTGGCCGGCCTGGTCGATCGGGACGACATCTCGGTGTTCCACCTGGCCTCGGTGGTCAGCGGCGGCGGCGAGAAGGACTTCGATCTGGCGATCCGGGTGAATTTGACCGGCGGGCTCAACGTGCTCGAAGCGGTACGTGCGCGTGCCGGCGCCCCGCGCCTGGTGTTCGCCAGCTCGATCGCGGTGTTCGGCGGCAGCGTCATGCCGGCGGTGGTCGGCGACACCACCAAGCAGGCCCCGCAGACCACCTATGGGGTCACCAAGTCGATCGGCGAGCTGTTGATCAACGACTACAGCCGCAAGGGCTTCATCGACGGCCGCGCGGCGCGCCTGCCGACCATCGTGATCCGCCCGGGCCGGCCCAACGCGGCCGCCTCCAGCTTCGCCAGCGGCGTGTTCCGCGAGCCGCTCAACGGCGAGCCCTGCGCGCTGCCGGTCAAGCTCGACACCGTGATGCCGCTGCTCGGCTACCGCTCGGCGGTGGCCGGGTTCATCGCGCTGCACGAGGCCGATGCGGGCGCGCTCGGCGACGACCGGACCATCAACTTCCCCAGCCACGCGGCCACGGTGGAGCAGATGATCGCCGCGCTGCGGCGGGTCGCCGGCAACCGCCGCCTGGGCGCGATCACGGTCGAGCCCGACCCAGGCATCGAGGCCATCGTGGCGACCTGGGCGACCGAGACCGAGTTCGCCCGCGCCACCGCACTCGGCCTGCCCCGGGAGGCGAACCTCGACGAGATCGTCGAGGCCTACATCGAAGATTTCTTGGATGGTTGAAGCAGGGAGAGAATGGCAGCTATGAACCAACTCGACTTCGGCGGCCAGCGGGCCGTGGTCACCGGCGCCGCCGAGGGCATCGGCCGGGCCATCACCGAGCGCCTGCTCGACAGCGGCGCGGCGGTCGCGCTCTGGGACCTCAACCCGGACATGCTGGGGCAGACCTGCGAGGCGCTCGCCGCGCGCGGCAGTGTCCACGGCGTCGCGGTCGATGTGACCGACGCGGCGGGCGTCGAGGCGGCGGTCGCGGACACGCAAGCCGCGCTCGGCGCCATCGACGTGCTGGTCAACAACGCCGGCATCGCCGGGCCCAACGCGGTCACCTGGGAATACCCGCTGGACGACTGGCGGCAGGTCATGGCGGTCGACCTGGACGGCGTGTTCCATTGCTGCCGCGCGGTGTTGCCGGGCATGATCGAACGCAACTACGGCCGCGTGGTCAACATCGCCTCGATCGCCGGTAAGGAGGGCAACCCCAACGCCTCCGCCTACAGCGCCGCCAAGGCCGGGGTGATCGCGCTCACCAAGTCTCTCGGCAAGGAGCTGGCCAGCTACGACATCGCGGTCAACTGCGTGACGCCCGCGGCCGCGCGCACCCGCATCTTCGACCAGATCACCCAGCAGCACATCGACTACATGCTGTCCAAGATTCCGCGCGGACGCTTCGTCACCGTCGAGGAGGTCGCCGCGCTGGCCGCCTGGCTGTGCAGCCGCGAGTGCTCGTTCTCGACCGGCGCCGTGTTCGACATCTCCGGCGGCCGCGCGACCTATTGAGGCAGTGGAGGCCGCAACGGGGCTAACATTGTCCTATTGACAACAGGACAAATATGTCCTATATTATTTCTCATGAACGGCCGTGAATTCTTGAAACGGCTGCGCCGCCTGGGAAAGGCCGACGGTGTCACCGTTCGGCACGACGGCAAGCCCGGCAAAGGTAGCCACGGCAGGGTCTATTACGGCACCGCGTTCACCGACCATCAAGGACCTGAAAAAGGAAATCGGCTCCGGCCTGTTGCGCAAGATGCTCGCGGACCTTCGGTTGACCAAGGATGACCTGAAATGAAGATCGTCTATCCCGCCAAGTTCGAAGCCGACGAAGGCGGCCGCATCCTGGTGACGTTTCGCGATCTTCCGGAAGCGGCGACCGATGGCGCCGATATGGACGAGGCCCGCAGCGAAGCCGCCGATCTGCTCGACTCGGCGCTGATGTTCCGAATGAAGTACCGCGAGGATATTCCCGCGCCCTCGAAGCCGCGCAAGGGCGAGGAACTTGTCGTCCCCGATGCGGCGGCGGCCATGAAGGTCGCGCTCTATATCGCGATGCGTGCGTGTGGCATGACCGCCGCCGAACTGTCGCGCCGCCTGGATGTCGACTATCGCGAGGCGCAAAGGATTCTGAACCCCTACCACGCCACCAAGACCGCGCGTATGAGCCAAGCCATCGAGGCCACGGGAAGTCATGCGGTCATAGAGTTACAGTCAGCTTGAAGGGTAGGCGACGCGGTGACGGCGGCGGCGGTCGCCGCGCGACTTAATCTGGGGCGTGGGAGGCTTGACAATGGTAACTATTATGTTACCTTAAGGCATAATCGAGATTCGGGAATATCTCGATGCCAGGGACAATAGTCCCTACGCCAAGTGGTTTGACGGGCTGAATGCCCAAGCGGCCGCCAAGGTGGTCATCGCTGTGACCCGAATAGGACACGGCAACCTGTCGAACGTCAAAAGGATTGGTGCCGGGGTTCACGAGTGCCGAATCGATTTCGGGCCCGGTTACCGGGTCTACCTTGGCCGGGATGGTGATCGTCTCGTGATCCTGCTGGGCGGCGGCACCAAGAAACGACAGCAGGGCGATATCCGCAGGGCACAGGCCCTATGGCGTGACTACAAGTCTCGGAAACGGCGGGAGACCTAAACCATGGCATTGACCAGGGACTTCAAGGAGACGGTCCAGGCGCGGGCGGCGCGCGACCCCCGGTTTCGCCGCGAGTTGCTGCGAGAAGGCGTCCAATGCCTGCTATCCGGCGACCTGGACACCGGCAAGGCCGTGCTGCGCGACTACATCAACGCGACCGTCGGTTTCGAGGAACTGGCGGCGCGGACCGACAAGTCGCCCAAGAGCCTGATGCGCATGTTCGGTCCCAAGGGCAACCCCCAGGCCCGCAACCTGTTCGAGATCATCGTCTATCTGCAAAAGAAAGAAGGCATGAGCCTCGAAGTCCGCGCGGCGCGCCGGTGAGGCGGTCTGCTGCCGCGCGCCATGGATTTGCGCAGCCCCTCCGGGGCTGACTCCCGCGGCGCTTGCGGGTTAGACTTCCGCCCGCTATTCCATGTCACGGAGCGTTTCGCAAGGGGCCGGCGTCATGAGATTGAGCGAACGACAACTGGCCGAATTCGAGGTCGAGGGCTACCTGTTCCTGCCCGAGGTTTTCAGCCCCGCCGAGGTCGGCGTGCTGGTCGGGGAGGTGCCCGGCATCTTCGCCCAGGAGCGCGAGGAAGTCTGGCGCGAGAAGGACGGCAAGGCGGTGCGCACAGCCTTCGCCGCCCATACCTACAACGAGGCGTTCCGGCGCCTGGGCCGGCACCCGCGCCTGGTCGAGCCGGTCCGGCAGCTCCTCGATGGTCCGGTCTACATGCACCAGTTCAAGGTCAACGGGAAGGAGGCCTTCGACGGCGACGTCTGGCAGTGGCACCAGGACTACGGCACCTGGTCGCGCGACGATCTGATGCCCGAGGCGCGGGCCATGAACGTCGCCGTGTTCCTCGACCCGGTGACCGCGTTCAACGGCGCGCTCATGTTCATCCCGCGCAGCCACAAGGGTGGGGTGTTCGAGGCCGGGCACGACCAACTGACCACCTCCTATCCGCTGTGGACCCTGGACAAGGCGACCGTGACCCGCCTGGCCGAGCAGGGCGGCATCGTCGCGCCCACCGGCCCGGCCGGCTCCATGCTCGTGTTCCACTGCAATCTGGTGCACGCCTCGCCGGGCAACATCTCGCCGTGGCGGCGCACCATCGCGTACTTGAGCCTGTGCCACGTCGACAACCACATCCGCCGGTTCAAGCGGCCGGAGTGGATCGCCCACCGCGACTTTACGCCCCTCGAAAGCCTGGCCGACGACTGCCTGCTGGAGCTGGCGCGTGAAGCTGCTGTGGCCGAATAGGTACCGCCGAGACAGGGCGTGAAAAAAGGAGGCGGCGCCCCGCGCGCCAGCCCCCTTTTCCGAGTCCCACCGGGACGCAGAGGACCTTAGTGTCCGGCCCGAAATAGGCGCTTGTTTTGTAACGGGAAATCCCGTGTCAACAACAGCACCATGTCACTCCCGCGAACGCGGGAGTCCAGGCGGCTCCATGGATTCCCGCTTTCGCGGGAAT
>JACZVL010000033.1 GCA_022572685.1 Pseudomonadota bacterium
TTCAACGCAGTCCGCACCGGTCCGCACCCCCGCCCGGCCGCCCCACGACAGTATCATATGGGCGGGCGGGGGTGCGGGCCGGTGCGGTTCCACGATAGTGGAACCTGATCTACAGCGACACGGTCAGGCCGCCGTCGGCGACCAGCAGGTGGCCGTTCACGTAGGAGCTGGCGTCGGAGGCCAGGAACAGCGCCACCGCGCCGATCTCCTTGGCCTCGCCCCAGCGGCCGAGCGGCGTGCGGCCGCGCACGAAGGAATCGAACTCCGGGTCGTTATGCAGGTCCGCGGTCATATCCGAGACGATGTAGCCCGGCGCGATCGCATTGCTGTTCACGCCCTGGGGCCCGAACTCGACGGCCAGCGCCCGGGTCAGCGCCACCAGGCCGCCCTTGGAGGCGACGTAGGAGGCAACCCCGGGGCGCGCCACCAGGCCCATGATCGAGGCCGTGTTGATGATCCGGCCGTGGCCGCGCGCCGCCATCTGCCGGCCGGCATCGCGCGACAGCCGCATGACCGCAGTCAGATTGACCTCGATCACCCGGTCCCAGTCCTCGTCGGCGAGCTCGGCGATGGGGCCGCGGTGCACCATGCCGGCGTTGTTGACCAGGATGTCGAGGCGGCCGTGCTCGGCCTGGACCGCGGCCACGGCCTCGGCGCCGGCCGCCCGGTCGGCGGCGTCGAAGGCGCGCGCCTGGGCGGAGAGGCCGCGTTTATCGAGCTCCGCGGCGCGCTTCTCCAGGGCCGCCTGGTCGCGCGAGGACAGCACCACATGGGCGCCGTGCTCGGCGAGCGCCTCGGCGATGGCCCAGCCGAGCCCGCGCGAGGCCCCGGTCACCAGCGCGACCCGCCCTTCGAGCGAGAACAGTTTCGACATGGCTAAACTCCAGCTATGCGCCCCATGGGACCCTAGAACAGGCCCTCGATCTGGCCCTGCTCGTTGAGGTAGATGGAGTTGGCGGCGGGCACCCGCGGCAGGCCGGGCATGGTCATGATCGCGCCGGTGACGACCACCACGAACTCCGCTCCAGCCGAGACCCGGATCTCGCGGATGGGTACCACGTGGCCCTCGGGGGCACCCTTGAGATTGGGGTCGGTGGAGAAGGAATACTGGGTCTTGGCCATGCACACCGGGAAGTGACCGTAGGGGCCCTGCAGCTCGTCGAAACGCTTGCGCACCGCATCATCGGCGGTGATCCCGGAGGCGCCGTAGAGCCGGGTCGCGATACGCTCGACCTTGTCCCAGAGCGGCAGTGAATCCTCGTAGAGCGGCTTGAAGTCGGCGACCCCGGAATCGGCCAGCTCGACCACATGGCGCGCCAGCTCCTCGGCGCCCGCGCCGCCGTCGGCCCAATGCGCGCAGAGGATCGCCTGGACGCCCATCTCCTCGGCGGTGGCGCGCACCGCCTCGAGCTCGGCCTCGCTATCGCCGAGGAACTGGTTGATCGCGACCACCACGGGCACGCCGAAGCCCTTCACGTTGTCGACGTGGCGCTTGAGGTTGGCGCAGCCGGCCTTGACCGCGTCCACGTTCTCGTTGCCGAGGTCGCCCTTGGCGACCCCGCCGTGCATCTTGAGCGCGCGCACCGTGGCCACGATGACCGCGGCGGCCGGCTTCAGGCCCGCCTTGCGGCACTTGATGTTGAAGAACTTCTCGGCCCCCAGGTCGGCGCCGAAGCCGGCCTCGGTGACCACGTAGTCGGCCAATTTCAGCGCCGCCTTGGTGGCGATCACCGAGTTGCAGCCGTGGGCGATGTTGGCGAACGGCCCGCCGTGGATGAAGGCCGGGTTGTTCTCCAGCGTCTGCACCAGGTTGGGCGCGATGGCGTCCTTGAGCAGCACCGACATCGGACCGGGGGCCTTGAGGTCGCTGGCGTGCACCGGCTCGCGCTTGCGGTTCTGGGCGACCACGATCCGGCCCAGACGCGATTCCAGATCCTTGAGGTCGTCGGCCAGGCAGAAGATCGCCATCACCTCGGAGGCGACCGTGATGTCGAAGCCGTCCTCGCGCGCAAAACCGTTGGCGACCCCGCCCAGGCTGCCGACGATCGAGCGCAGCGCGCGGTCGTTCATGTCCACGACCCGGCGCCATGCGACGCGGCGGGTGTCGATGTCGAGCTGGTTACCCCAGTAGATATGGTTGTCGATCAGCGCGGCGAGCAGGTTGTTGGCCACCCCGATGGCGTGGAAGTCGCCGGTGAAGTGCAGGTTGATGTCCTCCATGGGCACCACCTGGGCGTAGCCGCCGCCGGCCGCGCCGCCCTTCATTCCGAAGCAGGGTCCGAGCGAGGGCTCGCGCAGGCAGATCGCCGCCTTCTTGCCGATCCGGTTGAGCCCGTCGCCCAGGCCGACCGAGGTCGTGGTCTTGCCCTCGCCCGCCGGCGTCGGCGTGATCGCGGTCACCAGGATCAGCTTGCCGTCGGGACGGTCCTTCAGGCCGTCGATGAAGTCGAAGGAAATTTTCCCCTTGTACTTTCCGTAGTGCTCGATCGCATCGGCCGGGATGTCCAGCTTGGCCCCGACCTCCGCGATCGGCTGCATACTGGCATCGCGCGCAATTTCGATGTCGCTCTTCGGCATAGGTGAACCCCTGGGTTTTCTCTCGCTGGATGGAATGACGTTGTGGCTGTGGCGGTGCGCTCTAACCGAGGCGCGCACCCGTGGCAATCCCGGCGTTGGCGGCGAACTCGGCCGCCGGCATCTTGCCCTCGCCCTCGGGACGGACCCGCTTGACCAGGATCGCGCCGCCCTGGGCGGCCACGGTGATGCCCTCTTCGCCCACCGCGGTGATCTCGCCCGGCGCGCCGGCGCGGTTCGAAAGCTTGGCGGAATCGAAGATCTGCAGGGTCTTGCCGCCACAGGTGGTCCAGGCGCCCGGCTGCGGATTGGTGCCGCGGATCAGGTTGTAGACTTCGTCGACCGGCTTGCTCCAGTCGATCTCGGCGTGTTCGCGCTTGCACCAGGATTGGTAACTCGCCTTCGAGGAATCCTGGACGCTGCGCGGCGCGTTGCCGGCGGCGATGAAATCCACCGCCTCGAGCATGGCGTCGACGCCGAGCTGGAAAATCTTGTTGAAGTAGATCGTCCCCAGCGTGTCGTCGGGGCCGATCTCGATCTCCTTCTGGAGCAGGATGTCGCCCTCGTCCAGGCCGTCGTCGGGATAGAAGATGGTCAGCCCGGTCTTGGTCGCGCCATCGATGATCGGCCAGTTGATCGAGCTCGGCCCCCGGTACAGCGGCAACAGCGAGGGATGGAAGCAGATCGAGCCGTGGGTCGGGATGTCGCGCGCGGCCTCGGGCACGAAGATGGTGACGAAAGCCATGACGCAGAGGTCGGCGTCGAGCGCGCGTATCTCGTCGAGCACCGCCGGGTCCTTGAACGAGGCCGGCTGATGGACCGGCAGGCCCTTTTCCAGGGCGGCCTCCTTGATCGGATCGGCCGGGCGGCCCTCCTTGTCCGGCGCGCAGTAGACCGCGACCACCTCGTCGCCGCGCGCCAACAGCGCCTCGAGCACCGCCTTGCCGAAGGCCTGCTGCCCCATCACGATCAGTCGCATTCTCTCGTCTCCGTCCAGATGCCGGCCAGATGCCGGTCAGATCGCCCCGTCTTCCCGGGCCGCGGTGATCTCGTTGTCGCCGAAGCCGAGTTCGTGCAGGATCTCGTCGGTATGCTCGCCGAGTAGCGGCGAACGCAGAACCTCGGTCGGCGAGTCCGACATCTTGATCGGGTTGCCGACGGTCAGGTACTTGCCGCGGGTCGGGTGGTCGACCTCGACCACGGTCCCGGTCGCGCGCAGGCTCGGCTCCTCCGCCAACTCCTTCATCGACAGGATCGGCCCGCAGGGAATGCCGAGCGGGTTGAGCGCGTCCATGACCTCGAACTTGGTCTTGGTCTTGGTCCAGACCTCGATGGTGTCGAAGATATGCTCGAGCTTGGGCAGGCGCGCCTTCGGCGTCGCGTACTCCGGATCGTCGATCCATTCGTCCTTGCCGATCACCTTGCAAAACTTGCCCCAGATCGCGGCCTGGGTGATGACGTAGACATAGGCGTTGGGGTCGGTCTCCCAGCCCTTGCACTTGACGATCCAGCCCGGCTGGCCGCCACCCGAGGCGTTGCCGGCGCGCGGCGTGGCGTCGCCGGAGGTGTCGTTGGGATATTCCGCGAGCGGGCCGTGGGCCAGGCGCTGCTGGTCGCGCAGCTTGACCCGGCAGAGGTTGAGCACCGAGTCCTGCATGGCCGTCAGCACGCGCTGGCCGCGGCCGGTCCGGTCGCGCTGGTAGAGCGCGGTGACGATGCCGAGCGCGAGGTTCAGGCCGGTGCCGGAATCGCCGATCTGGGAGCCGGTCACCATGGGCGGCCCGTCGGCGAAGCCGGTGGTGCTGGCCGAACCGCCGGCGCACTGGGCGACGTTCTCGTAGACCTTGAGGTCCTCGTAGGGGCCGGGACCGAAGCCCTTGACCGAGGCGTAGATCATGCGCGGGTTGAGCTCCTGGATGCGCTCCCAGGAAAAGCCCATGCGGTCGAGCGCGCCGGGCGCGAAGTTCTCGACCAGCACGTCGCAATGCCCGACCAGGCGCTCGAGCACCGCCTTGCCCTTCTCGCTCTTGGTGTTGAGCGTGATCGAACGCTTGTTGTGGTTGAGCATGGTGAAGTAGAGGCTGTCCACGTCCGGCAGGTCGCGAAGCTGGCCCCGGGTGGGATCGCCCGCGCCGGGACGCTCGACCTTGATCACGTCGGCCCCGAACCACGCCAAAAGCTGGGTGCAGGTCGGACCCGACTGGACGTGGGTGAAATCCAGGATGCGGACACCGTCCAAGGCGCGGGCCGCTCCGTTCAACGCATCGCTCATTCTCGCCTCGCCGATCGAGAGGTTGATTTTCGGTTCGCGAACCAATCGTTACTTGTACATGGTCTGGGCCTTGGTCCCCGGCGCGTATTCGCCGGGGTCGACCCAGACATTGATCACGGCGGACTTGCCGTCGCGGCGCACCGCCTCGCGGGCGCGGCGCAGGGCCGGGCCGACCTCGCCCGGATCGCGCACCTCCTCGCCGTAGCCGCCGAGCATTTCGGCGAAGGTGCCGAACGGCACGTCGCCCAGCTTGTTGCCGACGTTGCCGCGCTGCTCGCCGTACTTGGCGACCTGGCCGTAGCGAATCTGGTTCATCGACGAGTTGTTGCCGATGATGGCGATGTAGGGCGCGCCGAAGCGGTTGGCGGTCTCCATGTCGAAAGCGGTCATGGCGAAGGCGCCGTCGCCGTAGTAGCACAGCACCTCTTTCTCGGGATGGGCCAGCTTGGCCGCCATGGCGAAGCCGGTGCCCACGCCGAGGCTGCCGAGCGCGCCCGGGTCCATCCAGTGGCCCGGGGTGCGCGGCTGCACCGCCTGGGCGCTGATCGTGACCACGTCGCCGCCGTCGCCGATGTAGATCGTGTCCTCGGTGAGGAACTCGTTGATCTCCCAGGCGACCCGGTAGGGATGGATCGGCGAGGAGTCGGAGAGGAACATGGGCATCAGCTTGTCGGTCGCCTTGATCTCGGCGGCGCGCAGTTCCTCGAGCCAGGCCTCGCGGCCCTTGGCGCCGTTGTCCGCCGAGCCCGTGGTGGCGTCGTGGACCGCTTTCAGGATCGCGCCCGGATCGCCGACCAGGCCGAGCGAGATGTCGCGGTTCTTGCCGACCGTGCGGTAGTCCATGTCGATCTGCACCACCGTGGCCTCGGCGCGCAGGCGCCGCCCGTATCCCATGCGGAAGTCGAAGGGCGTGCCGACGATGACGATCACGTCGGCCTTGTCGAAGGCATAGCGCCGGGTGCGGTTGAAGTGGTGCGGGTCGCCCGGCGGCAGCAGGCCGCGGCCGGCGCCGTTGAAGTAGGCCGGCAGGTTGAGGCCGCGCACCAGCGCCAGCGCCTCCTGGTGGCCGCGCGCCATCCAGACCTGGGAGCCGAGCAGGATGCAGGGCCGCTCCGCCTTGACCAGAAGCCCGGCCAGCTTCTCGATGTCGGCCGGATCGCCGATCGATTTGGTGGAGGCGCGGTAGCGGCCGGCCTCGGGCACCCGGGCGGTCTCGATCGGGATTTCGCGGTCGAGCACGTCGCGCGGGATTTCCAGATAGGCCGGCCCCGGCGCGCCGGCGAAGGCCTCGCGCGCGGCCATCGAGATCATGTCGGCGATGCGTTCGGTGCTGCGCACGCCGGCCGAAAATTTGGTGATCGGCGTCATGATGTCGACATGGGACAGGTCCTGCAGCGAGCCCATCTTGTGCTGGGACAGCGCGCCCTGGCCGCCGATGTGGAGGATCGGGCTTTCCGAGCGGAACGCGGTCGCGATGCCGGTCACCGCGTTGGTGCAGCCGGGGCCGGCGGTGGTCACCACGCAGCCCAGCTTGCCGGTCTGGCGGGCGTAGCCGTCGGCGGCGTGGGCGGCGACCTGTTCGTGGCGCACGTCGATGATGCGGATGCCCTCGTCCAGGCAGCCGTCGTAGATGTCGATGATATGGCCGCCGCAGAGCGTGAAGATGGTGTCCACGCCTTCGTTCTTCAGTCCCTTCGCGACCAGGTGGCCGCCGGAGATGGTGGCGCCGGAGGTGTCCTTCCGTGCCAGCGTGTCGGTTGCGGTATCAGCCATGCCTGCTCTCCAAGTGTCGGGTGTCGGCGTCCCGGTATCAATCCAGATAGTCGACGTTGGCGTCCACGTGGGCCGCCAGGTTCAGGGTGTGCTCGCGCACCAGGCGCTCGGCCAGTCCGGCGTCGCGCGCCTCCAGCGCCTCGATGATGTGGATGTGGTCGATGATCGAACGCTTGGCCCGGTCGTGCTCGGAGATGGTGCGGGCCCGGATCGAGCGCATGTGGATGAACAGGTTGTTCGCCGTCTCGTTCAACAGGCCGCACTTGGAAAGCTGCAGGATGCGGGTATGGAAGTCGATGTTGCGTTCCGAGTACTCGTCGATCTGGGCGCCGACCTCCTCGCCCTCGAAGGTGGCGAACAGGCGGCGCAGGCTGGCGATCTCCGCGTCGCTGGCTGCCTCGGTGATCAGCCGCGCGGCCATGCTTTCGAGCGCCGCCCAGACCGTGATCATCTCCAGGATCTCGCCCTTGGTCTTGCGCACGATGAACACGCCCTTGCGCGGCACGATCCGGACCAGGCCCTCCTGCTCGAGCCGGGCCAGCGCCTCGCGGATCGGCGTGCGGCTGATCGCCAGTTTCTCGGAGAGTTCGCGCTCGTCCAGGCGCAGCTCGGCATCCTCCGCATAGATGTTCATGGAGGTGATGGCTTTTCTGAGCGTCGTGTAAATCCGGTCCTTGAGGCTGAAGTTGGCCTCGATCGGTTCCACGTTGAGGTCTGCGGTGGCCATCATGTCGGTCCGTTCCTTAACCGCCCACTCATTCCGCGTTTCCGGCTTCCAAGCGAACTTTGGTATACGATATACCAAAGACCACCACTCCCGCAAGCCGTTGTCGCAGCCGCGCCTCGGCCCAGCCGATTCGGGGTCAATTCGGGCCGTTGGCCGCATTGCGCTTGCGCCGCTTCCTCATGTTCTTGATCAGCGGCAGCACGATGAGAAAGAGCGCGATGACCATGATCGTGCCCGAAATCGGGCGTTCGAAGAAGATCATCACATCGCCCTGGGAACCGATCAGCGACTGGCGCATGGCCGGCTCGGCCAAGGGGCCGAGCACGATGGCGAGCACCATTGGCGCCATGGGGTAATCGAGTTTGCGCATGAAATAGCCGACGACGCCGAAGATCAGCATCAGCCAGACGTCGTGCATGCTTTGGGTCGGCACGTAGCCGCCAACCACGCAGAGCACGAAGATGATCGGCGCCAGGATCGTGAACGGCATCTTCAGGACCCAGATGAAGGCGGGGATGAAGCCGATGTTGATCAACAGCGCGAACAGGTTGGCGGCGTACAAGCTGGCGATGAGGCCCCAGACGAAATCGGGATGGTCGGTGAACACCAGGGGACCCGGCTCGAGGCCCCAGATGACCATGCCGCCCAACAGGATCGCGGTCGTGGGCGAACCCGGAATGCCCAGCGTCAGCATCGGCAGCATCGAGCCGGTGCTGGCGGCGTTGTTGGCCGCCTCCGGCGCCACCACGCCGTCGATGTTGCCCTTGCCGTAGGTCTCGGGGTTCTTCGACATGGTCTTGGCAACGCCGTAGGCCATGAGCGAGCCGGGCGTGGCCCCCGCCGCCGGCAGAATGCCCACGAAATATCCCAGGAACGAGCCCATGATCATGGTCTTTATGTTGCCCTTGAGGTCCCTCAGGTTGCTCAGGATGCGCCGGAACGAAACGGTGGCCTTCGACATCAGCACCTCGCCCTGGCTGATCTCTATGGTCCACAGCATCTCGCCGATGCCGTAGATGCCGATGGCGAGCACCAGGAAGTTGATTCCGTGGTAAAAACCGGTGAGACCGCCGAAGATCAGCCGCGGTTCGCCAGAGATGATATCCAGCCCGACGGTACTGAACACCAAGCCGATCAAGATCGAGAACAAGGTCTTCGGAATGTCGTCGCCGCCGAGCCCGATGAAGGTGGCGAAGGCCAGAACCATCAGCGCGAAGGTCTCGGGCGGACCGAAGGCCAGGGCCACCCCAGCGAGCGGCAGCGCAAACAGGGTGAACAGCACCACCGATATGGAGCCGCCCACGAACGACGCCGCCGCCGCCGCCACCAGCGCCTTGTCGGCCTGGCCCTTGAGCGCCAGCGGCCGGCCGTCGAAGGTGGTCGCCACCGCGGTCGAGGCGCCGGGAATTCCCAGCATGATCGATGAGATGGCGCCGCCATACATGGCGCCGTAATAAATTGCGGCGAGGAAGATGACCGCCGAGGTCGGCGGCACCAGGAAGGTCATCGGCAACAGAATCGCCACCCCGTTTACCGAGCCCAGGCCCGGCATCGCGCCGATGAACAGCCCGACCACCACGCCGGCGACGATCAGTGCCAGGTTGAGGGGCTCGAAAGCGATAACAAAACCGTTGATTAGGAGCCCAAGAACTTCCATTCGTCGTCAACCTTCCGGTACCGGCCGGGGGAGAACGCGCGGCATGCCTTTACCGTTCTCCGGCCCGGTTAGAGGGCAGCACCCGGCGGCCCAGGGAGTTCCTAATAAAAGAAATCGTACAGCGGATAGAACAGCGGTTCGGTGTACCCCTTGGGGAGGGTCTTCTTCAGGGCTATCTCGAAAAAGAGGAACGCCGCGATCGGCGTAGAGACAGCCAGCGAGCCGGCGATCGCCCAAGAGTGCCGGCCCAGGAACCGAATGTAGAAAATGAGGAAAAGGGGGACCGCTCCGTAGACGCCAATAATATGGATCAGGCCGATCATGGCCGCCAGCGAACCGGCCACAAGCAGAAACAACTTGAGCGTCTGCGGCGTCATAAAGGGCTCGGTCGAGCGTGAAGGCGGGCTTGTCCTGGTGACCCAGCGCCCGATCATCCAGAGGCAGCACAACAACATCCCCAACGACAGCCAGAACGGAAACGCCCCACCGCCCGGACCCTCGGCGGGGATCCAGCCGATGGGGAGTTCCGTAGACTTCCACATCAGGTACAGCGAGAAGATCGCCATGACCACCGCCATGGACAATTCGGCGACGCGCATGGCGGCGACCCTACCCTATGTTCCCGACGTGTCGGGTCCGCGCCAGGCTAGTCGATCTCGCCCGCCGCCTGCAACATTTGGCGATGCGCCTCACGCTCGGTAAGGAAGTATTCGGTGAGCGCGCTACCCGTCAACCAGCCGGGAATCAGGCCTTTGTTGGTCAGATACTCCTGCCACTCGGCGGATTTGTAGACCTTTTCAAAGACGCCGACGTAATAGGCTTGAACGTCCTCGCCGATGCCCGCCGGCGCGATAACGCTGCGCTGCATGTAGTAGACCATGTCCGACCCGTAGCCGAGTTCCTCGAAGGTGGGAATGTCGCCGAAGCGTCCCTGCAACTTGCCCTTCGGGGTGAAGCTGGCGAGAGGACGCGACTTTCCGGCCTCCCAAAAACCGGCCTGCTCGGAGGGATTGTTGACGGTCGAGTCGATGTGCTTGCCGATCAGCTCCTTGGCCACCGTCCCGCCGCCTTTGTAAGGCACATAGGTGACCTTGATGTCGAATTTCTTCTCGAGCATGGCGGTGACCAGGGAATCTTCCTGGCCCTTGCCGGTGCCACCCATCTTCCAGTTCCCCGGGCCGGCCGCCTTGACCGCGGCGACATACTCATCGACGGTCGTGATGCCGGAATCCGTGGTCACCCAAAGTTGGAACGTGTCCTCGGCCAAACGGGTGATCGGCGTGAACTCGGCGATATCGACCCCGATGTCGGGATTGCGCAGCGGCGTCGTGTAATAGCTGTTGAGCGTCGCCATGATCACGTGGGGATCGCCCGCGCGGTCCTTCAGATAGCGCAGGGCTTCGGCGCCCGAGCCACCACCTTTATTGATCGGCACGAACGGTTTCGATGCCAGCCCGTTTTTCTCGATGATGCCTTGGATGAAACGGGCCAGCCGGTCGGCGCCGCCGCCCTTGCCGGCCATGATCACGAACTCGACGGGCTTCTTCGGCTCCCAGGCCGCGGCCTCTTTCACCACTGCGGCAGTGAAGCCCAGGCCAACGCTGAGCGCGACGGCCGCACTCAGTATTTTGCTGGTAAATTTATTCACCTTAAACCTCCCTAGGTGGTCATTGGGTTGGATCCTTCATTGGCGCCTATTATGGCCGGATTGTTGGGCAACCCCGCAAGTCGTAATTTACCGCCGTTCCCTCACAATCGCTCACAGTCGTGTGGTCGAATGTCTGTGGAATACGGTATACCAACCTCACCCTAGGTGGACGCCCTTGCGATGTACAGCCATTTCACCGGGCCACTGCGACAAAATCTGTTGCGACAGCGGGGCGTATTGGCATACGGTATACCACAGATCGTGAGGGCGCGCCGCACCGGGGGAGGCCGCCGGGGGAGGTCGAGGCATGTACGTTCACGAATTTCAGGCCAAGCAGTTGCTGAGCGGCTACGGCGTGCCGGCGCCACGCGGCGCCGTCGCGCGTACGCCCGAGGCGGCCCGGGACGCGGCCCGCGAGATCGGTGGCGACGCCTGGGCGGTCAAGGCGCAGATCCTGGCCGGCGGCCGGGGCAAGGCGGGCGGCGTCAAGATCGCCGAATCCCTGGACGCGGTGGCCACCAAAAGCCGCGAGCTTCTGGGCTCGACCCTGGTCACCGAACAGACCGGCGCGGCCGGCCGCAAGGTCGCCAGCGTCTACATCGAGGAGCGGGTCGCGGCCGCGCGCGAACTCTATCTGGCGATCCTGGTGGATCGCGCCAGCGGCCGGGTCGCCTTCCTGACCTCGGCCGAGGGCGGCGAGGACATCGAGGCGGCGGTGGCCCGCGATCCGGCGCGCATCGACAAGCTGGTGATCGACCCGGGAGTCGGCCCCCCGGGCGGCCCCCCGGGCGATCCGGACGACGCGGGCTTGCGCGCCGCCGCCGCGGACCTCGGCCTGGACGGCGCCGCGGCCCAGGCCGCCGTCGCGTTGATGCGCGGGCTCTACCAGGCGTTCCTCGAACTCGACGCCAGCCTGATCGAGATCAACCCGCTCGCGCTGACCGAAACCGGCGAGTTGCGGGCCGTCGACGTCAAGCTCAACCTGGACGACAACGCGCTGTTCCGCCATCCGGAACTCGAGGCCCTGCGCGACCCCGACGACCTCGATCCGACCGAGATGGAAGCGGCGCGCTACGAGATCAACTACGTCAAGCTCGACGGCGACATCGGCTGCATGGTCAACGGCGCCGGCCTGGCGCTGGCCACGCTCGACGCGATCGGCCGGGCCGGTGGCGCCGCCGCCGACTTCATGGACGTGCGCCCGGTCGCCACGCGCGAGCAGATCGCCACCGGCTTCCGCCTGGTGCTGACCAATCCCAAGGTCAAGGCGATCCTGGTCAACGTTTTCGGCGGCGGCATCCTGCGCTGCGACACCATCGCCGAGGGCATCGCCGCGGCGGTGCGCGCCCACGGCCTCCAGGTGCCGCTGATCCTGCGCCTGGCCGGCACCAACATGGAGATCGCCAAGAAGACGCTGATCGGCCAGAGCGTTCCGGTGACCTTCGCCGACGACATGGCGCAGGCCGCGGAGCTGGTGGTCCGGGCCGCGAAGGCGGGAACGGCGAGGTCGGGGGCAGCCTGATGGCGATTCTGGTGCACGGCGAGACCAAGGTCATCTGCCAGGGCATGACCGGCGCCCAGGCGACCTTCCACTGCGAGCAGGCGATCGCCTACGGCACCAAGCTGGTGGCCGGCGTGACCCCGGGCAAGGGTGGCGGCAAGCACCTCTATCTGCCGGTCTTCGACGATGTCGCCGCGGCGGTGGCGGCGACCGGCGCGGAGGTCAGCCTGGTGTTCGTGCCGCCGCGCGCGGCCGCGGACGCGATCGTCGAGGCGATCGACGCCGGGGTGCCGCTGATCGTCTGCGTCACCGAGCGGGTGCCGGTGCTCGACATGGTTCGGGTCAAGCGCCGGCTCGAAGACTCGACCTCGCGCCTGATCGGACCCAACTCGCCCGGCGTGATCACGCCGGAGGCCTGCAAGATCGGCGTCATGCCCGGCCATATCCACTTCCCGGGACGCATCGGCATCGCCTCGCGCTCGGCCTCGCTGGCCTACGAGGCGGTGGCCCAGACCACCGCCAACCGGCTCGGCCAGTCGACCTGCGTCGGCATCGGCGGCGACCCGGTCCACGGCATGGGTTTCGCGGACTGCCTGGAGCTGTTCCTCGACGACCCCGAGACCGAGGGCGTGCTGTTGATCGGCGAGATCGGCGGCGCCGCCGAGGAGGAAGCCGCCGCGTTCCTGTCGGCCCGCAAGGCGGCGGGGGCGCCGACCAAGCCGGTGGTCGCCTACATCGCCGGCGAGGATGCGCCGACCGGGCGGCGGATGGGCCACGCCGGCACGGTCAACGTGTTCGGCAAGGGCGGGGCGGACGACAAGATCGCGGCGCTCCGTGCCGCCGGCGCGGTGATCGCCGAGTCCGCCGCCGAGATCGGCGCCACCATGCGCCGCGCGCTACGATAAACACGGGACGGATAAAGGGGGACAGCAGATAAAGGGGGACAGTATACTATTTTCAGCTGAAAATAGTATACTGTCCCCCTTTATCTGCCTTTATCTGCCCTTTATCCGCCCCCCTTTATCCCCTCTTTATCCCGTTTCAGTGCTTGCCGCCCTCGCCGCGGCAGCCGCTTGCGGCCGGGGTCACGACGCGCGTCTCCACCGAACCGCCTTCCAGGTCCCCCGCTTCGGCGATCGGGGCCTCGACCAGCCCGACCGGCGCGGCCTGGCGCCGCACCTCGACGATCTCCGCCAAGACCGAGAGCGCGATCTCCTCGGGCGTGACCGCGCCGATGTCGAGGCCGGCCGGCGAGCGCAAGCCGGCCAGGCGCTCGGCCTCGACCCCGCGCGCCGCGAGTTGCGCCTTCAGCTCGGCCGCCTTCTTGCGGCTGCCGATGAAGGCGACGTAGGGCGCGCCGGTAGCGAGCGCCGCCTCCAGCGCCTCGCGGTCGCGCTTGCCCTGGGTCGCCACCACGATGAAGCTGGTCGCGGCCCGCGGGCTCCGCGACAGATCGAAGCCGGCCAGCTTTTCATCGGCCTCCGCGATGGTCTCCAAATCGTCCGCCAAGGCGGCCGCGGTGACGGTGAAGCCGGCGGTCCGGCCGAGCGCGCGGAGCGCCCGCGCCGTCGCCGAGGCCCCGGCCACGATCAGCGAGGGCCGCGGCAGGATCGGTTCGACGAAGACCTCGATCGTGCCGCCGCTGGCGCAGGCGTTGCGGACCTCCTCGGTGCCCTCCTCGGCCTCCCCGGCGTCCCCAGCCTCCGCGTCGGGGCGCACCCGGATCATGCGCGCGCGCCCGTCGCCGAGCGCCTCCCGCGCCGCCTTGCGTACCGCGCCGAGCGTGCAGCCGCCGCCGATCCAGCCGACCATGGAGCCGTCGGCGCGGATCACCGCCTTGGCGCCGACCTTGGCCGAGGTCGCGGCCTTGGTGCGCACCACGGTGGCGAGCGCGAAGGGCTGTGCGTCGCCCTTCATGCGCGCCATGCAGTCGATCACGTCCTCGCTGTCCACGGTCACCGGCAAACCTCCTACTTGTCGATGCCCAGATCGTGGCAGGTCTGCCAGACCCGCCAGGCGGTGTGGGGCATCGGCATGTGGGTCACGTCGAGGTGCGCGAAGGCGTCCACGACCGCGTTCGAGAAGGCCGGGACCCCGCCCACGTTGGGCGACTCGCCCACACCCTTGGCGCCGATGGGATGATGCGGCGACGGCGTCACCGTATGGTCGGTCTCCCAATGGGGCGTCTCCACCGCGGTCGGCAGGAAGTAGTCGAGCAGGCTGGCGCCGAGCACGTTGCCGATCTCGTCGAAGACGATCTCCTGACCCATGGCGATGGCGAAGGCCTCGGTCAGGCCGCCGTGGACCTGGCCCTCGATGATCATCGGGTTGATCCGCGTGCCGCAGTCGTCGAGCGCATAGAACTTGCGCACCGAGATCTCGCCGGTGTGGCGATCGATGTCGACCACGCAGATGTAGGCGCCGAAGGGATAGGTCATGTTCGGCGGGTCGTAGTAGTCGACCACCTCGAGACCGTGCTCCAGCCCCTCGGGCAGGTTGGAATAGGCGGCCATGGCGATGTCCTTCATGGCCGCCGAGAGATCGGGCACGCCCTTGACCGTGAAGCGGTCCACGTCCCACTCCAAATCGCTCTCGCTGACCTCGAGCATATGGGCCGCGATCTTGCGCGCCTTGTCGCGGATCTTGCGGCCGGCGCGGGCCGCGGCGGCGGCGCCCACCGGCGTCGAGCGCGAGCCGTAGGTGCCCAGGCCGTAGGGCCCGACGTCGGTGTCGCCCTCCTCGACGGTGATCAGGTCCGAGGGGATGCCGATCTCGGAGGCGATGATCTGGGCGTAGGTGGTCTCGTGCCCCTGGCCGGTGCTCTTGGTGCCGATGCGGGCGATGGCGCTGCCCGTCGGATGGACCCGGATCTCGCAGGACTCGAACATCTTGATGCCCAGGATGTCGCAGTTGCGCGACGGGCCGGCGCCGACGATCTCGGTAAACGTCGCGATGCCGATGCCCATCAGCTCGCCGCGGGCGCGCTTCTCGGCCTGCTCCTTGCGCAGCTCCTCGTAGCCGACCGCCTTCATCGCCTGCTTCAGCGCGGTGGTGTAGTCGCCGCTGTCGTACTCCCAGCCGAGACAGGATTGATAGGGGAACTGCTCGGCCTTGATGAAGTTGCGCAGGCGGATCTCGGCCTTGTCGATGCCAAGCTTCTGGGCCAGGACATCGAGCATGCGCTCGATCAGGTACGCGGCTTCGGTGACCCGGAACGAGCAGCGGTAGGCGACCCCGCCCGGGGCCTTGTTGGTGTAGACCCCGTCGACCGTGACGTGGGCGGTCGGGATATCGTAGCTGCCGGTCACGATGTTGAAGAAGCCGGCTGGCCATTTCATGGGCTGAGCGTGGGAGTTGAAGGCGCCATGGTCGGCCAGCACGTTCGCCCGCAGGCCGGTGATCCGGCCGTCCTTGTCGGCCGCGAGTTCGCAACTCATGTGGTAGTCGCGGGCGAAGGCGGTGGTCGAGATGTTGTCGATCCGGCTCTCGATCCACTTGACCGGCCGGCCGAGCACGATCGAGCCGACGACCGAGCAGACGTAGCCCGGGTAGGGACCGACCTTGTTGCCGAAGCCACCGCCGACGTCGGGCGAGACGACGCGGATGTTGCTCTCCGCAAGCCCCGATATGAGCGACACCACGGTGCGCACCACATGGGGCGCCTGGAAGGTGCCGTAGAGCGTCAGCCGGCCGCTCACCGCGTCCATGGAAGCGACGCAGCCGCAGGTCTCCAAGGGCGACGGGTGGACGCGCTGATAGAACATCTCCTCCTTGACCGTGACCGCGGCGCCATCGAAGGCCTTGTCGGTGGCGTCCTTGTCGCCGGATTGCCAGTTGAAGATGTGGTTCGGATGGCGGCGCGGGCCCTGGCCGACCTCGTCTTTGTCCTTGACGTCTTCGCGCAGGATCGGCGCGTCGTCATCGAGCGCCTTCTTGGGATCGATCAGGACCGGCAGCTCCTCGTAGTCGACCTCGACCAACTGGATGCCATCGGACGCCGCATAGCGGTCCTCGGCGATCACGAAGGCGACCTCCTGGTTCTGGAAGTGCACCTTCTCGTCGGCCAGCACCGCCTGTCTGTCGCCGGCGAGCGTCGGCATCCAGTGCAGATTCAGCGGCCTCAGATCATCGGCGGTCAGGACCGCGATCACGCCGGGCACCGCGAGGGCTTTTTCCTTGTCGATCGACTTGATGCGGGCGTGGGCGTGGGGGCTGCGCACGAAATCGCCGAACACCATCTTCGGCATCTTGATGTCGTCCACGAAGTTGCCCTGGCCGCGGATGAAGCGGGCGTCTTCCTTGCGCCGCTTGTCGCAGCCGATGCCGCCGAGTGCCGCTTCGCGCTCGGCCGTTGTTGCGGTCTGGGTTTCGGTCTGGGTTTCGGCCTGGGTCTCGGTCTGGGTCTCGCTCATTCCGCGGCCTCCTTCTGGCGCATGACTTGCGCGGCGTTCCGGATCGCCTTGACGATGTTCTGGTAGCCGGTGCAGCGGCACAGGTTGCCGGAGATGCCCCAGCGGATCTCTGCCTCGCTCGGGTCCGGGTTCTCCCGCAGCAATCTTTGCGCGCGGATCAGCATGCCCGGCGTGCAGAAGCCGCATTGCAGCCCGTGGTCCTCGGCGAAGGCCGCCTGCAGCGGGTGCAGCTCGCCGCCCTGGGCCAGGCCCTCGACGGTCAACAGCTCGCCGCCGTCGGCCTGCACCGCAAAGACGGTGCAGCTCTTCACCGACTTGCCGTTGAGATCCACCGTGCAGGCGCCGCAGTGGCTGGTCTCGCAGCCGATGTGGGCGCCGGTCAGGTTCAGCTGCTCGCGCAGGAAATGGATCAGCAGGGTGCGCGGTTCGACCGTGCCCGCGACCTCCTCGCCGTTGACGGTCAGCTTGATTTCGGTCTTGGCCATGGTCTTCAGCCTCCCGTGGCGCGGGCGCGCGCGGTTTCGATGGCGCGCCGGGTCATGACTCCGGCCATCCGCCGGCGGTACACGACCGGGCCGTGCAGGTCGGCGGCCGGATCGGTGATCGCGACCGCCGCCTCGACCGCGGCCTCGATCGCCGCCGCATCGACCGCGGTGCCGGTCAGCGCCGCCGAGGCGGCCTCGGCGTAGAGCGGCGTGATCCCGAGGTTGGTCAGCGCGACCGCCGCCTGGCTGCAGGTCCCCCCGTCCATGGTCAGCACCACCGCGGCCGCGGCGATCGCGTAGTCGCCGACCTTGCGTTTCAGCTTGCAATAGGCCTGGCCCTGACCGGCGCCCCGCGCCGGGATGCGCAGCGCGGTCAGAATCTCGTCATCGTCGCGCGCGGTTTCGAACGGCCCCTCATAGAACTCCCGGGCGGCCAGGCTGCGCTCGCCACCCGGGCCACGCAGCACGAAGGAGGCGTCCAGCGCCATCATCACCGCCGGCATGTCGTTGCCCGGGTCGCCGTTGGCCACGTTGCCCCCGATCGTGCCGCAGGCGCGGACCTGGGGGTCGGCGATCAGCTCCGCCGCCTCGCGCAGGATCGGGCAGCGCGCGGCCAGATCGTCCGAAGCGATGATCTCCGCCTGGGTGGTCATGGCGCCGATGTGGATCGCGCCCTCGACCTCGGCGATGCTGCGCAGGCCCTCGACCCCGTTCAGGTCGATCAGATGGGCCGGCTCCGCCAGGCGCAGCTTCATCATCGGGATGAGGCTGTGGCCGCCGGCCAGCACCCGGCCGTCCTCGCCATGCTCGGTGAGCAACGAGACGGCCTCGTCGACCGAACCCGGCCGATGGTATTCGAAATTTGCTGGAATCACCTGGTCCCTCCCTTCGAGGCTCGAAGGCCGTTCTTGCGGCCTTTCGCGTTGTTGGAAGCGGATTTTCAGAATCCGTCCGACGATTTCACCTCATTACCCGCGCGTGAAATCCGGTTCTTGAGAAAGCTTGCGCCATGACGGCGCATCCGTCAATCGTATCGGACTCAAGGTTATTCGTGTTCCGATGGTCCCGCCGCCTCGGGAAGCCGGTGGCGGGTCATCAGCGGCACCTGGGCGAGCACAAACAGCAGGGTCAGGCCGAACAGCCCGAACACCTTGAACAGCACCCAGACATCGGTCGTCTGGGTCCGCCAGACCGCCTCGTTCAGGGCCGCCATGATCAGGAAGAACACCGCGAAGCGCAGCGACAGGCGGCGCCAGCCGAGATCGTCCATGGGCCAGGCCGCGCCCAGCAGCGGCTTGAGCACCGGGCGGCCGAGGGCCAGGCCGCCGAGCAGCACCGCGGCGAACAGGAGCTGGATCACGGTCGGCTTCATCTTGATGAAGGTCTCGTCGCCCGACCACAGGGTCAGGCCGCCGAACACCCCGACCACGGCCGCGGTGACCACCGGCATCCACGGCACCCGGCGCTCGATCCACAGCGCCAACACGACAGCCAGCACGGTCACCGCGATCAAGGCGGCGGTGGCGGTGAGCAGGTCGGTGGTGAAATAGAACGCCAGGAACACCAGCAGCGGCCCATAGTCGACGGTGGGCTTGAGCCAGGGCGGCGCGGTTCGGGTGGGTTCTGGCCGGGTGGGTTTTGGCCGGGTGGGTTCTGGCCGGGTGGGTTTTGGATCGGTCATGGTTCCCCAATATCTGAGATCGGCTTCCGCACTATGACAAGCCCGCCACGCGCGGCCAAGCGGAGCATGCTCCACGGCGGGCTTGGGTCCCGCCCGCGCGACCTGCTATCGTGGCGCGTTAGGGTTCGGGGCTAGGGTTCAGGGGAAGGGATCATGGGTTTGCGGTTCGCGACAGAGGTTTTCCGTGTGGCGGCGGGGGCGGGGCTCGCCGCGGCGCTGCTGCTCGCGGCCGGCGCCGCGAGCTTGGCGCAAGTGGCGTCGCCCGGCCCGCTCGAGGTGATCGGCTATTCGAACCCGGATGCGAGCGGCCCCTCCAAGACCTGGTCTCTGGAGGACGGGCTGCCCTATCTTTACGTGCCCTACGTCGGCGACGAGGTGAACGGCGGCATCGCGCGGCTGCGCATGGGCGCCGAGGTCGGCGCGGCGCTGTTTCAAAAGCCCTTCTTCGCCTCGCGCGACCGCGGCTGCGCGCGCGACCTGGGCAGCGACCGCCGGCCCGACCTCAATTGGCTCGGCCCGACCGCGCGCTTCGAGCCCGGCGGCGACGGCTCGCCGCCCGACGCCATCGCGGCGCCCGACCAGGAGACCGGCGGTTACGCCTCCATGATCCTGTTCCGCAAGGACCTGGGGCCGCCGCCGGGCCTGCTGCTCATGAACCGCCGCCGCACGCTCGGCACGAGATGCATCAACGCGATCCACAAGACCTTCTTCAACCGGGTCTTCGTGCCGGTCGCGGCCGCGCCGGAGCGGCTGCGCTGTTTCAACCTGGCCGGCGCGTTCAAGGTCGAGGGCTCCGCGCCGCAAAGCTTCCGCTTCGCCAGTTCCGACCGCCTGGTCCTGCTCGCGCCCTCGGACCTGAGCGAGCGCTATCGGGACTTGCGGCACAGCTTCACGGCGACGCTGTACGACCGCCGGGGCTGCGCCGGCAAGTCGGTCGGCTTCAGGAGCGGCACCCTGGCGCCGGGCACCACCAAACTGGACGACTTCGGTTTCCGGAACCGGACGCGCTCGGTGAAGATCGCCTACTTGAGCGGGCCACTGACCGCCTACATGACACCCAAGGCGGCGCCCGAGGCTCCCGTCATGGCCAAGGCATCGGAACCCGAACCGGCGCCGGCACCGGCCTCGGAGCCGGTACTGCGGCCGGCCCCGGAACCCGAGGCGACGGCGACGGCGCCCGAACCCGAACCGGAACCCGAGGTGACGGCGACGGCGCCCGAACCCGCCCCGGCGCCGGAGCCGGCGACCACCAGCCCACGGCCGCTGCCCAAGATCGAATGGGACCCGCCGCCCCAGCTCGCGCCGGCCCCGGCCC
>JACZVL010000223.1 GCA_022572685.1 Pseudomonadota bacterium
CACCTTAGTGTGGTAGAACAGAAGTTCGCCGCATCTAGGATCGCTTTTCCGGTCCTCTGGGCCGGAAGCGTCGCGCCGGCGATGCCAAAGCATCGTCAAGCGGCGGTCCGCCCTCCGGAGGACCGGAAAAGCGACCCTCCGGGCGCCCTTGCAGGCCCCTCGGTCGTGGTTGCGCGGGTTCTTGTGATGCGACGGCATCACGGCGACCCGCGCGCCTAGCCGAGCGACCTGAAAGGGCGTCCTAGATACGACGAACTTCTGTTCTACCACACTGAGCCCGGGAGGGTCCCGGGAAGTCCGCCGGACATAGCCGGCTGGCCGATGCTTTTGAACCGAAAGGACCGTTACCAATGGCCGAACCAGGCACCGAGACCCCGAAATCCGAAAGCTTTGCCGCCATGCTCGATGAATCGCTGGGCGATGTCGACCGCCTCGAGGGCACCGTCCTCAAGGGCATCATCATCGCCATCGAGGGCGACAGCGCGCTGATCGACGTCGGACTGAAGTCCGAGGGCCGGGTCGCGCTCAAGGAGTTCAACGAGGGCGGCCAGCCCGCCGAGCTCAAGGTCGGCGACGAGGTCGAGGTCTACCTCGACCGCATGGAGAACAAGAACGGCGAGGCGGTCCTGTCGCGCGAGAAGGCGCGGCGCGAGGAGGCCTGGACCCAACTGGAGAAGTCCTTCAACGACAGCGGCCGGGTCACCGGCATCATCTTCGGCCGGGTCAAGGGCGGCTTCACCGTCGATCTGTCCGGCGCGGTCGCCTTCCTGCCGGGCAGCCAGGTCGACATCCGCCCGGTGCGCGACGTGACCCCGCTGATGGGCACGCCGCAACCGTTCCAGATCCTCAAGATGGACCGCTCGCGCGGCAATATCGTGGTCTCGCGGCGCGCGGTGCTCGAGGAAACCCGGGCCGAGCAGCGCGCCGAGCTGATCGCCGGCCTCAAGGAGGGCCAGGTGCTCGAGGGCGTGGTCAAGAACATCACCGATTACGGCGCCTTCGTCGACCTGGGCGGCGTCGACGGCCTGCTCCACGTCACCGACATCTCCTGGAAGCGGGTCAACCACCCGACCGACGCGCTGTCGATCGGCCAGCAGGTCAACGTCCAGGTGATCCGGTTCAACCCGGAGACCCAGCGCATCAGCCTGGGCATGAAGCAACTCGAGGCTGACCCTTGGGAGGGCGTGGCCGCCAAGTATCCGCTGCGGGCGAAGTTCACCGGCCGGGTCACCAACATCACCGACTACGGCGCTTTCGTCGAGCTCGAACCCGGGGTCGAGGGCCTGGTCCACGTTTCCGAGATGTCATGGACCAAGAAGAACGTGCATCCGGGCAAGATCGTCTCGACCAGCCAGGAAGTCGAGGTCATGGTGCTCGACGTCGACGAGCAGAAGCGCCGGATCAGCCTGGGCCTCAAGCAGTGCGGCGACAACCCCTGGGACGGCTTCGTCGAGAACCACGCGGCCGGCTCGGTGCTCGAGGGCGAGATCAAGAACATCACCGAGTTCGGCCTGTTCGTCGGCCTGCCCGGCGACATCGACGGCATGGTCCACTTCTCCGATCTCGACTGGCAACTGCCGGGCGAGGAAGCGGTCAAGCGCTACAAGAAGGGCGACACCGTAAAGGTCAAGGTGCTCGACGTCGACATCGCCAAGGAGCGCATCAGCCTCGGCATCAAGCAGCTCGAAGACGACCCCTTCGCGAGCGCCCTGAAGGGGATCAAGAAGGGCACGGTGGTGACCGGCACGGTGAGCCAGGTCCTGGACGCCGGCATCGAGGTCAAGCTCGAAGGCAACGCGATCGGCTTCATCCGCAAGTCCGAGCTCTCGCGCGAGCGCAGCGAACAGCGGTCGGACCGCTTCGCCGTCGGCGAGAAGGTCGACGCCAAGATCACCGCGATCGACGCCAAGACCCGCAGGATCACGCTCTCGATCAAGCAGCGCGAGGCCGAGGAAGAGAAGAAGGCCATGAAGGATTACGGCTCGGCCGAATCCGGCGCCAGCCTCGGCGACATCCTGGGCGCGGCGATTTCCAAGGCGGCCAAGGAGAAGGAAGGCCCAGAGACCGAAACCGAGACCGAAAGCAAAGCCACGGCGGCCGAGCCCGAAAAGGACGACGCGGCCGCGAAGGCGGACGGCGAGGCCGAAGCGCCGGAGGTCGAGGAAACCAAGCCGGCCAAGAAAAAAACCGCGAAAAAGAAGGCCGCGAAGGCCGCGAAGGACGACCCGGAAACCGAACCCGAGGCCGAAGCCGAGGCCAAAGCCGGGACCGAGGCCGGGGCCGAGGACGAGGACAAGGGCGGCGACGCCGGCTGATTGCGATCCGCCAGCGCGAACTCCCGCAACGGCCCGGCGGCAGCGTCCCGGGCCGTTGCTTTTGCCGCTCCGCCGAACCTCTCGATGCTGTGTTAAATGTGCGTTTGTTCTGAAAGGCTTACCCTTGACGGCCCCGCGCTAGTCTGGCACGCTGATGGGTAGGCACCGGAACCGGACACAAAAGTCGCTTGTGCGGACAAGGGCGGGGGAGGCAACCGGGCCACGCTAATCTCGCTCGGCCGCACCGACCAGACACCACGGTTCGACGCCCCCGGGACAGGGCGCCTTATTTGGTGAGGGGAGGCCATGACGAAGTCCGAGTTGATCCAACGCATCGCGGAACTCAATCCGCATCTCTACCACCGCGACGTCGAGCGCATCGTGACCACTGTCTTCGAGGAAATCTCCGCGGCGCTTGCGCGCGGCGACCGGGTGGAGCTGCGCGGCTTCGGCGCGTTCTCGGTCAAGCAGCGCGCCGCGCGCGTCGGCCGCAACCCGCGCACCGGCGCCGCGGTCCAGGTCGCGGAGAAACACATCCCCTTCTTCAAGACCGGCAAACTCTTGCGCGAACGCATGAACGAGAATTCGTGACCGGCGGGGCGGCGGAACACGCCCCGACGGCGCGGCGACCCCTTTCGGAAATTCCAGCGGCACACGGTCGGACGTGAAACGGTTTTCCTGGATTCTGACTCTTCCCCTGATCGTCGTGGCCGCGATCTTCGCGATCGCGAACCGTGAGCCGATAACCCTCGATCTCTGGCCGTTCGAGGCGTCGCCGCGGCTCCCGCTGTTCGTGATCCTGCTCGCCTTCCTGGTGTTCGGCCTGGTGGTGGGCGGCTTGGCGACCTGGCTGTCGGCCGCGCCAAGCCGCCGGCGCGCGCGCCAGGCGCGACAGCGGGTGGCGGAGTTGGAGCGCGAGGCGGCGGGCCTGAGGCAGGAGCGCGACCGCGCGGCGCGCGCCGTGGTCCCGCCGGCCGATAGCGGCCAGCCCGGCCAGCCCGGATTGCCAGGGCCGGCACCGGTGGCGCAGGCGAACGGCGGCCCCGAGCCCAAGAGACGCTCGGCGCTCAGCCGCTAGCACCGATATGCGGGTCATTTCGGCGGCGGAGGTGGAGGCGGCGCTCGACTTCGACAGCCTGGTCGAGCGGCTGCGCCAGGCATTCCGGCGCGACATCGCCGTGCCCCTGCGCCACCACCACACGGTGGCGACCGCCGAGGGCGACCCCGGGGGCGACCCAGGGGGCGGCCCAGGGGGCGGCCCAGGGGGTGGCGAGGCCACGCTGCTGTTGATGCCCGCCTGGCAGGTCGGCCGCCATATCGGCGTCAAGCTGGTCACCGTGTTCCCCGGCAACGCGGCCCGCGACCTGCCCACGGTGATGGGCACCTACCTGCTGCTCGACGGCAAGACCGGCTCGCCGCTGGCCATGATCGACGGACCGATGCTGACCGCCAAGCGCACCGCCGCGGCCTCGGCGCTGGCCGCCGGCTATCTGGCCCGGCCCGACTGCGAGCGCCTGCTGATGGTCGGCACCGGCACGCTGGCGCCCCATCTCGTCCTCGCCCACGCCGCGGTGCGGCCGATCTGCAACGTCCTGATCTGGGGCCGCGACCCGGACAAGGCGGCGCGCCTGGCCAAGCGTCTGAACCGCGCCGATTTCCGGGTCGAGGCCACCGGCGACCTGGAGGCCGCGGCGCGCGGCGCCGACATCATCTGCTGCGCGACCCTGAGCAAGGAGCCGCTGATCCAGGGCGCCTGGCTGCGGCCGGGCCAGCACCTGGACCTGGTCGGCGGCTTCCGCCCCGACATGCGCGAGACCGACGACACCGCGATCCGCCGCGCCCGGGTCTTCGTCGACACCCGCGCCGGCGCCTGCGTGGAGGCCGGCGACATCGTCCAGCCGCTCGAATCCGGCGTGCTCGCGCCCGAGGACATCGCCGCCGATTTGTTCGAGCTGACCCGGGGCGCGCGCGCCGGGCGCCGCTTCTACGACCAGATCACCCTGTTCAAGTCGGTCGGCACCGCGCTCGAGGATCTGGCCGCCGCCCAACTGACCGTGGAGCGGGCCTGAGGGCCAGGGGGGGCCTGAGGGCCAGGGGGGGCCTGAGGGACGGGCCCGAGCG
>JACZVL010000034.1 GCA_022572685.1 Pseudomonadota bacterium
CCAAATCAACAATTCGACGACGCAAATCTAATGACAATGCCATGATCGTTCCTCCTGATACCTTGAATCAGGATGAAACTCTCTCGTAAAGCAAAATTCGACTCTCAACCAACCGGAAGTGCTCTAGTTGCGGTTGCCCAGGATGTGCATCAGGAAGATGAACATGTTGAGGAAATCGAGGTACAGCTTGAGCGCGCCCATGATCGACTTCTTGGTCGCGACCTCCGCGCTGTCGCCCTCGTAGTACATCAGCTTGATCTTCTGGGTGTCGTAGGCGGTCAGGCCGGCGAAGATCAGCACCCCGATCGCGGAAATCCCGAGCTGCAGCATGCTGGAGCCGAGGAACATGTTGACCACCATGGCGATGACCAGGCCGATCACGCCCATGAACAGGAAGGTCCCCATGCCCGAGAGGTCCTTCTTGGTGGTGTAGCCGACCAGCGACAGCCCGGCGAAGGCGCCGGCGGTGATGAAGAAGACCCGGGTCACGGACTCCGGCGTGTAGGCGATGAAGATCGAGGCCAGCGACATGCCCATCAGCGCGGCGAAGATCCAGAACGTGGTCTGGGCCGCGCTCGCGGACATCTTGTTGATGCGCGCCGAGAGGAAGAACACCAAGCCGAGCGGCGCCAGGAACACCACCCACATCAGCGGTGTGCCGAAGATCGCCTGCTGCATCGCCGGGCTGGTCGAGACGACGAACGCCACCGCGCCGGACAGCGCCAGGGCCACGCACATGTAGTTGTAGACCCGCAGCATGTAGGCGCGCAGGCCGACATCGATAGCGGCCGTCTGGGCCTGAGCCTGGGACATTACCTTGCGTTCGGGACCGAAAGCCATGAGTGAACCCCTTTGGTGGCTAGTGTGGTGAGCTACAGCCAATATTGGGGCAATCGCCCCCGGAATCAATAGATTCCGCAACAATCGTGAGAGAATTCGGCGCCGGGAATGGGCCGCTAAACACTTAATATCATTGATTTCGTAGCAGCGGGGCGGCCTTGCGGTCGAGCGCCCTCCAGGTCCCGAGGAAGCCCAACGCCAGGGTCACCGCGACCCCGGGCAGGACCACGGCGGCGACCGGGGCGGCCTGGAAGGTGAATCCCAGATGCAGGAGCTGGGTGACCACGGCGTAGGCCGCCAAGCTGCCGAGCCCGGCGGCGAGCCCTGCCGTGACCAGGCCCAGGAGGCCGAATTCCACCAGATAGGCGCGCAGCAGGTAGCCGCGGGTCGCGCCCAGGACCTTGAGCACCACGGCGTCGTAGATGCGCCGCTGCTGCCCCGCCGCCAGCGCGCCGCCCAGGACCAGGATCCCGGCCAGGAGCGCCACCGCGGCGGCCGCATGCACCGCCAGCGCCACGTGGCCCATGATGCCGAGCACCGCGTCGAGCGCGTCGCGCACCCGGATCGCGGAGATGTTGGAGAAGCGCTCGGTGACCGCGCGTTCGAGCGCGTCCTCGATCTCATCGCGGCCGTCTGGGGCGCGGCCGTTTGGGGCGCTGGCGTCTGGATCGGCGCCGGGCGGGATCTCGCCGAGTGGGATTTCAACGGTCGCGATGTGGGTCTGCGGCGCGTCCTCCAGCAGGCCGGGGGAGAACATCATGACGAAGTTGAGGTCCAGCCCGGTCCAGTCGATGGCCCGCAGGTTGGCGATCTCGGCCTCGATCTCGCGGCCCAGCAGGTTGACCCCGATCCGGTCGCCCAGGCCCAAGCCGAGGGCGCCGGCGATCTCGGCGTCGAGCGACAGCAGCGGCGGCCCCGCGTAATCCGGCGGCCACCAGTCGCCGGCGGTGATCTCGGCATTGGGCGGGGCTTCACGCGACCAGGTCAGCCCGCGGTCGCCGCGGAACACCCAGGCGATCTCCGGCGGGATTTCCAAATCCTCGGGCGGGATGCCGTTCACCGAGACGATGCGTCCGCGCAGCATGGGGATGCGGCGCAGCGCGCCGACCCCCGGGGTGGCGCGTACCAGCGCGTCGAAGGGCACCACCTGATCCGGCTGGATGTCGATGAAGTAGAGCGCCGGCGCTTGCTCGGGCAGGGTCCGTCCCAGGGTGCGCGTCAGGTTGGACTGGACCAGCACGATCGCCACCAGGACCGTCAGGCCCAGGCCGAAGGAGGCGACCACGCTCACCGTCGGCGCGCCCGGGCGCACCAGATTGGCCAGCGCCAGGCGTAAGTCCGCGCGGCGCGGCCGCGGCAGGCGCCGCGCCAGCGCGACCAGCCCAACTCCGGCGCCCCGGAACAGCAGCATCGCGCCCGCCGCGCACAGCACGAACCACAGTCCGACCCCGCGATCGCTCGAGGTCGCGACGACCAGCCCCGCGAGCGCCAGCGCCGCCAGCCCGATGGCGCCATAGGCCCGCGCCGCCAAGCGCCGCTGCGACCAGGGCGCGGGCGCGACCTTGTCGCGGAACAGGTTGGCCGGGGTCAGGGCGCAGGCATGGGCCAGCGGCCACAGCGAAAAGGCGACCGCGGTCAGCAGCCCGAAGGCGGTCGCGGTCATCAGCGGCAGCGGACGGACCGCGAACCGGGTCTGCCAGGCGAAGACCTCGCCGATCAGCGTACCGGCCAGATAGGCGGCGGCCAGCCCCAGCGCCAGGCCGGCGGCGATACCCACGAGCGCGAGGAACAGGATCTGGATTCCATAGATGCGCGCGATCAGGCGGCTCGATGCGCCCAGGCACTTGAGGGTCGCGATGGTCGCGGTGCGGCTCTCCAGGTAGCCGCGTACGGCGTTGCCGATGCCGACCCCGCCGATCAACAGCGCGGTCAAGCCGATCAGGGTCAGGAACAGGCCCAGGCGGTCGATGAAGCGGGCCAGGCCCGGCGCCGCCTCGCTGGTGTCGCGCACGCGCCAGCCGGCGGCCGGGAAGGCCGCCGCCAAGTCGCGCCGCAGCGCCGCGGAATCGGCGCCCTCGGGCAGGCGCAGCCGGGTGTGATGGTGGTTCAGGCTGCCCGGCTGCAACAGGCCGGTTTCGGCCAGGCTGTCGTACGCCACCAGGACCCGGGGGCCGAAGGCGATGCGGGTCGCGCGGTCCGGCTCGCGCACGACCAGGGCCCGGACCTCATAGGTAAGCTCCCCGATGCGCAGCCGCCCTCCCGCCTCAAACGACTTCGGATCCATCTCGAGGCGGCGCAGCAGGCTGGCGTCGGCGGCCAGGCCCCAGGCGCCGTCGCGGTACGCCAGAAGCTCGGCCAGCGGCCGCGCCGGGCGCAGCTCGACCGCACCGTAGAGCGGATAGGCGCTATCGACCGCGCGCAGCTCGATCAGCGCGCGCCGGCCGTTCTTGTGGGCCATGGCGCGCAGCGAGACGATCTGGGACAGGCGTCCGCGCGCCTCCAGCCAGGCGCGCTGCGCGTCCGTGATCTCGCGCTGCGCCAGGCGCAGGTCCAGATCGCCGCCGAGCAACACCCGGCCGTCGCCGCGCAGGCCGTCGAGCAGGGATTCGGTCAGGCTGCCGACCGCCGCGATCGCGCCGATGCCCAGCACCAGGCTGGCCAGGAAGGTCCGGAAGCCGTGCAGGCCGCCGCGCAGCTCGCGCCGCGCCAGGCTGAGCGCGAGCCCGAACGGCGCCGCGCCGGCGTCACGAACGGTCATGCCCCGGCGGCCGCGGCGCTCACCGCGCTGGGCTCCTCGATCCGGCCGTCCTTCATGCGCAAGGCCCGCCGGCAACGCACCGCGACCTCGGAGTCATGGGTGATCAACACCAGGGTGGTGCCGTGGGCGGCCTGCAGGTCGAACAGCAGCTCGATGACCTGGGCGCCGGTCTCGCCGTCCAAATTCCCGGTCGGCTCGTCGGCCAGGATCAGTCCCGGCTCGGCGGCGAAGGCGCGGGCCAAGGCCGTGCGCTGCTGCTCGCCGCCGGAGAGCTGTCCCGGATAGTGGCTCAGGCGGTGGCCGAGCCCGACCGATTCCAGGCAGGCCTCGGCGCGCGCGAAGGCGTCGTCGCGGCCGGCCAGCTCGAGCGGGATGGCCACGTTCTCGCGCGCGGTCATGGTCGGCACCAGGTGGTAGTCCTGGAACACGATGCCGATGGAGTCGCGCCGGAAGCGGGCCAGGGCGTCCTCGTCCATGGTGGTGAAATCGGCGCCGCCGATCGCGACCCGGCCCGCGGTGGCACGCTCGAGCCCGGCGATCACCATCATCATCGACGACTTGCCCGAGCCCGAGGGCCCGACCACGCTGACCGTCTCGCCGCGCGCGATGGCGATCGAGACGCCGCGCAGGATGTGCACCGGCCCGGCCGCCGAGGGCAGGGTCAGGTCCACGTCTTCCAAGGCGATCATCGGTGCTTCGGACAAGATTCCGGTACGGCGTTGGGGAGGATCGGGATTCGCGGGCCTTTTCGATATGGCGCATCGGCCGGGTCTGTCAATGGCGCGCGCGGGGTTGGACGCCGGGTACCACGCGTACGGGGCTTTTACGGCATTAGGTAGCAAGCGAATCTGCTATCTGATGCTGTGAGGGTGGGGGCTATTGTTTGGGGGAAATAATCCTAGTGATTTCTATAAGAATCAAAATTCCCCAAAAAAGGCAATAAAAGAATCGGGAAGAGATGCTATACATTCGAGGTGTAGAATTCTGTGGGGGATGGAGGTCCCAGGCGAGCTATGGCAATCCCCTCTCTACGAGATTTTCTTCGATGGATGGCGGGGCACGGCAAAAAGGAGAAGTCCGTTTTTGCCAGCGAACAAGAAGCATATGAGTTCTGCCAGCAAGCTTACAAAGAATCCGGGGGTGTAACGCCCGAACTTCGGCGCGCCTACGAGTTCTACAAACAAAATTTTGATGACGACTGTCCCCCAGTCAATCGATTTTAATAATCTAAGAATAGAGCCTTTAGACGATAATGAGGCTCTGAGGGATTTCGATTCTGGCGAAAATGAAGTTGATCGTCACATCGCTAAGTGCTGTGACTGGCACAAAAAATACCGGCACAGAACCTTTTGCGCGTTCCTGTCTGACAAAAAAATAGCCGTCGGTTTCTACTGTCTTGGTATATCCGCCGCTGAATCAAAATATCTTGATGACAGAATCGTTCGAGCCAGTAACGGACACGCCTATGTGCCGTTCATTTATCTGAACTATCTTGCGGTTCGTTCTGAGTATCAGGGCAAGAAAATCGGGACGATTCTCCTTTTGAACGCGCTTGACCGATGTGCGCACGCCATCAAGAACATAGGCATTTACGGTGTGGCGCTACATGCACTAAGCAACCGAACGGCGGGGCTTTATGATCGATACGGATTCCGTGAATATGGAGGCAGAAGTAAATTCCCCTTCATGGTTCTACCGGCGCAATCGCTGATTGACTTATTCGGATAACGTATGTGGGTTTGCTACCTAATGCCGGGGTTTTACCCGGGGCGGGGGCGCGGTAGCCTCGTCGGCGACTCATGATCCATGTCTCCCTGCCATCGATCCCGCTTTTCACGTCGCTCCGCGCCGGCTTCGCGGCGGTCCTGCTGCTGCCGTTGGTGTTCGGCCCGGCGCAGGCGGGCGCGAGTCGGGCGGACCCGAGTTCGGCGCCCGCGTTCCGGCTGCTGGCCTTCGGCGACAGCCTGATTCATGGCTTCGGCCTGACGGCGGGGCAGACCCTGCCGGAGCGGCTCGAGGCGGCGCTGCGGGCGCAAGGGCATTCGGTCGAGGTGATCAACGGCGGCAACTCGGGCGACACCACGGCCTCGGGCCGGGCGCGGCTCGATTGGGCTTTGGGCGGCGGCCGGATCGACCTCGCGCTGGTCGCGCTCGGCGGCAACGACGCGCTGCGTGGCCTCGATCCCGCGGCCACCTACGACAACCTGGACGCCATCCTGACCCGGCTCGAGGCGGCGGGACTGCCGGTGCTGCTGGCCGGCATGCTGGCGCCGCGCAACCTGGGCGCCGACTACACCGCCGAGTTCGACGCGGTCTTTCCCAGGCTGGCGGAAACCCACGGCGTCGCCTTCTATCCCTTCCTGCTCGACGGGGTCGCCCTGGACCCGGCGCTCAACCAAGCCGACGGCATCCACCCGAACGCGGCCGGAGTCGAGGTGATCGTGGAACGCCTGGTGCCGCGCCTGGGTGCGATGATCGAGGCGCTGGCCGAACGGCGAGCTCAAACCGGTGGCGAGGCGAGCGGTGGTTGAGCCGAGCGCCGTGCCGGCTTCGGCCTTCAAGGCCGGCCACGGCGCCGGCGCGGACTGGGGCAGCGCGGTCAAGGCCTGCATGGACTCCCTCGGGGCGCCGCCCGAGGGCGCCAACCTGGGCCTGCTCTACGCCACCGACGCCCTGGCCGGCGACCTCTCCAGCGTGCTGACCTTCCTGCGCGAGCGCACCGGCATCGAACACTGGGTCGGCAACGTCGGCTTCGGGGTCGCCGCATCCGGCGTCGAATACCACGACCGCCCCGCGCTGTCGGTGCTGACCGCCGCGCTGCCCGAGGCGGCGTTCCGCATCCTGGCGCCGGTCGCCAACCAGGCCGCCGCCGATGCGATCGAGGCCTTCGCGGAACGGCAGGCCGACTGGCTGGCGCAACATCAGGGCCTGTTCGGCGTCGTGCACGGCGATCCGCGCGACCAGACCATCGCGGAGATCGTGGCCCAGGCGGCGGCGCGGAGCTCCGGCTTCCTGGTCGGCGGGTTGACCGCCTCGCGCGGACCCCACCACCAGATCGCCGAGCGGGTCATCGAGGCCGGGTTGTCGGGGGTGCTGTTCGCACCCGAGGTTCCGGTCGCGGTCGGCCTGACCCAGGGCTGCTCCCTGATCGGCGCGGCGCGCACCATCACCGAGGTCGGGGGCGCCGGGGTCGGGGGCGCCGAGATCGGGGGCAACGTGATCGCGGCGATCGACGGCCGGCCCGCGCTCGAGGTCTTCAAGGAGGAGATCGGCGAGCTGCTGGCCCACGACCTGCGCCGCATCGGCGGCTACATCTTCGCCGCCTTTCCGATCGCCGACAGCGACACCGGCGATTATCTGGTGCGCACCCTGACCGGCATCGACCCGAACCAGGGCTGGATCTCGGTCGCCGAGCCGGTCGAGGCGGGCCGCCGCATTCAGTTCTGCCGCCGCGACCACGACGCCGCGCTGGCCGACCTCAAGCGCATGGTTCGGGACGTGAAAGCGCGCGCCGGCACCGCGCCCAAGGCCGGGCTCTACTTCTCCTGCATCGCCCGCGGGCCGAGCCTGTTCGGCAGCGAGTCCGAGGAGTTGCGCCTGATCGAAGCGGAGCTGGGCGCCATTCCGCTGGCCGGCTTCTTCGGCAACGGCGAGATTTTCAACAACCGCCTCTACACCTTTACCGGCGTGCTGGCGCTGTTCGTCTGAGCGCGCCCAGCCGTCCGTGAGGGGGCGGTGTTTAGCCGGAGTCGTGGCCATGCGTCTGTTCGTCGCCATCGCCCTGCCCGAGGATTTGCGCGCGCGCCTGACCGGGTTGCAGCAAGGCGTGCCGGCCGCGCGCTGGGCCGATCCCGACAACCTGCACCTCACCTTGCGCTTCATCGGCGAGGCCGATGGCGCCCAGGCCCAAGACCTCGACGCCGCGCTGACCCAGGTGCGCGCGGCGCGCTTTGACGTGACCCTCGCCGGGGTCGACCGCTTCGGGCAGGGCCGCAAGTCGCGCGCGCTCTGGGTCGGCGTGGAGCCCGCCCCGGAACTCGACCGCCTGCGGCGCAAGGTCGAGCAGGCGGTCCAGGCGGCCGGCTTCGCGCCCGAGGGGCGCAAGTTCAAGCCACACGTGACCCTCGCCCGCTTCAAGGGCGATCCCGGGCACCGATTGGACGACCACCTGGCGCACCACGCCGCCTTCCGCGCCGAGAGCTTCGAGGTGCGCGAGTTCGTACTCTACTCCAGCCTCCTCGCCCAGGCCGGCGCTATCCACACGCCCGAGGTGGTCTATCCGCTGTCGCCGCCGACTCGAGAATTAGTAGAAAATGCAACTAACACAAGAAAGCTTAAGAATTGAATTTTACCTCCCTAAGTGGATATACGTACGAATTGTCACTTATTACAAAGAATCGGTGGGTTAATAAACTGTTAATGCTACAGACCTAAGGTTGCTAAAGAAAATTCTTGTTAGGACGACAGGGATATAGCGGGCTGTTCCGGGGCGGATTCGAACCCTAATAACCGACTCATTTACTCTGATGTTTCATGCCCTGAGGTTCGGTGTTGCTCGGTGTGAGGCTCAAGGCAGTCGCCGCGTGGAGGCGGCGCAATCCAAGGACGTTGCGGCGCCACTCAGGCAAACCCGCCATTCGATCGAGCGGGCAGTTCGGGCGCATCGGAGGCAGGGAAAAGTGATGAGCGCTTTGTTTTCGCGAACACAGACGTCGGTCGTTATGACTGTTGCTGCGAAGAGAGCCATAACGCTGACGGCAATTGTCGGTTTCGTCGTGATCTTCGGTCTCGGCGATTACTGGCTGGGGTTCGAAAGGTGGCAGATTCATTACTGGGCCGATGGCGCCGGGATTATCGTCGCTTTGTTCGCTGGCCTTAGATGTCTCCATACGGCCAATTCAACATCCGGACACGATCGAACGGCGTGGCGCTTTTTCGGGCTCGCGTGTCTGATCTGGTTCGTCGGCATGCTGATATGGTCCTATTACGAGATCGTCGAAAGAATAATTACCCCGTTTCCGGCCTGGTCCGATGTCTGCTTTCTGGCGTCCCCCGTACTCTTCATCATCGGCGGATTTTACTACAAATCCGGCCGGCCACAGGCTGGGGTAACCCTGAAGCACGCTTACGATCTCGGCATTGTATTTTGCGCCACGCTGATCGCCGCCACGACAATTCTCTTCGAACCGATCCAAGCGTCGGCGGAGACATGGCTATATCTGTGCGCCAGCGTTGCTTATGCGGTGTTTTACATATCCGCGTTTCTCTTCGCGTTGTTCTGGCTTTGGATGCGCCTCTGGGGGGAGAAACGGCGGGTCTACATCTTGATTATCCTAGGTCTTGGCGTCTTGGCCTTCGTGCATACGCTTTATGCCCTCGCGTTATTGGGTAAGACATACGAGTCGGGTCACTACACCGATATTTTTTGGATAATCGGTTTCGCAATTATCTACTGGGCTGCATTCGAAGGTCGTTATGTGCCGAGTCATGAAATCGATGCACCGTCGCCCAAGCAACTGGAAGACCAAGAGAAACCGTCGGGAGCCCTGATCTCGGGCGTTTCTGTCCTGGTTTTGTTTATCATCGGCTTCCTGTTCAGAGACAGCCTCAACGCCAGGGTCCTGGTTTACCTCTTTCCCGTCGGTGTTGTCTTCGGGGTGCTCCTTTCATTGCGGGAGTGGTGGATTTTCAAGATCGAAAGGGCTCTGCGGGAAAAGACGATTGCCATTGCGGCCGCACAGCGCGATAGCGAAGCCAGCCTCCTCAACGCGCAGCGGATCGCCAACCTCGGCGACTGGGACTGGAACATCGTCACCGGTGACTTGCGCTGGTCGGACCAGATCTATCGCATCTTCGGGCTCGAGCCGCAGCAGTTCGGCGCGACCTACGAGGCGTTCCTCCGGTCGGTCCATCCAGACGACCGCGACATGGTTCGAGCGGCCGTGGACCGGGCGTCGAGCGACGGGGAGGCCTATTCCATCGACCATCGCATCGTGTTGCCCGACGGCGAAGAGCGCATCGTTCACGAGCAGGCCGAGACGGTTTTCGACACCTCGGGCGAACCGCTGCGCATGAGTGGCACCGTGCAGGACGTCACCGAGCAGCGACGGGCGCAGGAAGCGTTGCGCGACAGCGAGGAGCAATTCCGTGTCGCCTTCGAGCAGGCTGGCGTGGGCATGACGCTGCTTACGCTGCTGGGTCGGTGGACACGGGTCAATCAGCAATTTTGCGACATGCTCGGGTATTCGCCGGAAGAATTGCTCGAGCGTCGGTTTCAGGACCTCACCCATCCGGACGATCTGGATACCAACGTTCGGTATTTGGAGCAGGCTCAGAAGGGGCAGATTCCCACCTACGCCATGGAGAAGCGCTATTTCCGGAAGGACGGATCCATTATCTGGGTCAATATAACGGTGGCCTTGGTTCGGAACGCTTCGGGAAACCCCAGCCATCTTGTTTCCGTGGTCGAAGACATCTCCAAACGCAAGCAAGCGGAGCAGGAGGTTCACGACCTCAACGAGGGCCTGGAGCGGCGGGTCGAGGAGCGCACGGCCGAGTTGCGCGAAAGCGAAGGGCGGCTGGCTCTGGCGATCCAGTCGGCGAACTTCGGCACCTGGAGCAGGAACATTCCAGGAGAAAAGGTTGTCTGGGATGAACGCACCGAAGCGATTTTCGGCCTGGAGCCCGGCACCTTCGAAGGTACGATGGGGGCGTTTTTGGCCCAAGTCCACCCCGACGACCGGGAACGGATCAGAACCGGGCACCGCCGCCTGATAGAGGAAGGCGTGCCCTACGCCAGCGACTTTCGGATCGCCTGGCCGAACGGGGAGCTCCGCCACATTGCGACTCGGGCCTCGGTGGTGCGCGGCGACCGGGACTCGTCCCGGCAAATCATCGGGATGCTCCACGACATCACCGAGCGCAAGCACACCGAGGAGGCCCTGCGCGATAGCGAGGAGCAGCTTCGCCTCATTACCGACAATGTGCCCGCCGTCATCGCCTACATGGACGCGGATCAACGATACCGGTTCATCAACAAACGCTACGAGGAATGGTTCGGAATTTCCTCCGAGGAAGTGTGCGGGCGGCGTGTCCGGGAGGTTGTCGGGGAAGCCGCCTACGGCGCCATCGCGGAAAATCTCGCGAAGGCCCTGTCGGGGAAGCTGGTCGTTTTCGAGACCAGCATCCCAACCAAGGATGCCGGAACCCGTGATGTCCAGCCGACTTACGTCCCGCACTTCTCGGATGACGGCACGGTCAAAGGGGTCTTCGTGTTGGTTACCGACATCACCGAGCGCAAGCGACTCGAGAGCGAATTGTTGCGGCAGGGCCGCTTGGCGACCCTCGGCCAGTTGACGGCGACGGTCAGCCACGAGCTGCGCAATCCGCTAGGGGTGGTGCGCACGTCGGTCTTTGTCCTGCGCGACAGCTTGAAGGATGTGACGCCGCGTGTCGGTCGTTCTTTGGAGCGAATCGAGCGCAGCGTGGTGCGCTGTGACCGGATCATCGACGAGTTGCTCGACTTCACCCGCATCACCGGGTTGGAGCCGGTACCCACCCCACTCGACGACTGGCTGGCCGGCGTCCTGGACGAGCAGGTTGTGCCCGAGGGGATTGTCCTGCGCCGCGACCTCGATCTGCCGGGAACCACCGTCGCCCTCGATCGCGGCCGCTTCCGGCGCGCGGTGATCAACATTTTCGACAACGCCTGCCAGGCGATGCTGGGTGAAGAGGAAGCCAAGCCCGCGCGCGTGGGGGATTCGCTGACGGTGCGCACCTGCGCGCGCGCGGGCCGGGTGGAGGTGGTGTTCGAGGACCAGGGTTCGGGAATGCCGGCGGAAGTCTACGAGCGGATCTTCGAGCCGCTGTTCAGCACCAAGGGTTTCGGCGTCGGCCTGGGCTTGCCCGTGGTCAAGCAGATTATGGAGCAGCACGGCGGCGGCATCGAGGTCGAGACCGAGGTCGGCCGTGGCACCACCGTCCGCCTTTGGCTCGATCCCGAGGCGGACATGAAGGGGGCCGCCGCATGAGCTCGCTCGACATACTGGTCGTGGATGACGAGCGGGATCTGGCGTCGGGCGTCGCCGACATGCTGGAGGCGGATGGGCATCGGGTGGTCGTGGCCTACAGCGCGCAGCGCGCTCTCGATCTGGCCCGGGCAAGGGCCTTCGACATGGTGTTCCTGGACGTCAAGCTGCCCGGGTTGACCGGCGTCGAAATCCTGCTCCCGCTGCGCCGCGCGCTGCCCGGAAAGAAGATCGTACTGATGACCGGTTACCGGATCGACAACCTGATCGCGACCGTGGTCGGAGATGACAATTTCATCATTCTGAGCACGCCCGAGACCGCGGACCGGGTGTCCGAGCGGCTTCACGGTCTTGGACCCGGCGGCATGCTGGTGGTCCTGGATTCGAGCGGGCTGCTGGGGCCGCGCATTGCGGATTATCTCGGCGAACAGGGCAAGACGCTGTGTCTGGCGAGGACCGAAGCGGAGGCCCTGGAAGCGGGACCCCTATCCGGATCCGATGTGCTCGTTCTCGACCTGGGCCGAACCATCGTGCATGGGTTGGTGGCCTATTTGGCGGTTCGGGAAAGCGGCTCGAATCCCAAGACGGTCGTGATCGCCCGAATTCCCGGCGCCCGAGTTCCCGGTGATGGCGGGGCGACGGTCAACCCGCTGCGGTCGGTATCGGTGGCGGGCTGCCTGTTCAAGCCCTTCGATGCGGTGGAACTGCTGGAGATCGTGTGGGGCGTGGCGGGTGATTCGGCGCCGCCACCCGTCGGGGAAGTGAAATGAAGACGTCCTCCACGCCGGACGGGCGCGGCAGGATTCTTCTGGTCGACGACGATCCGGACCTGCTGAGTTCGCTGACCGACCTGCTGCAGCCGGCAGGCTACGAGGTGGCCGTCGCGAACGGCATCGAATCCGCGCGTCGCGTCACCGCGGAGTTCGAACCCGATGTCGCCTTGCTCGACATCAAGCTGGGGCCCGACAGCGGCATCGATCTTATCGCGACGCTCAAGCGGCAGCGGCCCGACCTGGCCTTCCTGATCATGACCGGCCATGCCGACACCGAGTTCGCGGTGCGTGCGCTGCGCGAGGGCGCCGAGGACTTTCTAAGCAAGCCGGTCGATCCGCCGAGTCTGCTTCGCGCCTTGAGCCGGTGCCGGCGGCACCAGAAATTGGAGCGCGAGAACCGCGAGGTGGTGATCGCGCTGAAAACCAGCGAGGAGCGCACGCGCGCGATCATGGAGAACATCGCCGACGCTCTCGTGACCATGGATTCGAAGGGGATCGTGGAATCGGTCAACCCGGCGGCGCTCGATCTGTTCGGATACGAAGCCGACGAGCTTCTCGGCGAGAACGTCTCCCAACTCGTTGGCGAAGGGGATCGCGCGCGGCACGACGGCTATATCCAGCGCTACCTGGGGGGCGGCGAGGGCAGGATCATCGGCAAGGGACCGCGCGAGGTCAGGGGCGTCCGCAAGGACGGCGAGATGCTGGAACTTGAACTGGCGGTCAGCGAGGTCTGGATCGGGAATGAGCGCGTGTTCATCGGCGCCATGCGCGATATCTCCGAGCGCAAGCGCCTGGAGGCGCACCTCCGCCAGACTCAGAAAATGGAAGCGGTCGGGCAGTTGACCGGCGGCGTGGCGCACGACTTCAATAACCTTTTGGCCGTGATTCTGGGAAACGCGGAGCTCCTGGAGGATCGCATCGGCACCGACGACCCACAGGTCCAGGCCGTGATCCGGGCCGCCGGCCGGGGTTCGGAATTGACCCAGCAGTTGCTGGCTTTCTCGCGCCTGAAGCCGTTGCGGCCAAGAGTTCTCGATCCTGTCCAGTTGCTCGGCGGCATGTCCGCGCTGTTGACCCGGACCCTGGCGGAGACGATCGAGGTCCGGTTCCTGACCGGGGACGATATTGGGCGCATCGAGACCGACCCGGCGCAGATGGAGAGCGCCCTGCTCAACCTCGCGATCAACGCCGGCCAAGCCATGCCCGAGGGCGGCGAGCTGACCATCGAGATCGCGATCGAGACGATCGATCGGCGGGCGGCCGCCGAGATGACCGACGTTGCGCCCGGCGATTACGTAACGGTTGCGGTTACCGATACCGGCGTCGGAATGGCGCCCGAAGTTCTGGCGCGGGCCTTCGAGCCCTTCTTCACCACCAAACCCGTGGGCGAGGGCAGCGGGCTTGGGCTCTCCATGGTTTACGGCTTCGCGCGCCAGTCGGGCGGATTCGCCATCATCGAAAGCGAGCCGGGGCGCGGCACCACGGTGCGGCTCTACCTGCCGCGCGTCGAGGCCGAGGCCCCGGATCCGGAACTCGAACCGGAGACCGAGGCGCCGCGCGCGACGGGCGAATCCCTTCTCGTGATCGAGGACGACCCGGAGGTCCTCGACCTCGCGGTGATCATGCTCGAAAGCCTCGGCTACGAGGTCGTGTCCGCCCAGGACGGTGCGCAAGCGCTCGCGGTTCTCGAGGCCACGCCCAGGATCGATCTGGTGCTGTCCGACGTCATGCTGCCGGGCGGTCTCCTGGGTCCCGAGGTGATCCAGAGGGCGCGGCAGGCGCGGCCGAACCTGCGGGTCCTGTTCATGTCGGGTTACGCCGATGCGGAGGCGCGCAGCTCGGGCCTGCTGGCGGAGGGGGCGACGGTCCTCAGCAAGCCGTTCCGGCGCCACGACCTGGCGTGCCAACTGCGGGTGGCCCTGGCCGAACCAGTGGGGTGAGGCGCCGGTCGCCGCCGTGTCGCCGCCGTGGTCTTTTCCGGCCATCCGGGTTAGACTCCGCTGTGATCGAAGCGACGAGGAAAAACGCCATGGACAAGGCGACTTTTGCCGCCGGCTGTTTCTGGGGCGTCGAGGTGGCGTATCGGCGCGTCCCCGGCGTCACCACCACCCGGGTCGGCTACACCGGGGGGGACACTCCGAACCCGAGCTACGAGATCGTCTGCACCGGCCAGAGCGGGCACGCGGAGGCGGTCGAGGTCACCTTCGATCCGGCGCGCGTCGGATACGACGAGCTTCTCGAGGTGTTCTGGGCGGTCCACGATCCGACGCAAGCCGACCGCCAGGGTCCCGACGTGGGCAGCCAGTACCGCTCGGCGATCTTTACCCACGGCCCGGAGCAGGAGGCCGCGGCGCGGGCGTCCCTGGCGCGCCTTGCCGCCGCCAAGACCTATCCCGGCGAGATCGTCACCGAGATCGCGCCCGCCGGTCCCTTCCACCTGGCCGAGGACTATCACCAGCAGTACCTGGAGAAACGCGGCCGGCAAGCCGGGCGTTTGTTCTAGCCGGGCGCCTGTTCTAATCGACCTCGACGTTAGGGGCCCCGGCCTCGGCGATGGCCCAGGCCATGTGCGCCTTGCAATGTTCGGCCAGCCAGGCGCAGGTCTCCTCGACCGCCGGCTCCAACGCCGTGCCGCCACCCAGCCACTGCACCGTGAGCACGGCGTGCCGGGTCGCGGGTGTCGTCGCGCTACGCGCGTCCTGATACCAGTTCCAGCGCCGGCACAGCAGCTTCTCGCCGTCGGCGTAGACCACCTCGCCCGGCTTGGGCGGGTCGTCGCTCGCGGGTTCGGCGCCGAGCGCGAAGAAGTCGTCGCCCGGCCGTGCCCGGCGGAACGCCAGGCCGCCCGTCACCCGGTCCAGGTCGTCGGCGCCGATCGGCAGGCGATGCCGGGCCGAAACCGCGTTGTAGCAGTCGACCAGATCGCTGACCCGGGGCAGGCCGCGGCCCTGCTGGATCTGCTTGAGCAGGCGCTCGACCGAGGAGCGGTAGCTGGTCTTCTTGACGCCGAAGGCCTTGTAGGCCGCGCGCCAGACCTGGAGCTCGGGCACCTCGGCGAGCGCCCGGTCGGCCAGGAACCCGGCGACCTCGGCCTCGACCTCGGCCAGGGCGGCATCCAGCGCCGGCGGTCGCGGCCGGCCGGGTTCCAGATCGCGGGCCACGATCAGGGCCACCCGGGTCTCGGGAAAGTCCGTCAGGACCCCGGAGACGTCGAGGCCGATCATTGTGCGGCCCGGCGCGCGGCCCGGCGCGCGGCCCTGGGTCCGGCCCGGGTCTCGCGGTGGACGATGTAGAGGCCGCTGGCGATGACGATGGCGGCGCCGAGCCAGACGTTGGCGCCCGGCAGCTCATGCCATACCAGCCAGCCGATCAGCGTGCCCCAGATCAGCGCCGTGTAATCGAAGGGCGCGATCACCGCCGCCGGGGCGTAGCGGTAGGCCTGGGTCATGAAGTACATGCCGATACCGCCGACCAGGCCCAGCAACACGAACAGCCAGAAATCGCCTCCTACCGGCGTGCGCCAGCCGAACGGCAGCGCCAGGCCGCTGACCACCAGCGAGATGGAGATGCCGCTCAGCATGATCGCCGGGGTGGTGTCGGTCCGCGCCAGGCGCCGGGTCACCAGCATGGCGAGCGCATAACACAGCGCCGCCGCCAGGATGTAGAGCGCCTCGGGCCGGAACGTCTCGGCGCCGGGGCGGGTCATGACCAGGACCCCGAGGAAGCCGGCCACCACCGCCGCCCAGCGGCGCGGGCCGACGCGCTCGCCCAGGATCGGCACCGAGAGCGCGGTGACGAACAGCGGCGCGGCGAAGGCGATCGAGAGGGCCTCGGCGAGCTGCAGGTAGCGCAAGCCGTTGAAGAAGGCGAAAATGGCGCCCAGTCCAAGGGCCGCCCGGATCACGTGGCCGGCCTTCCACCGCGGCACCAGGGAGGCCCGCCCGCCGCCTTGCTGCCACAGAATGAACAGCGCCGGCGGGAGGGCGAAGAGGCTGCGGAAGAACACCAGCTCGGCGATCGGGTAGCCCTGACCCAGCCACTTGGCGAGCCCGTCCATGATCGATAGAGCGAACGTGCCGATCAGGATGCCGGCGATGCCCAGGCCAATCCGATCCTGGGTTCCGATTGCGCCGTTCCCGGCCCGCGTATCAGGCATAGCGCGCCAGCGTCCGGTGGACCTGGTCCGGATACTGACCGCCGAACAGCGCCGAATGCACCAGCAGCGGATAGAGGTTGTAGATGTCGCGGCGCGCTTCGAAGAAGCCGGGCGCGATCGGCCGCAGCTCCCGGTAGCGGTCGAAGAAGGCCGTGCCGAAGGTCGAGAACAGGGTCGAGAAGGCGAGCTCGATCTCCGGGTCGGCGTAGTAGATCGCCGGATCGACGAAGGCCGCGATGCGATTCCCGCGGGTCAGCACGTTGCCGCCCCAGCAGTCGCCGTGGATGAGCGCGGGCCGGGCCGGTTCCGCGATGTAATCCTCGATTCGGCCGCACAGCTTCTCCAGGCGCGCGAAGGTCGCCCGGACCAGGTTGCCGCGGTCGAGCGCCAGCCGCCCCATGTAGAGCAGGCGCTGGTCGCGGAAGAAGTCGCGCCAGCGCGGCGTCCAGGGATTGGGCTGCGGCAGCGTGCCGATCACGGTCGGGCCCTCGAAGCCGAAGTTCTCGGCGCTGATGCCATGCAGCGCGGCGAGCAGTTCGGCCGCGTGGGTCTCGGCCCCGGCGGTCACCCCGCCCGAGGTTTCGACGAATTCCAGCAGCAGCAGCTTGTCGGCGGCGTGCAGGACCTCGGGCACCGGCAGCTCGCTGTGCATCTTGAGATAGCCCAGCATGAAGCCCTCGACCGCCAGGCCGCCGGTCTCCGAAACCTTGGCCACCAGGCGCGCGCCATCCTTGAACTCGACCTTGTAGACCGTGCCGACACCGCCACCCGATAGGGCGCTGACCTGGGAGGGGCGCTGCCCCATGGCCGCTTCGATGGCATCACCGAAGCCCGGCGTCCGGGCCGCCTCGTCGGTCACGGGAAGTCCCGCCTCAAGGCCTCGATCAGCCCCGGGGTGGCCCGCTCGATCAAATCGAGGCTCAACTCGTAGCCGCTCGCATCGCCGTAGTAGGGATCGGGCACGTCGCGGCCGAACTGCGGGTCGTCGGGCGGCAGGAAATCGAGAAACAGCCGAACTCGGCTTGCGGTGGCGCCATCTCCCTGGCGCGCGCGCAGGGCCGAGACATGGCCCCGGTCCATGCCCAGGATGAGCGAGAAGTCGTCGAAATCGGCCCGGCTGAACCGGCGCGCGCGCTGCGGCGCGAGGTCGTAGCCGCGCGCGACCGCGCAGGCGATGGCGCGCGGGTCCGGCGGGTCGCCGGCGTGCCAGCCTTCGAGCCCGGCCGAATCGACCGTGACCCGCGCCGCCAGCCCGGCCTCGGCCAGGCGCTCGCACATCACGCCTTCGGCGGTCGGCGAGCGGCAGATATTGCCGGTGCAGACGAACAGGACAGCGATCTCGCTCACGGCCACGCCTCCCTTGCCGTATTTCGGTCCCGCCCGGGCCGCCAGCCGCCCTGGGGGGCCTGTTTCGCGGAACCAGCCTCGTCTATCATCGCCGGCGTCATGCCGCAAACCTCCGCGCGTGGAATCGTCATCCTGACCGGTGCCGGGACATCCCGGGAATCGGGCCTGCATACCTTCCGCGACCCCGACGGCATCTGGTCCCGGGTGCGCCTCGAGGACGTGGCGACCCCGGAAGCCTTCGAGCGCGACCCGGCCCGGGTCCATGGTTTCTACAACGCGCGCCGCCGCGCCCTGCTGTCGGACGACATCGGCCCGAACCCGGCGCACCGCGCGCTCGCCCGGCTGGAGGCGGAATGGCCGGGCGAGGTCCTGCTGGTCACCCAGAACATCGATAACCTGCACGAGCGCGCGGGCTCCAAGAACCTGGTCCACATGCACGGCGAGATCCTCTCGGCGCGCTGCCTGCGCTGCGGCGTGGCCGGGCCCTGGTCCGCGGACATGAACCTGGAAACCCCCTGCCCGGCCTGCGGCCAGGCCGGCGGCCGGTTGGGGGCCTTGCGGGTCGACGTGGTCTGGTTCGGCGAGATGCCGATGGCGATGGACCGCATCCTGACCGCGCTCGAGGCCTGCGAGCTGTTCGTCTCGATCGGCACCTCGGGCAGCGTCTATCCGGCGGCCGGCTTCGTCCAGGACGTGCGCGAGCGCGGCCGCGCCCACACCGTGGAGCTCAACCTGGAGCCCTCGGAGGGCCACAGCCTGTTCGCCGAGCGCCACTACGGACCGGCCAGCCGGGTGGTGCCCGAGTTCGTCGATCGACTTCTCCGTGACGGCCTGGGCGGAACCTCATGACGGCCCCGGAATCCACGGCCCGGGAAACCACGGAAGCCGAGTTGGACCGGGTGCTGTGCGCCGCCCGCGCCTGCCGGGTCTGCGCGGCCGAGCTGCCGCTCGGTCCCCGGCCGGTGCTGCGGGCCCGGGCCACGGCGCGCCTGCTGATCGTCAGCCAGGCGCCGGGCACCCGGGTGCACGAGACCGGCATGCCCTTCGACGATCCCTCGGGGGTCCGCCTGCGCGCCTGGCTGGGGATCGACCGGGAGACCTTCTACGACCAGGACCGGATCGCCTTCGTCCCCATGGGGCTGTGCTATCCGGGGCGGAACCCGCGCGGCGGCGACAACCCGCCCCGGGCCGAATGCGCGCCGCTCTGGCACCCGCCGCTGCTGGCGGCGCTGCCGGCGGTGCAATTGACCCTGCTGGTCGGCCGCTACGCCCAGCGCCGCTACCTCGACGCCCGGCGGGGCAACCTGACCGAGACCGTGCGCGCCTGGGCCGACTGCGGGCCGACGGTGCTGCCGCTGCCGCACCCGAGCTGGCGCAACACCGGCTGGCTCAAGCGCCATCCCTGGTTCGAGGCGGAGCTGGTGCCGGAGTTGCGCGCCCGCGTCCGCGCCCTGCTCTGCGAATAGGGGACAGTCCCCTATATTTCGGTGTTTCTCCTTATTTAACAGAGCATTACGAGGAGACGCCTCAGGGGGCCGGGGCGCGGCGGATGCGGTAGCTGCAGCGCCGCGCGCCGCTCAGCAGGTGGTCGAGGCGTGTCACCTCCACGTCCGGGCCCAGCACCTCTCGGAACAGCTCGAGCTCGCGCTGGCACAGGCCGCGGCAGGCCCGGGCGGCGGCGCAGATCGGGCAGTGGTTCTCGACCAGCAGGTAGACGCCCCGCCCGGTGGCGCGCACCTCGGCCATGTAGCCCTCCTCGGAGCGGATGCGCGCCAGCGCCTCGACCCGCCGCTTGAGCGGCCAGCGGGGCCGGATGCGCGCCCCGTAGGCCGCGCGCTGGGCCTCGGTGCGGGCCGCGATCAGCTTGCCGAGCCCGCGCGCCCCGAAGGCCTCGGTCATGGCGTCGAGCAGCCCGAGGGTCAGCTCCGCAT